>JBBAUC010000094.1:0-11373 GCA_040398485.1 Roseomonas sp. | reverse complement strand
GATGTGAAAGAACTCCATGCGAAGATAGGGGAGTTGACGCTCACGAATAATTTTTAGCGGGCGCGCTCACCAAGGCGGGATTGCTGAGCGCAAGACGATGATCGACCCTCAGCATTCCCTCCCTCTGGCGAAACAGGCCAAGGCGCTGGGCATCAGCCGGGGGGCTCTACTTCGCCTCCCGCCCGGTTCCGGCTGCCGATCTGGCTTTTCAGCGGTGAGAATTACCGGCTGAAGGCTAAACGACGCGCAGGCGTCTTGGTCAAAAGGCAAGGGAGATGAAGGATAGCACCCTGGGATGCGGCTAGCCCCATCCCAGGGAAAAAGTGGGTCAGGTTTCAACCGGCGTTGACACGCTGCCAGATACTGTCGGCCCAGGGGCGCTAAGGCTGCCGCCTGGGGGTGGCGATAAGGGGCATTCCCATAATCAAACCCGCCTGTAGTTGCAGGCTCCCAGCTCTGTGGTAGGACGCTGTCGATCATGCTAGCGAGTCACTATGCCTGCTTCATCAATGCCCAGACCAGAACAGATCTTGTCCGTCGACGCCGCTAATCCCCGCCACACAGAAAGGGCGCTGGCCGACCTGAGAGATGGACTATCCCAATGGCGACTGGCGCTTGCGCTGGCACGGCTTGACCTGCGTAACCGCTACCGTGGTTCCGTGCTTGGGCCACTTTGGATGTCGCTTTCCAGCTTGGTAATGCTCATTGGGCTTGGGCTGCTTTACGGCGCATTATTCAAGTTTAAGCTTTCAAACTACCTGCCGCACCTGGCCGTAAGCCTGATAGTTTGGCAATGGATGGCGGGGTTCATTAGTGACTCCTGCACCACCCTTACTTCGGCTGAAGGCGTGATCCGCCAGATGCGCCTTCCCTACACCTTGCATGCGCTACGAGTCGCCTTTCGCAATACTTTCGTGGCGGCCCATTCCCTGCCGCTGATACCTATTGTCTTTCTGATTTTCGGCCAGGTGCCGGGGCCTGAGGCGTTGCTCGCCATCCCTGGCTTGGTGCTAATTGGTATCAATATGCTGGCCGGCGGGCTGCTTCTTGGCATGATTTGTGCCCGTTTCCGCGACATTCCACCCATTGTCGCCAATGTGGTGCAATTGGCCTTTTTTGTGTCGCCCATTATTTGGAAGCCGGAGCTTTTGGGTGATGCCATTGTGTGGATGGCATTCAACCCTTTCTATGCGCTGCTGGAGACTGTGCGCGGCCCCTTGCTGGAAGGGGGGGGGCCGCCTTTGGCGTGGCTCGCGGCTATTTTCTACACCACGCTGCATGTGGTGTTGGCCGGCTTTTTGTTCGCGCGCTTCCGTTCCCGCATCGCATTCTGGGTCTGACACCATGGCACGTATTTGCGCCGAAGGGCTTCGCATTGAATTCCCCCTGTATCACCTTGGCGCGCGCAGCATGAAAAAGCGCCTGCTGGGCGCAGCCAGCCGCCGCGTTAAGGCGGATGCCCAGAACCGGGTGGTTATCTCTGCCCTGTCTGACCTGAGCTTCACGATCGAAAGCGGGGAAAGGGTAGCGCTGGTAGGCCATAATGGCGCGGGGAAGTCCACTTTGTTGCGCACCCTTGCGGGCATTTATGAACCCGTGGGCGGGCGCCTGACCGTTGAAGGTGAAATCGGGAGCCTGATTGACCCGGCCGCCGGCATGGATAGCCTTTCAACTGGACGAGAGAATATTCGGCTTCGTGCCCTGTATCGCGGCTTGAATGCCGAGCAGACTGCCGCGCTTGAAGCCGAAGCTGGCGCGTTTTCGGGCCTTGGTGAGTTTTTGGATGTGCCCATTCATGGTTATTCCGTCGGCATGTCCATCCGCCTGGCCTTCGCGATGGCAACCGCCGTTCAGCCGCAAATCTTGCTGATGGATGAATGGTTTAGCGCCGGAGATGCCGATTTCATGGCCAAGGCGGAAGTGCGGCTTGAGAAATTGGTGACGACGTCTGAAATACTGCTAATCGCCACACATGACATGGGGGTGGTGAAACGTTGGTGCAATCGGATGATCAGGCTGGAAGCGGGACGGATTGTGGAGGATGGGTTACCCTAAGGGAACTTGATAGGGATCATGCGTTGCAACGGTTCCAACCACCTAATTTGGGGTAGGGAGGTTTGCGATGGGCTCCATAAATATTTGGGGCTGAGCAATGGAAGGATTGATCCGGCTGACACCCTGAAAGCTACTTTGAGACAAGTGGGGTTGACTGCGCCAATTGAAGCCTAGCCTTCGGCTTCAGCTGATCTCTTTAGCTACCGATGATGCGCCCGAAGCCTGAACGCTCAGCGAAGCGGAATAGACTGGAGACAAGGCATGCTGCTTTGGTATTGGGGGCGTCGTGGCGGCGGCGCGCATTACGCGTTATCCTTGCTGCGCGCTCTGTCGCCAAACATCGCCATTTCGGTATCTCGTCAGAACGCACTTATTGAAACTATCAGAACTGAGGCGGCGATACGCCAGGAGGTAGACACCTACGCCAACCTTGCTGGGTTTGCCACAGGTTTTGCGCGACTGCCGAAATTAGGCCAACAGTTAAGGAGCTTTGCGCGCATGCACGGTGATGGGGTCGTTCTTTCGGCCATGTCGCATCCCTGGACGCCCTTCCTTGCCCCTGGTCTTACAAGGTCGGGGATTGCTTTCATCCCAGTCATCCATGATGCGGCACCGCATCCAGGCGATCCGGCCCCGCTTTTCCGCTGGCGGCTGTCACGTGAACTTGCGGCGGCACGTGCTGCTGTCACGTTGAGTGACGCCGTTGCTGCTGTTCTTGAACGGGAATGGCCAAAGCTTCCCTTGATCCGCCTAGCCCTGCCGGCTCATCTTCCCTATGGCCTAGCTGACGTCGCCAAAAGCACGGAGTTTCTATTTTTTGGTCGCTTTCGAGCCTATAAGGGACTTGATCTGTTGCGTGATGCTTGGCCTTTGGTGCGTGCTACTTGGCCTGAGGCGAGGCTTCGCATTGTTGGATCTGGTGATCCGGACCGAATTGCCCCGGGCCTTGCTGCGATGCCAGGAGTGACTCTGGAAAATCGCTGGGTAGCGGATTCCGAATTGGCTCCTATTATTGCTTCTGCGCGATGCTTGGTGCTGCCGTATCGAGAGGCTAGCCAGTCGGGTGTGCTGCCGCTTGCGTTGGCGCATGGTGTTCCCGGTATTGTAACCTCTGTCGGTGGTCTCGGGGAACAGGTTAACGATGGAGAAAGCGGGCTGGTTGTGCCGCCCGATCCTACACACCTCGCCAATGCCATGTTGCGCTTTCGTGATCCGGAACTTTACGCCCGTATCGCGCTAGGTGCCGCCGCCGAAGGCAAGGTAATGTCTGACTGGTCCCGACATGCTCAAGGGCTCCGTGACGGCATTAGGGAGGTTCTCTCCAAATGACGACGACACGGAGGCTTTGGGCGGTTCTGCCACGCCGGGCACGCCGTCGCGTTGTTTTCGGCGGTATAGCCTTGCTCGCGCCGCGTATTTTTGATACTCAAATTCAATAGCTTGTGTATAGCGCTGCGATCGTTAAGGTTGTAAGCCGTGAGAGCGCGTCGGGCAGAATTTTGGGGAAAATAGACCATGCATTGCCGCCGAGTTGCGGGAGGTGAAGCAGGATGTTCGGGACACGAAGAACGCGTTGCGCATCTTAGTGTGGCGGCGGGAGTTCAGCGAGGCCTCGGTCCCTGCTGTACGCTGCATGGATCTCTCCAAACATCTGTAGGCGGCGGCGACGCGGTAAACATGGCTGAAACTCGGCTTTGCGCCTACAGGGCAATAGTTTGAAGTGCCATTCCGACTGGCATCAAGACGGGGGGAGCCATTGGTAGCGAGCGCAACGACACGGAGCCTGCCTGTCGTATCAATTATTACGGTATGCCGGAACGCGGCTGCAACGCTAGATACCTGCATCACCAGCGTGCTGGCGCAGACTTATCCGGCCATCGAGTATGTCGTGGTGGACGGCGCTTCGACCGACTCTACCGCTGATATTCTGTCGCGGCACCGAGCTGGGATCGCTGTGTTGTTGTCCGAGCCGGATCGCGGCCTCTACGACGCAATGAATAAGGGCATCCGCCTCGCCAGCGGCGAATTCTTGCTTTTCATGAACGCGGATGACTATTTCGCCGATGCCAAGGCCGTTGCAGATGCGATGGCGGAGATCGCCGCCGCGCCCCACGCCGATGTATATTATGGCTCACTTCTGGTACGGATGTCCGGCGGTAAGGTTCGGCATGATCCACCTCCGCCGGAAGCGGCAGCCGAGGAGATGGTGCTGGGCTGCCTGCCGCACCAGGCCACCTTTGCGCGGCGCGCAGTGTTTCAGCGCGTCGGTGAATTCGACCTGCGCTGGCGGCGCCATGCTGACTATGATTGGTGGCTGAAGGTCATGGCCGATCCCGAATTGCGGCTCGGCCGCATTGGGCGGGTCATTGCCTCCTACGCGATGGGGGGTGCTTCCTCGGACCTCGCCAAGGGTCAGCCAGAGGTCTATGCGATCCAGAATGCATCGCCACTCTACCGTTCGGCCGAATGGGACCGGCGCCGCCTGGAGCTGTTCCAGCAGGCTTATCTGAAGGCGCGGGTTGAGCTGACGTTTCTGAAGGCGCAGGTTGAGCTGTCGGCGTTGCCGCCTGAGGGCGGCAACGGTGGGGTGCGCCAGTGGTTTCTGTTGCACGCGCCCGCCCCCATTGTATCGATGGCGGTGCGGGTTCGGCGATGGCTGCGGCAGGGTGGCTAGTGCAAGTCACGTCCGCGTCCGTTCACCATACACGCTTCAAAAGACCAACGGCCCTTTCGGCCGCAGACACCGCTTGCTAGACAGGTTTAATAATCAGTCTAAATCGAACTCCCGCCCAGGGCCAAGCCTTCACCAGGACGGGCAGTAATCATGTCAATGAATCTGGGGACAACGCTATGACGTCTTTACGCCGCAAGGTAGCTTTGATCACCGGCATTACTGGGCAGGACGGCTCATACCTTGCTGAACTGCTATTAGCCAAGGGCTACCTCGTGCATGGCATCAAGCGGCGTTCGTCATCATTCAATACCGGTCGTATAGATCATCTTTATCATGACCGGCACGTACCCGGCGCTGGCTTCTACCTCCACTACGGCGACCTGACGGATGCTACCAACCTAATCCGCATCATCGCCGAGGTGAAGCCTGACGAGATCTACAATCTTGGTGCCCAGAGTCATGTCGCGGTCTCCTTCGAAACGCCGGAATACACCGCCAACTCGGACGCTATCGGCACGCTGCGCCTGCTGGAGGCGATTCGCATCCTCGGCATGGAGAAGCGAACGCGATTCTATCAGGCCTCCACGAGCGAACTCTACGGCAAGGTGCAGGCTGTACCGCAGGACGAGACCACGCCCTTCTATCCGCGTAGCCCTTATGCCGCAGCCAAGCTCTACGGCTACTGGATTGTTGTTAACTACCGTGAGGCGTATGGCCTATATGCCAGCAACGGCGTGCTGTTCAACCACGAGAGCCCGCGTCGTGGCGAGACCTTCGTAACCCGGAAGATTACCCGCGCTGCCGCTGCCATCACGCTTGGCACCCAGGATAGGCTGTGGCTTGGGAACCTGGATGCGCAGCGCGACTGGGGCCACGCGCGCGATTTCGTCGAGGGTATGTGGCTAATGCTTCAGCAGGAGGTCGCAGACGACTACGTGCTGGCTACTGGCGTGACCCACACTGTGCGCCACTTTGCCGACCTCGCCTTCCGGGAGGCTGGGATCACGCTGGAATGGCGCGGCAAGGGCGCAGACGAAATCGGCGTGGATGTCGCGACCGGCCGGACACTGGTGCAAGTGGACCCGAGATATTTTCGTCCAACCGAGGTGGACCTACTGATCGGAAACGCCGCGAAGGCGAAGCGCGTGCTCGGCTGGGAGCCCAAGGTCACGCTGCCAGAATTGGCGGCCGAGATGGTTGCCAGCGATCTGGCGGCGCTGCGCGTGGAGATGGAACTTCGGGAGAGGGGCAATGGCTGAGCCCGCTGCGGTGACGCCGGAGGACGAAATCTTCCCTCTCCGTGGGGCCAGGGTCTATGTCGCCGGCCATCTTGGTATGGTCGGGTCCGCCTGTGTGCGGCGTCTGCAGGCCGAAGGCTGCGACATATTGGTGGCGGACCGCGCTAAGGTGGACCTGCGACGCCAGGCCCAGGTCGAAGCCTTCATGCAGGAGGCGAGGCCGGATGCGGTGATCGTTGCGGCCGCGCGGGTCGGGGGAATACTTGCCAATGACACTTTGCCAGCGGAATTTCTCTACGATAATCTCATGATAGAATCGAACTTGATCGAAGCGGCCTACCGTGCCGAAGTCAGGCGGCTGGTGTTCCTCGGGTCGTCCTGTATCTACCCGCGGGAGGCACCGCAGCCCATTCCGGAAGCCGCGCTGCTAACCGGCCCGCTGGAGCCGACCAACCAGTGGTATGCGGTGGCTAAGATTGCTGGCATCAAGCTGTGCCAAGCGTATCGCCGGCAATATGGCTGCGACTACATCTCTGCCATGCCGTGCAATCTTTATGGGCCAGGCGATTATTTCCACCCTGAGCGCAGTCATGTGATCCCGGCGATGCTGCAGCGCTTCCACCGCGCCGCGCAGGAAGGGGCGGAAAGCGTGACCTGCTGGGGCAGTGGCACGCCCCGGCGTGAGTTCATGCATGTTGACGACTTGGCCGATGCCACAACCTTCCTGCTGCGGACCTATTCTGGCGAGGAGCATGTGAATATCGGCACTGGCGCCGATATCACCATCGCAGACTTGGCGCGGATGGTGGCTGAGGTGACCGGCTTTCGTGGGCGCATCGAATGGGACACCAGCAAGCCAGACGGCACTATGGCGAAGCGAATGGATGTCGCGCGGCTGGCCTCGCTTGGATGGCGCACCCGCATCGACAATGTTGAGGGCTTGGCCACTACCTACCGCTGGTTTCTGGCGCAGGAAACGCTGCGTACTGGATCGCATCGAGACAGCTGATACCATGCGGATCGCCTATCTCGGCCTCAATTTCCACGAGAGGACGGGGTCAAGCGCATTCATGCTGGCCCTACTGCGTGCGCATGCCGAGGTGGATGTATTCAGCGCCGAGGCGGATATCGCCGATGTCCTCCGGCAATGCACTGGCTTCGACGAATGGCGTTACGATGCCATCGTGATCTGGCAGCTACAGGAAGCCTTCGTGCTGCTGTCCGGACGGCATCCTAACGTCACCTTTATCCCTATGTATGACGCGATGTGGCGTGGTGGCGTCTTTACTTGGCGACCCTCATTCAATTACGCAAAGATCCTTTGTTTTTCTTGGGCGCTGCGAAGGCAGGTGATGCGCCATGCGCCGGTGCATGCCCAGGTGCAATACTATCCGGACCCTGCACGGTTTCCGGCAAGCGCCGATTTCAGCACGCTTCGCGCGTTCTTCTGGTATCGCCGCAGAGACATCCCTATCGCGCAGGCGCTGGCCTTGGCCGCCGGTGCGCGCTTTGAAAGCCTTACGATTCACGACGCGCCGGACCCTGGCCACGCTGCGCCATTTGACTGGGCGACTCCGCCCCACATTGGCCGACTTGCCCGCACCGTCTGGACGCCCGATGGCCGCAACTTCGCCGAGGCGCTGGCGGCGGCCAACGTGTTCTTCGCGCCACGGCCGATGGAGGGCATCGGCATGAGCTTCCTGGAGGCGATGGCCTCCGGGCTATGCGTTGTGGCACTGGATGCACCGACTATGAACGAGGTCATCTCGCACGGCGTGAATGGGCTGCTCTACGCGCCTGGGCGGCGAGCGCCGCTGGATTTTGGCCTAGCCAGAGAGATGGGCGCACGGGCGCGGGAGGATGTGGTGCGCGGCCGAGCCCGCTGGGAAGCTCGGTTGCCAGAGACATTAGAATTCCTGACTACGCCAACGGCAACGCTGCGGGAGCGTGGCGCCCGCTTGGCGCTGCCGCTGCCGACTGAGGCGCGCCTGGCAGTGGTGCCGCCGCCCACCCCCGGAGGGCTGGCAGGACTGCTGGCGACGGTCGAGGCTGAGTGGCTGCTGTTCCTGCCGCATGGCCATACCCTGCTGGCCCCTGAAGCGCTTAAGGAAATGCTGGCGCAACTGCCGTGCGGCACGGTGGCCGTGCTGGGGCACCACCTGCAAGTGCTGACGGATGGCAGTGAGGCGCTGTGCCGTGTTGCCGCGCCGCTGGCGGCATGGACCCGCCTGTTGGAGGGCGAGACGATGCCGGAGGCACCCGCCGGCATGCCCGTGCCGGCCGCCACGCTGCTGCACCGCGACCTGCTGCGCCAGGCGGGCGCAGAGGCCCCGGCCAGCGCCGCTGCCCTCGCTGCCCTGCTGCTGCCGGCACTGGCCGCTGAGGCCGGGGTGGTGGTGCGGGATGCGGTGGTGGCGCGGCTGCCGATGCTGACCGCTGCACAGGCGAAAGCAGAGCGTGCCGCCTGGCTGGCGATTGCTAAGGTATCAGGAGTTACGATTGCCAAGCGCAACATTGTGGCGCCGCCACGCTTGGCAGCACTGGCGGCCCGGCTGGCGCTGAGTAGCGTCGCGCTGCTGGACCGGGTCTCGCCCCGTCTGGGCTGGGCGGCGGAAGCCGGATTGCGCGCCACCCAGCGCTGGCGTCGCCGCCATGCAGCCACGCCATGATTGAGCCCTTCTTCAGCATCGTGACGCCTTGCCTGAACCGGGCGGCGACCATCGGCGCAGCGGTGGAGAGTGTGCTGGCTCAGGCTCATCCGGCCTGCGAGCACATCATCATTGATGGGGGTTCTACCGACGGCACGCTAGACGTGTTGGCGCGCTACCCGCATCTCATTGTGCACACTGGACCCGACCGCAACCTGTATGATGCCTACAATAAGGGACTGCGCCTGGCGCGTGGCCGTATCGTTGGGCTATTGAACAGCGATGACCTCTATGCCCCCGGGGCCTTCGCCCTTGCTGAGGCGGCCATGGCCAACTCTCAGCTGGAACTTGTCATTGGCAGCGCTGCCTTTTTCACAGAGGTTGATGGCATCCAGCAGCCGCAGCGGCGTTTGGCTGGTGCGGCGGCAGTAGGGCTGACAGAGGTCAACGTGATCCACAATGTTACGGTGATGAACGCTGCCTTCTACCGTTGCAGTCTGCTGCAGCGCATTGGCGGGTTCGACGAGCGGTTCCCGATCTCGGCCGATAAAGACTTCTGGCTGCGACTGGTGCTGGCCAAGCCGCGCCATATCGTTCTGGAGCAGGATGTCATCCACTACCGCAGCCACGCAGGGTCGCTGACTTTTGCGGGCGACCAACGCGAGAAGCTTTCGCGCCACCTGCTGGAACTAGCGGCCACGCGGTTAGCGGAATGCCCAGTGGGCGGGCCTGCGCGGGCGGCCTATCGGCGATGGCATGCCTGGGCGGTTGCCTATCGGGCCACGCTATTGGTCAGGGCTGGCCGGGTCGGCGAGGCGCTGACTGTGGCGCGGGCCGGGCTGGCGTTGGACGCCGCCTGGCCATGGCGCGCCATGGCCAGGCTACCTGCCCATTGGCGGGACCGAGCCGCGAGACGGGGAGATTTGCGCGCATGACGGCATGGACAAGAAACTGCGACACCTGTGGCCGACGCGGCGCGGACCGGCCAGCATGACGCGCGCCCTTATCACCGGTGTTACCGGCCAAGATGGCGCCTACTTGGCAGCGCTGCTGCTGGGCAAAGGTTACGAGGTGTTTGGGTTGGCGCATCGGCACGGCAGCGCCGAGGCGGTGGCCGAGCGGCTGCGGCTGCTAGGATGCGCCGGCACGGTACATTTGGTGGACGGCAACCTAATAGACCTATCCTCGCTGATCAGCGTGCTGCAGGAAGTACAGCCGGACGAGATCTACAATCTGGCGGCCCAGTCCTTCGTGCGGATGTCTTGGAACCAACCGCTGCTGACCACTCAGGTCACCGCGATTGGCACCGCAAACATGCTGGAAGCGCTGCGCATCGCGGCGCCACGGGCCCGATACTTCCAGGCCGGGTCCAGTGAAATGTTCGGCAGTACCAATAAGGCGTTGCCCAACGAGCAGACCCCCTTCCATCGCACCAGCCCTTACGCGACTGCCTAAGGTCTTCGCGCATTGCTTGACGGTGAATTACCGGCAGAGTTTCGGCCTGTTCACCTACAATGGCATCATGTTCAACCACGATAGCCCGCTGCGCGGCAGTGACTTCGTTATGCGCAAGATTACCGATGGCGCGGTGCGGATCAGCCTTGGCCTGGCGCAAGAACTACCAATGGGCAATTTAGAGGCGCGGCGCGACTTTGGCCATGCGCGGGACTATGTGCAGGCCATGTGGCTGATGCTGCAGCAACCAGCCGCTGACGACTACGTAGTGGCGACCGGGCGGGCCGTGTCCATCCGGGACATCTGCCGCATTGCCTTTGGCCGGCTTGGATTGGATTTCGAGCAGCACGTGCGGGTGGGACCCTGCCTTCCTGCGGCCGGTGGACGTGGCGGTGACCCTTGGGGATGCCAGCCATGCCCGGCGGCAGCTAGGCTGGCAGCCGGAAACCACGCTGGAGGAAATGGTCGCCGAGATGGTCGAGGCCGATCTGGCGCGCTAGCGCGCCCGGACGGCTTAACGAGGGTCATGGACTATCACATCCGGTCTCTCCGGACCCTTGCACCCGACCCATTACGGACGACCAAAACGCATCAGCGGCGCGTATTGGCGCTCTCAGCGGGGATAGGCTATGAGCCCAATTCGTCCACTAGTTCAGCCCCGCCGTTAATCCTCCATCCGGCGCAAGCACAAGCTTTGAGGTCCACCCGATGAAAAATCCCATTGCGCCGGCAAAATCTGAGCTTGAGCGAATTATTCCGGCGGAGATTAAAGACGATGCATTTTATCGGCTGATCCGGGACCTCGCCGCAACCGAATCGTTGCGTCATGTGCTGGAGATCGGGTCCTCGGCAGGCGGCGGCAGTACTGAGGCCCTCGTCGCCGGCCTCTCCGTGAATACCGGCAGCCCGAAGCTTTTCTGCATCGAGGTCTCCCGCCGGCGCTTTGAGGTGCTGCGCAGTACCTATGCTGACCGTCCCTTCGTCCATTGCTACAACATGTCCTCGGTCAGGACTGACGAATTCCCAGATACTGCCGCGGTGGAGGCCTTCTACAACAGCACGGCGACCGCACTGAACAGTTACCCCCTGCAACAGGTTTTGGGATGGCGCGAGGCTGATATCGCCTATGTTCGGGACGCCAATGTGCCCGCCTGGGCGATCGAGCATGTAAAGGCGGAGCATGGCATTGACGCCTTCGACCTTGTTCTGATCGATGGGTCGGAGTTCACCGGCGAGGTCGAGCTTGAGAAGGTGATCGGCGCGCGGATCATCCTGCTTGACGATACCAACGCCCACAAATGCC
>JBBAUC010000093.1:0-11491 GCA_040398485.1 Roseomonas sp. | reverse complement strand
CGCTGTGACGCCTGCGGGGCGGAACACAGCGCCTGGAAGCCCGATTGCGCGGCTTGTGGCGCGATGGGGCGCATCGGCTGGTCGCGCAATTGAAGTACCGCATCTTGCCCGGTGGCGCGAGCGCTGTATTGAAGCGCCAGGATTTGACAAGGAACTGGCCATGGCCCTGACCCTCGCCCAAAAGACCGCACTTGAAGCGGTCACCACCGCAACGCTGACCACGGTTCTGCTGAAGAAGGGCGTGCGGTTTTGCTACATCGCGGGATCGAACCCGATCGTACAGGGCGATCGCCGCCGGATTGTGGGCCCTGCCTTCACGTTGCGCTTCACGCCAACGCGGGAAGATTTGGCGACGGTGGATAGCTGGTCCTCACCGCGTTCCACACGCGCTGCGATTGAAGACATGCCCGAAGGCTGCGTGGCCGTGGCGGATGCGATGGGCAGCAAGGCTGCTGGCATTTTCGGCGATATCCTTTGCGCACGCATGGCGAAGAAGGGTGTGGCCGGCTTGGTGACGGATGGCGTGGTGCGCGATGGCGCGGGCGTGATTGGCACTGGCTTGCCGGTTTACTGCCAGGGCTATGTGGCGCCGGCTTCCGTGGCGGCGTTGAATTTTGTCGGCTGGCAGGAAACCATTGGCTGCGGCGGCGTGACGGTAGTGCCCGGCGATATCATTGTGGCGGATGCCGATGGCGCGGTGGTGATCCCGCAAGCGCTGCTGGATGCTGTGGTGGACGCCGCGGTGGAACAGGAACGCTTGGAAGCCTGGATCATGGAAGAAGTGGGCAAGGGCGTGGCGCTGCCTGGCCTTTATCCGCCGAATGCGGAGACCAAGGCGCGGTATGAGGCAACCCGTAAGGGTTGAGGCCGGAGCATTTTCAAGCCAAGTGGTCACACTTTGCGACTCGGAAAATGCGACCAGACAATATCTTTGGGGGGCGTGATTCCCCCCATTTCTCAAAACCCGTAAAGCCGCGCGGGGTTTTCCACCAGCACGCGGCGACGTTCCGCATCACTCGGCGCCCATTGGCCGAGCAGATCAAGCAAATACCCATCTTCCGGCATCCAATGCTGTAGGCTTGGATGCGGCCAATCCGTGCCCCAGACGGCGCGATCCGGCGCGGCGACCAAAAGCGCGCGCGCAAAGGGCGCAACATCGGCAAAGGGTGGCCCGGCCGAGATGCGATAGCCGGAAATCTTCACCCAGCATTGCGGGCTTTCCAGCATCTTCAGCAGCGCCTTGAAGCCTGCGCCATTCAGCCCTTCGCTGGTTTTCACGCCGCCCATGTGGTCCACGACCACCGGCACCGGTAGGGATGCAAGACGGGGTGCCAATTCCGGTAACTGGTAGCCTTCCGCGTAAAGCTGCAAATGCCAGCCGAGCGGTGCAATGCGCCGCGCCAGCGCTTCCAACTGCTCAAGCGGCGTGCCATTGCCGCTGACCGCATTGAAGCGCACGCCGCGTGTGCCGCGGGCATGGAGCTTCTTCAGCGCGGCATCATCAAAACTATCGTCAATCACCACGACAACGCGCGCGCGATCCAGGCCGAATTTTTCAGCCGCATCAAGCGAGACTTCGTTTCGGGTCCCGTAAACGCTTGGCTGCACAATCACCATGCGTTCAATGCCAAGCGCCGTGGCCATGCGCCGGTAATCGGCGATGGTCGCTTCCTGCGGGTCATAATGCCGTCCGGTATCCAGCGGAAAGCGGTCATAAGGCCCGAAGATATGGAAATGGCAGTCACAGGAAAGTTCGGCCGCGCGCCAGGAAGGGCGCGGCGTGGTGGCCAGTGGCGGCAGGCAGGGTTTCATCGCGTTTCCCTTTTCATTCGTCCCAACCCGCAAAGCGCGCAAAATCCCGCGCCGGGGCGCGTTCCGTCTCCAGGCCATTCTCCACCGCGTCCGGATCGGCATAGCCAAGCGCCATGCCGCAGACCAACATTTCCTCAGGCGGAATGTCCAGCATGGCCTGGATGGTGCGGTGATAGGGCATGAAGGCCGCTTGCGGGCAGGTATCCAACCCCATGCCGCGGGCTGCCACCATCACATTCTGCAGGAACATGCCGTAATCCAGCCAAGAACCCTGTTCCAGTTCGCGATGGATGGTGAAGATCAACCCGACGGGCGCGTCAAAGAAAATCAGGTTTCGGCCATGCTGGGCGCGCATGCGTTCATTCTCGCCCTTGCCAATGCCAAGCAGGCGGTAAAGGTCCCAACCTACTTTGCGCCGCCGGCTGTGATAGGGCTCGAAAAACTTGCGCGGATAATATTGATATTCTGAGTCTGGCGTGATGCCCGCTTCGTGTTCCGCCATCAGCGCATCACATAACCGCTTGAGCGGCGCGCCAGTCAGCGCATGCACCTTCCATGGCTGGATATTGCTGCCCGAAGGGGCGCGCGCCGCGACATCCAGCAGATGCTCAACATCCGCCTGCGGCACAGGCTTTGGCAAAAAGGCGCGGATGGAACGGCGCGACGTAATCGCCGCTTCCACCGCTGCCTGCGCAGCGCCTTCGGCCATCAGACCTGCCGCGTATCGATGAATGCCACCGGCTTGCCCTGCGGCGCACCAATCACCGTATCATCGCGCATCGCCACATGGCCGCGCACAATCGTCATCGCCGGCCAACCGGTGCAGCGATGCCCGGCAAAGGGGGTCCAACCACAGGGGGAGACAATCCAGCTATCTTCGATGGTGCGGGTTTTCTTCATATCCACGACAGTGACATCGCCATCCATGCCAACGGCCAGCCGCCCCTTGGTCTTCGCGCCATAAACGCGCGCCGGGCCCGCGCACATCAAATCAGCAAGCCTTGGCAGGGAAAGCCGGCCGGCGCTGACATGATCCAGCATCAGCGGCACAATAGTTTGAATGCCCGTAAGCCCCGCCGCCGTATCGGGCCAGGGGCGTTCCTTGGCGGCGCGGGAATGCGGTGCATGGTCTGAACCCACGCAATCCACAGTGCCATCCGCCACAGCCTTCCAGGCCGCTTCTAAATGCCGCGCGCCGCGAATGGGTGGGTTCATCACCGCATAACCGCCAAGCCGCACATAGGCTTCATCGGTTTGCGTCAGATGGTTCAGCAGCACTTCGCAGCTTGCGACATCTCGGTAATCCGCAAGATAGGCCAATTCCTCAGCCGTTGAGACATGCAGGATATGCGCCCGCCGCCCGGTCTTGCGCGCCAAGGCCATCAACCGGCGAGTTCCCAGCATCGCGGTTTCCACATCGCGCCATTCCTGATGGTTGATATGCGCCATGCCCGGCGTGAACATGGGCTTGCGCGCTTGCAGCCGATACTCATCTTCCGAATGATAGCAAATGGCGCGGCGGCCGGACCGCATCACCGCTTCCAGGCTTTCATCATCTTCCACCAGCAAATCACCGGTGGAGGAGCCCGCGAAAATCTTGATGGCGCAGACATTGGGCTCAAGCTCCAATGCCGCAAGCTCCGCGATATTCGTCTTCGTGCCGCCGACATAAATCCCGATATCGCACCAGGCATGGCCATTCACGAAGTCGCGCTTGGCATTCAGCCTTTCAGTATTGGTGATGGAAGGCGTGGTATTGGGCATGTCGAACACGGCCGCCAAGCCACCCAGCACGGCGGCGCGGGTGCCGGTTTCCATGGTTTCCACCTTGGGGTCGCCCGGGTCGCGCAAATGAACATGCGGGTCAATCAAGCCGGGCAGCACATGCAGCCCCTTGCAATCCACGGTTTCCGCGGCTTCGACCTGCGTCAGATCACCAATGGCGGCGATGCGCCCGGCGCGAATGCCGACATCAGCGCGCACCACCCCCCAAGGCATCACACAGTCTCCGCCCTTCAGGGCTAGGTCAAATCGCGCCATGGCTGGTTCCTCCGGGTATCGCTGCGCTACATTGCACCAAGGCGCCGGTCTGAAAAGATGGCCTTCTTTTTGGGTCTGGCCGCAATCGCCCGTCAGGCGCTGGCCATCACCCAATCACGAAACAGCGCGAGGTCAATATTGCCACCGCAGAGCACAACGCCCACGCGCTTGCCGCGCATCTCATCGCGCTCCTGCAACAATGCCGCCAGCGGCGCGGCGCCCGCGCCTTCCGCCAGATTATGCGTATCTTGCCAATAGGCGCGCATGGCGGCGGCCACTTCGTCATCCGTCACGGTCACGATGCGCGCAGCACCCTTGCGGATGATCTCAAGCGCACCCGCATCCGGCAGGCGGGTTGCCATGCCATCGGCGCGCGTATTGGCGGTTGGTGTTGTCACCACGCGCCCTGCGGCGAAGGAAAGCTCATAGGCCGGCGCCTCGGTGCTTTGCACGCCGATGATTTCGGTCTTCAGGCCAAGCAGATCGCGCGCCAGGATACAGCCGCAAATGCCTGAACCAAGACCGATTGGCACGTAAAGCGCAGCCAAAGGCGGTGCCGCGCGCAGGAATTCCAGCGCGTAGGTGGCCACACCAAGCACCAGATCGCGCGCGAAGGATGGTGCAAACAGCAAGCCTTCCGCCTGCGCGAGCCGCGCGGCTTCTTCGCGCGCCTCATCAAAATCCTCGCCATATTCAATCAGCCGCGCACCCTGCGCGCGCATGGCGTTGTTCTTTTCAACGCTATTGCCGCGGGGCACCAGGATGGTGACGGGAATACCATAGCGCGCGCCGGCATAAGCCAGCGATTGGCCGTGATTGCCGCGCGTGGCACTCACCACGCCCGCCACATTGGAGTTTTCGCGCTTCAGCCTTTCCATGAACACCACGCCACCGCGCACCTTGAAGGCGCCGGTCGGCGTGTGGTTTTCATGCTTTACCCAAACCTCTGCCCCCGCGCGTTGCGCGAGCAGCGGCCAGGCATATTGCGGCGTAGGCGGAAAGGCAGTGTGGACAAGCCGCGCTGCCTCTTCCAATTCACCCAGCGTGAACACGCAGCGTCAATGCCGTGCGAGTTCAATCTTGCCTTCCGGTTGCGCGGAAGAAAAGGCGCTATCAACAAAAGCCTCTTCCCAGGAACCGGCGGTGCTGGCCTTCGAATACTCGGTGGAACGGTTTTCGAAGAAATTCGCATGTTCCACAGCGTTCAGCATTTCATCGAGCCAGGGCAGCGGATTCTTTTCAATGTTATAGAGCGGTTCAAGCCCAAGCTGCTGCAAGCGGCGATCCGCGATGAAGCGGATATATTGCTTGGTGAGCGAAGCATCCATGCCCTGCACACCGCCCAATTCAAAGGCCAGATCAATGAAGGCGTCTTCATGATCCACAATGGTGGCGCAAACCAGGTAAAGATCGCGGCGGAATTCCTCGGTCCAGATTTCTGGATTTTCCTGCACAAAAGTGCGGAAAAGTCGGATCAGGGAAAGGCAATGCAGCGTTTCGTCGCGCACCGACCAGCTCACAATCTGGCCCATGCCCTTCATCTTATTGAAGCGCGGGAAATTCATGAGAATCGCGAAGGAAGCGAAAAGCTGCAGCCCTTCGGTGAAAGCGCCAAAAGCGGCCAGCGTCTTCGCGATTTCAGTCTTGTTCGCGACACTGAAGCTCTGCATGTAATCGTATTTGTCCTTCATCTCCTTGTATTTGAGGAAGGCCGTGTATTCGATTTCGGGCATGCCGATGGTATCGAGCAAATGACTATAAGCGGCGATATGCACCGTTTCGATGTTGGAGAAGGCCGACATCATCATCAGCACTTCCGTCGGCTTAAACACCTGCGAATAATGCTTCATGTAGCAATTATTCACTTCGACATCCGCCTGGGTGAAGAAGCGGAAGATCTGCGTCAGCAGATTGCGCTCAGACGGCGTCAGATTCTTCTGCCAATCCTTCACATCATCGGCGAGTGGCACTTCTTCCGGCAGCCAATGGATTCGCTGCTGCTGCAACCAGGCTTCATAGGCCCAAGGGTAGCGGAAGGGTTTGTAGACGGGATTCGAGGTCAAAAGATCGAATTTCACCGGCAATTCATCCTGCACCATGCCATCGGCCATTGTCTCGAATCCCATTGTTTGAGCTGAGTGAAACTTCTACCACAATTGGTGGGTCAGGCAATCGCCCAACGCAAGATATTGTGGCGGGACTATTCCACGCGGATATTCGCCTCCCGCGCGACCACGATGTTGTCCGCCAATTCACGGGCAATGCGCGCGGCGAAAACCTCAGGCCCCTCACCCAGAATCACACCACCCTGATCAATCAAGCGCTGGCGGATGGTGGCGTCGCGCAGCAAGCCCTGCACATCGCGCGCTATTCGGTCCACGATCTCGCGCGGAATGCCGCGGGGCGCGATAAAGCCATACCAGGGGCTGGTATCCGGGATGCCCATGCCGAGTTCATCCAGCGTTGGCACATCCGGCAGCACCGGCACGCGCTGCGGCCCGCCAATCGCCAGCGGGCGAAGCTTGCCATCACGCGCAAGCGCAATGGCACCGGACAGGGTGCTGAAGGTCGCGGGTACGCGCCCACCAATCACATCCTGCAGCGCCGGCACCGCGCCGCGATAGGCGACATGGGTCAGATCCAGGTTCATTTTCTTGCGGAACATCTCCAACGCGAAATGTCCTGAAGACCCATTGCCGGAGGAGGCAAAGGCCATACCGGGATCACGCCGTGCCGCCGCCACCAAATCCTGCGCGCTGCGGAAGGATTGCCCGGCGCCGGTGAACAACACCGTGGGCGAGGCATAAATGTTCACGATCGGCGTAAAGTCATTGATCGTGTCATAGGGCAGGCGCGCATAGACTGCGGCATTGCTGGCATGGGTGCTGGCGGCGAGGAAAATCGTATAGCCATCGGGCGCGGACCGCGCGACCATTTCAGAGGCAATCACCTGGCTGGCGCCGGGGCGATTCTCAATGACAACGGGCTGTCCCCATAATTTTTGCAGCGGGTCCTGCAAGACCCGGCCTGGAAAATCCGTGGGGCCGCCGGCGGGGTAGCCAATGATCATCCGTATCGGACGATCCGGCCAATTGCTGGCTTGTGCCTTGGCTTTGGTGATGATGGTGCTGGCCATCCCGATGGCCAGCAGGCTGCGACGCGTGAACATTCCAGACTTTCTCCCTTGCCCTTTTCAGGCTTACCGCCCCCGAAACCGGGGGCGGGTTGGGATAAGTCTAACGCAGCTTTACTGGCAGGCCAAACATTCTTCGTAATTATTGGTGGTGGCCGGCACCGCCGCGACCAGCGGCAATTGCGCCTGGTCATTGGCCGGCGCCGCCACGCCAAGGGCTGCCTGCGGCGCCACTTTTTCACTGATGGCATCCGCGCGCTGGATGGAAAGGCTGCGGCAGTAATAAAGCGACTTCACACCCTTCTTCCACGCCGTCATGTGGATCTGGTGCAAATCCCGCTTATGCACATT
The DNA here is from genome assembly GCA_040398485.1 of Roseomonas sp. Classification (GTDB taxonomy): domain Bacteria; phylum Pseudomonadota; class Alphaproteobacteria; order Acetobacterales; family Acetobacteraceae; genus Neoroseomonas. Next base: position 4,155 of record JBBAUC010000093.1, on the reverse strand, counting down.
GGCCGGCAGGAAGATGTTCACCGATTGCGACTGGCAGATATAGGGCGTGCGATCGGCCGCATGTTCCACCACCCAGCGCTGATCCAATTCAAAGGCCGTCTTGAAGGTGGCCTTTTCCTGTTCAGTCAGGAAATCCAAATGCTGCACGCTGCCCTTATTCACTGTGACCGTGGTCCAGGTATCCTCATCATCGCGCCCGTGCTTGGCCAATACCTTCTTCAGAAAAGGGTTGCGCACAATGAAGGACCCGGACAGCGTCTTGTGATTATAGACATTGGCCGCAATCGGTTCGATCCCCGGGCTCGCACCACCGCAGATGATGCTGATGGAAGCGGTCGGCGCAATAGCCATCTTGTTGGAGAACCGCTCCATGAAGCCGTATTCGGCGGCATCCGGGCAGGGGCCGCGTTCTTCGGCCAGCAGCCGGGAAGCAGTGTCAGCCTGGGCGCGGATATGCTTGAACATCCGCATATTCCAAACCTTCGCCACCACGCTCTCAAAAGGCACATTCAGCGCCTGCAGGAAGGAATGGTAGCCCATCACCCCAAGCCCGACCGAGCGTTCCCGCATGGCGCTATAGCGCGCGCGCGCCATGGTATCGGGTGCGGTATCAATGAAGGATTGCAGCACATTATCCAGGAAGCGCATCACATCGGGGATGAATTGCGCCTCATCCTTCCACTCAAACCAAGTCTCCAGATTGAGCGAGGATAGGCAGCACACCGCCGTGCGTTGTTCCCCATGCTGATCAATCCCGGTCGGCAGGGTGATTTCTGAACAGAGGTTGGAGGTCTTCACCTCAAGCCCTGCCAGTTTCTGATGCTCCGGCCGCGCATTATTCACGTGATCGGAATAGATGATGTAGGGCTCACCAGTTTCGATACGCGCGGTCAGGATGCGAATCCAAAGGCTCCGTGCGGAGACCTTCTTCATCAACGCGCCATCCTTGGGCGAAACCAGCGCCCATTCCTCATCCGCTTCCACAGCGCGCATGAAGGCATCTGGGATCAGCACGCCTTGATGGAGATTGAGCGCCTTGCGATTCGGATCACCGCCGGTCGGGCGGCGCATTTCCAGGAATTCTTCGACTTCCGGATGATTCACTGGCAAATAGCAGGCCGCCGAACCACGACGAAGCGAGCCCTGGGAAATCGCCAGCGTCAGGCTATCCATCACGCGAATGAAGGGAATGACGCCCGAGGTCTTGCCGTTGCGGCCGACCTTTTCGCCAATGCCGCGCAGATTCCCCCAATAGGAACCGATGCCACCGCCCTTGGCCGCGAGCCACACATTCTCATTCCAAAGCCCGACAATGCCATCAAGGCTGTCAGAGGCTTCGTTGAGGAAGCAGGAAATCGGCAAGCCGCGAGTCGTGCCACCATTGGACAGAACCGGTGTGGCCGGCATGAACCAAAGCCGCGAGATATAGTCATAAATCCGCTGCGCATGTGCCGCATCATCGCCATAAGCGGATGCGACTCGTGCGAACAAATCCTGATAGGATTCGCCTGGCAGCAAATAACGATCATCTAATGTGGCCTTGCCGAAATCGGTCAGCAGCGCATCGCGCGACCGATCAATGCGTACTTGGCCATGGCCTTCAAGCTGAACTGCGTCGAACACGGATAACCCCCTGAGAACTTCCCCCGAGGACGGATCATGCCCCAAGTTACGGTCTGACTACAAGATGTAGTCTTGCCACAGTAGCGGCACCACTAGATGCGGTGCGTGAATCAGGGCTTGCAAAGCGGGGTCACTTTGCGGCAGGGCGCGTTTGTTCCCGTTTCGTGCCAGATGAAGCCCCCCTTTGCAAGACCTCTTGCATGCCGCAACATCGCCGAACCGCCGGGTCAGAACCCGCATTAAATAAGAAATTCAATCGCTAAGCTGCTAGAAGGAATACCCCCTTGGCCAAGATATCTCGCCGTAGCCTGATCGCCGCCCCGCTGGCGCTGAGCCCGCTGGCCTGCCCCGCCTATGCCCAGGCGCCTTGGCCGAGCCGGCCCATCCGCATCATCATCCCCTTCGGCACCGGGGGCGGGACGGATATCACCACGCGGCTTTTGGCTCCGAAAATGGCGGAAATCCTTGGCCAGCCGGTGGTGCTGGAAAACCGCCCCGGCGCGGGCGGCGTGGTGGGCACGGATTACGTGGCGAAGCAGCCCGCCAATGGCGATGTTTTTGTGCTCTCTACCCTCTCTCCCATTGCACTTGCCCGCGGCCTGCCTGCCCCGGTGCCCTTTGATGCGCGGACCGATCTGGTGGCGGTGGCGCCGACCGTCTTTGTGCCCATCGCGCTTGCCGTCACCACGCGCAATTTCGCGCCCACCACGGCCGCGGAATTCATCGCGACCTTGAAGGCTGCGCCTGGGCGCTATCAATATGGCTCCTCGGGCATTGGCACTTCGGGGCATATCGCCTCGGCCAGTTTCTGTGTGCGCACGGGGACCGATGCCGTTCATGTGCCCTATCGCGGCGGCGGGCAGGTTTTTACCGCGCTCACCGCGGGCGAAATTCAGTTCTGCTCCGATATCCCCTCCATCCTGAAGGGCTTTCAGGATGGCGGCACGGCGCGGGTGCTGTTTGTCGCGACCGATCAGCGCTCTTCCCTGCTGCCCAATGTGCCAACGGCGGCCGAGGCGGGAATCGCCGGCTATAAATCCCATTCCTGGTATGGTTTTTTTGCCCCGCGCGGTACGCCAGCGACGATTGTGAACCGCATGGCGGCGGCGACCGAACAGGCGCTGTCCGATTCGACGATCAATCAGCGTTTTGAGGAAATGGGCACCCCCGCCATGCGCGGCTACACGCCTGAGCGATTCGCGGCCTATGTGCGGGACGAAATAGCCTTCTGGGAGCCGGAAGTGCGCAGCCTTGGCATCAAGGCGGAGTAACGCTCTCTATTTTTTACCTCGGACCAGTCGGCTTAACGCAATTACCGCTTCAAGCTGGCCGGACCAAAGGAATTGATCAATCGGCGTGGCGGCATCCACCCGCCAGCCTTGATCGGCGAAAAAGCGCAAATCCCGCGCTAGCGCTTGCGGGTTGCAGGACACATAAATCACCGCCGGCACGGCTGAACGCGCGAGCAAGCCCGCCTGTTCCTCGGCGCCGGCAAAGGGTGGGTCCAGCACCACCGCGGCGAAAGGCGCCAATTCCGCCACCGTGAGCGGTTGGCGCACCAGGTCCCGCCGCGTGGCCGCCAGGGGCAGCCCGGCCTTGGCGGCAGCATTGGCGAGTGCGGCCACCGCCGCGCCATCCGATTCGAAGGCCGTCACCCTGCCCCGCCGCGCCAAGGCCAGGCTGAGTGTCCCAAAGCCCGCATGCAGATCAGCAATCCTCCCGCGCCCGGCGAGCTTGGCGGGCAGGCCGGCCAGCATGGCCGCGATGATTGCTTGCTCGCCCTCAGGGCTCGCTTGCAGGAAGGCGCCGGGGGCGGGTGTCACCGCAACGCCACTCAGCGCGATACTCACCGGCCCAAGCTGGGCGGCGATTTCCGGCACGCCATTGCCCCGCGCCCAGGCGATGCGTGGCAGACCATGGGCAGCGGCAAACCCCGCCAGCAGCGCCCGCCCAGCGGCATCCAGCGTGCCATCGGTGCGCAGCAACAGATCAGGCCCGGTATCGAGCAGGTTCAGCACCGCCGAGCCATCGCGCTTCAGCGCCGGCAGACGCGGCAGCAGATCGCGCAGCGGCTTCAGCACCGCGACCAGGCGCGGATGCAGCACCGGGCAGGTGGCGATATCCAGAATGGCCGCACTTCCCGCTGCGTGAAAGCCAAGCCGGAGCCCATCCGTCCCGCGCCGTATGGCGAAATCGGCGCGCCGGCGCACACCGGGCGGCGTGGTGATGGTCTCAGCAACCGGGGCTTCGGGAAAACCGCCACGTGCCAAAGCCACCCGCAGCCGCTCTCGCTTCCAGGCGGCTTGGGGGGTAGGCGCCCAATGTTGCAGGGCGCAACCGCCGCAGCCTTCCAGAAAATGCGCGCAAGCAGGCGCGATGCGATCAAGACTTGGGTTTAGGATTTCATGGATCGTGGCCAGCGCACCATCGCCACGCTTGCCGTTGATTTCGACGTGCAGCCTTTCGCCCGGCAGCCCCTGCGGCACATAAATCGGGCCGGGGGCGATACCACCGCCACCCGCGCCCATACGC
>JBBAUC010000092.1:0-11494 GCA_040398485.1 Roseomonas sp. | reverse complement strand
CCGATGATGCTGCAACCAATCCTGCAGCTTGACCAATTCACCCTGCAGGCGAAGCAATTCATTGAAGTATAGTCTGCGATCAATCGTGCTTTTCTGACGCTGCTGGAGCAGCGTACGCAGTTCTGGCGGAAACCGCGTATCATCAATTTCCTGCTCAAGCTCTTCGTCCAGATCATCCTCGATCGCGAGTTGAAGCCAGGATTTTGGTTCCGCTTCGCTATTTTCCTGCGACATGTTCTTACTCCTTCTTCATCTCAAAAAAGCACCTCAAGCTGGGACTAAAGCGCCGCCTATCCGACTTGGTAGCCGCGTGACACCTGTTCACTCTCGCTTTTGAGTTTATTCAACAATTCGTGGTTTTGGAAGCAGGTATATCAATGACATTTTTGTTGCACTACTTAGCGGAAAGGACAAGTTCAACAAAATTTCTTTTCTATATCCGTAGATGATGCAACTCCGATGGCATCAAAATGTGAGGTGAGAAACGCCTCGGCTCGGGCGACCCCAAGTTCAAAAAGATGAGCCAAAAAATCCGGCGCAGCATTGAGCTTTGAGGATGGGTCGAGTCCCGCGAGCTGTTCCTCAGCATCAATGCAATGAATGAAAAGTCGCAGATACTTCTCCCCGTCAAGATCACCACGATCAATCAACTGGGTGACGAAGTGGATCATCCGCATTTCCCGCATCAATGATGAATTGAAGGCGAGCGTATTGATGCGATCCATGATCGCCCGCATGTCGCGTGGTACCGCTGGGATATTGATGGGATTGAGCTGAACGATGATGATATCTGGGCATCCGCCCATGTAGATCAGTGGAAAAATAGGTGGATTTCCGGAGTAACCGCCATCCCAATAATGTTCTCCACCCACCTCAACCGCTTGAAACAGCTGTGGCAGACAGCCGGAGGCCATGACCGCCGCCGCACTCATTTCATGACGAGCAAAAACCTTAAGACGTCCGTTCAGAACATTAGTCGCACAGACAAAGGCCGCTGGCCGCGCGGCCTTGCGAAGGCGCGGGAAGTCAACCAGATCCTCCAGCAATTGCCGGAGAGGGTTCTGGTTGAGCGGATTGAGCTGATAGGGCGAGAAAAGCTTGAACATCGCATCGGTTGCCATCCAGAGCGGTGAAAAGCGCATTGTCCCTGGCGAGGAAAGCCGATCGATTGGCGTGGGCTGAACTGGCGCGGCTGCCGCCATCTTCCCTACGCCGCTCCAAAATTCGGTCAGCATGCGGCGTGCAAGATCAGGCCCGCCTGCCGCCAAACCATCCGCCACCAGCGCGGTATTCATCGCCCCGGCGCTCGTCCCGACAATGCCTTCAACCTCAAGACGCGGGTCGCCCAGCAGCCGATCAAGTACGCCCCAGGTGAAGGCACCATGGGCGCCGCCGCCTTGCAACGCAAGTTTGATGCGCTTCCTGGTCGGTGGTTCTGGCCCTGTCATCAGATTATTTTATCATCGCGCGGGTCACGGGTGTCCAGTCCTTGGGAGCACCCGCGCGTAGGGCGCTGATGCGTTCGGCATAGAGCCGGCCGAGATGATCATCTGGCGGCAGATCGGCATCGGCAAGCGCCGCCGATGCTGTGTCAAAATGCCCGGCACGATAGGCATTGATCATCCGTCGCCAAGCAGCCAGCCCGGCAACCAGGCGAGGGTGGGCAACCAAGGGCGTATCCTCAGGACGATCCACAATGAGATAGCCGAGCAATTCATGCAGCTCAACCGGCTGAGCGGAACCCTTCACGAGTACCAGATCAACCGGCCGGCTCACGAAGACATGGCCGGCCGCGCGTCGTGTCGCCTCGGAAATCAGGATCTGGGTTCCATAGGCCTTATTTATGCCCTCCAATCGCGAGGCAAGGTTCACCATGCTGCCAATCGCTGTATAGGACATGCGATCAGATGAACCGACATTTCCCACGATGGCGTCTCCGGTATGGACGCCAAATCGGGTATGCAGCCGGGGCCAACCTCGCGCGGCAAATCGCTCACACAATCTCTCGGTCAATAGCCGCGCGCGCAACGCTGCCTCACAGGCATTACTGGCATGGGAAAGATCATCCTGCGGCGCATTCCACAGCGCCATCACGGCATCACCAATATATTTGTCAATCGTTGCTTGGCAGCGCAGCAATTCTGCGGTGAGATCCTCGAAGTAGGCGGAAGCAATGTGCATAAGCTCCTCAGGCGGAAGGTCTTCAGCCAGGGTCGTGAAGCCTTCGACATCACTGAACATGACACTGATGCTGCGCCGCGTGCCGCCCAGCTTTGCGGCATCACCTTCAGCCATCAGCTTGGCCACAAGGCTGCGCGGCACATAAGCGCCAAAAACGCGCAGGGCTGATTTCATGCCATCCATGGTGCTGGCCAGTCGTGCGATTTCCGTGATGTGGCTGCGCACGTGGATGGGGGCAGCAAGATCAAGGCGCGCAATCGCATCTGCTTCTCGTGCCAATTGCGACAAGGGGCGTGATATACGCCACGCAAGCATACCGATGCCTCCAAGGCCAAGCAGCAAAGCCAAAAACGCCCAGGTCGTGCCCTCACTCAAGGCCATATCCAAGGGTCGCGTGAAATCGGCAATTGGGGCTGCCACAGCAACGAGCATACTGGGCCCCGCGAGTTCCGCAACCGATTCAAGCCGTACCAGCATGGTTTCCGTCGGTGCTGGCATCATCGGGTCAGCGCCGCGCTGTGCCCCAAGTCTCGAATCAAGTCTTGAAACAAGACTTGCGTCGGGCAAAAGTTGCGTCGTCTGCCCAACACGCAGCGCGCCTTGCGCATATTCCCGCCAAATCGTTTGAATGAGCGGATCGGGGCTGGCCATGAGCGTTGTCCAGGCGGTGCGGCCATCCGCCAGGCGTTGCACGGCAAGCTCTGGCCGCTGATGCGCCATCATAATGCCGTCCTGGGTGAAAAGGAAAAGCACACTCGACGGCGTGGTCCGCAGACGGGCCAGGAATTCCACCAGCCCTTCAAGCGTCATGTCCAATGCCACAACAGCGCCAGAGCCAGGCACACGACGGCTTACCGAAATGCCGGGCCGACCGAGCAGCGGGAGATCATAAAGCGTGGAGACATGCACCGCAGCATCACTCGCCTGCAAATACCATTGCGTCTGGCGTGGTGTGAAGCTTCGTGCTGCGCGCCCAAGCATACCAAGGGGCTGCAATCCGGCATCAAGGAAATGCCAATTCTCGCTTGTCTGTCCGTGCAGAATCTCACGCAGCGCAAAGGCGCTTTGTGCAGGTGCGCCATCGGCATATTCCTTCGCCAAGGCCCCGACGCGCATCACCTGGCGCAATGTGCCATCCGGCAGGCCTACCGATATAACTTGAATGGCGGGTTCATGGATCAGCAATGCAAGCATGGCGGCGGTATCGCTCGCGGCTGGATTGAGACCCTCAGTGAGAGGGGCGAATTCAGGCAAAACAGCGGATAGCGCCATGACTGGTCTGATCAGGGCGCGCGTGCTTGCTGCTGCCGTATCGGCCGCTTGCGCCAGGCTCCGCTCTGCCGCGGCCAGCGCAGCGCGTGCCCCTGTTTGCCGATATGCAAGCACCACAGCCCCAAGGGCAAGGACGAATACAATAGTGAAGGCCGTCAGGATGGTAATGGCAAAGCTGACGCGTAAAGGGCGTGTCACGCGGTGGGGTCCGGCCAGCCAAGGGCGATCAGTGCCGCGTGCCAAAGGCGCGCATTCTCCTCTGACGGCATGGCATCAAGATTTGCGGCGGCAGTTTCGGCGCAGCTATCCCCGCCGGCGCGACATAGTGCGGCCAATTGCACCGCGCGTGCCGCAGCCAGACCAAGTGTCTGGGCGGGAGGCGTCATTTCGGGCAGGCGCTTCAGCAGGGCAAGGCGACCGGCATGGCTGGCGATAGCATCGGCCCCCGGCAGTCCAGCAGCCGCCATCTCCGCCGCCAGGGCAAGGCTGAGGCGCCAACCAAGCCCTGGGGTCAAGCTCGCGAAGAGATCCGCCTCGCGGGCGAGCCTTGCTGGCAGGTCGCCCACCTCCACCTCAGGCGTCGTGGCCATGATGAGGCGCGAAATTTCTACCCTGTCAGTTGTAGGAAGAAAGGTGATCAGCGCATCTGTGCGCAGCGCCGAACGCCTTTCGAGCGCGCCTGCCGTATCGCCGAGCGTGCCGTCATGCAGCAGGTCATGGCCCGCCATGGCGAGGATAAGCAATGTCGCCGCGCACCTGGACATCAAGCCAGCATCCACCGCAGCGGTCCCAAGCCAGCCGGCAGCAAGGATCGCTTCAGCCTGGTGATGCCGGTCGTGATAAGCGGGCTCGGTTCCGGGCGGGAAAGTGGCGCCATGGGCCTCAACAGCCTGGGCAATCGCGTGGCCGGCGGTCGCGATTGCGTGCGGTACGGCATCGCCGTGGAGTTTCACCATGGCCGCTTGCACTGCTGCGTCCAGATCTGGCGGCCCCTGCCGACGCGCGAGGAGAAAGGCTTCAAGTGCCGCCAGTGTCACAAGCAGCTTCTGATCAGTCATGGGAATGACGGACAGAGAGACATCATGGCCACGCGTCAAGCGGGCCGGCCATGATGCTTTGGCCGTTCACGCATCATCCGATTGGGACGCCGGGCGATACGACACGTCCTGGCCGCCAAGGGCCACTGCCATTGTATGTTCCGCGATCATGCGTTCCTCATCAGTGCGGCGGACCAGAACGCGAAGCTTCGCATCTGCCGATGCGATTTCCGGGGCATTGGCGCTGTTCAGCGCTGGGTCCAGAGCAATGCCGAGAAAGCCAAGCCCTTCGCAAATCCGTGCACGGAGAGCGCGCGCATTTTCGCCAATACCTGCCGTGAAGATCAAAGCGTCAATCCCGCCCATGGCGGCTGCAAGTGACGCGATTTCGCGCCGGACGCGATAGGCGAAATAGTCAAGCGCGCCTTCGGCAGCGGCAGTTCCGGCAGCCTCAATTTCGCGCACATCATGGGAAATGCCTGACATGCCCTTGAGACCGCTATTGCTGTAGATCAGCCGAGTGACTTCGGCGGTTGTCATGCCCAGGCTGTCAAGAAGATGAAGCACAACACCGGGATCAAGCTGGCCGCAGCGCGTACCCATGGGAACACCATCTACCGCGGTGAAACCCATGCTGCTGGCCTGAGCGCGGCCATTGGCGATGGCGCAAAGCGATGAGCCATTGCCAAGATGCGCAACAACCAGGCGGCCCTCGGCAAGGGCAGGGTCCTCGGCGGCGATGCGCCCGGCGATGTATTCATAAGATAGGCCATGAAAACCGAAGCGGCGGATACCCTGCGCGTGATACTGAGGCGGTAGGCCATAGGTATCGGCGACAAAGGGCTGGGTGCGATGAAACGCCGTATCAAAACAGGCGACCTGCGGCACACCCCGAAAGCGCTTCGCGGCAGCGGTGATGCCGGCAAGATTATGCGGCTGATGAAGTGGTGCAAGCGGAACGAGCGCCTGCAATTCCGCCATGACACCAAGATCAATCAGTATGGGTGCCGAAAAATCCGGCCCGCCATGCACCACACGATGCCCGATGGCCACAACCGGGGCAGGTAGCCGGTCTTCCAGCCAGGTGATGATGACGTTAAGCGCCGCGGCATGATCAGCCGGTGCGCCGCCATCTGGCCAAAGCTCATCGGCGATTTTCAGGCCATTGGAATCCCGGGCCACGAAATGCGGCGTCGCGCCGATGCCCTCAACCTGCCCGGCATGAAGCTGCACGAGCGTAGCGCCCGCGGCTTCATAAGTGGCGAATTTCAGGGAAGACGACCCCGCATTCAGGACCATGATAATGCCGTTCATGAAGTACCCCATGCTTGCATTTGTGGAGTGATGCCCGCCCGAAGGAGGCAAGCCCAGCCCGAGAAGCGCTTAAGCCCCGGTCACTTGGACTGGCCATGCGGAAGCCAGACACTGTCCGGTACGCATCCAATGGCTGTAGAGCACCGCCAATGCAGCCGACATCAGCCGCGCATCCTCATCATCGGCGCGGCTGGTCAACATCACCGGCGCCTTGGCACCGACAACCAGGCCACCCGTATCGGCATCTGACATAAACACAAGTTGCTTCGCCAGCATATTGCCGGCTTCAAGATTGGGAACAACCAGCACATCCGCATGGCCGGCAACCATTCCAGCGATACCCTTGGTTTTCGCCGCTCCAATATCAACGGCATTATCCATGGCGAGCGGACCATCCACAATGCCGCCCTTAATCTGTCCACGCTCGGCCATTTTGGAGAGGATGGCGGCATCCAGCGATGAGGGTATGGCCGGATTGACCGTTTCCACTGCGGAGAGAATGGCGACACGCGGCTGGTCAAGGCCGATCGCGCGCGCCAGGTCAATGGCATTCTGGATGATATCGGCCTTGGTCATAAGGTCAGGCGCGATATTGATGGCGGCATCGGTAATCAGCAATGGTCCTTCTCGGCCCGGAACATCCAGGACAAAAACGTGGCTGATTCGTCGCCCTGCGCGCAGGCCCCCATCGCCCTTCGTGACATGCTTCAGCACTTCATCGGAATGGATATTGCCCTTCATCACAGCGGCTGCACTGCCTTCGTGAATCAGCGCGACAGCGCGCGCGGCCGCGGCATGGTCATCGTGTGTTGCCAGGATGCGTATATCGGCAAGATCCCAGCCGATTTCTGCTGCGACTGCGCGGATTTGCGATTCCGGCCCGATCAGGATTGGTTCGATCAGCCTGGCCTTCGTTGCCTCCCAGGCGCCGCCAAGGGAGTTTCGGTCAGTCGGCGCCACGACAGCGGTCGGCATTGGGGGCACGCCGTCGCACGCAGCGAGCAGGCGTTCAATCTTACCGCGTTTTTGTAGCGCAAGGCTTGGCAGGGTGATGTCATCGGCCCTGAGGCTCATGGCCGGCGCCTTCACCTCAGCCACGCCATCAGCAATTAGGGTACCGTCATTGCGGGTAAGCCGACATTCAAGATCCACACGGCGATCTGGTCGCTTGTCGCGCACTGTGACTGTCGCGGTCAGCACATCACCCGGATAAACCCGATTGTGAAAATTAAGCGTCTGCTGAAGATAGGCCGTGCCCGGCCCCGGCAGGACATTGCCAAGCAGCGCAGAGAAAAGCGAACCGCCCCACATGGCAGGTGCGACCGGCTTTTCGCCAGTCACTTTTTCGGCGAGCCCCGGCAAATGCCGTGGATTGAGATTGCCGGAAGCATGCGCGAAGACAATTAGATCATTGTCCTTGCAGATGCGTTCAAGGCTTGCGGTCTGGCCGATGGAAAGATCATCATAGCCATGGCCGATCAGATCGGAAGGCGGCATGGGGGTTCTCCGTATTTCAGGGCGTGAGCGCCATTTCAGGCACGTCTCCGAGGATGATCAGCGGCGCAGCGGTTGCGGCGCGTACCGCTTCAACGCTGACGCCCGGCGCGCGTTCCTTCAGGATCAGGCCCTGCGCTGATGGTTCCAGCACCGCGAGGTCCGTCACCACCAGTGTCACGGGTCTTGCCGCAGTGGGCGGAAGCGTCAATTCGGGTACGATCTTGCTTTCGCCCTTGGCGACGTGCTGCATCGCCACCACGACGCGGCGCGCACCGGCAACCAGGTCCATGGCACCGCCCATGCCCGGCACAAGCTTGCCGGGCACCATCCAATTCGCGAGCTGCCCCCGCGCATCCACCTGCAACCCGCCAAGCACGGTCATGTCCAAATGCCCACCGCGGATCAGCATGAAGCTCATGGCGCTGTCGAAGGATGCCGCGCCCGGCATGGCGGAAATGAAGCCGCCGCCGGCATCGGTCAGATTGGGGTCTTCCATGCCTTCGGGAGGTGGCGCACCAAAGCCGATGATCCCGTTTTCGCTTTGGAAATGAACCCTGATGCCCGCGGGGATATAGCGCGCCACCAGGGTCGGCAAGCCGATACCAAGATTGACCAGGGTATTGTCGCGCAATTCAAGCGCCACGCGGCGCGCGATGATTTCCTTGGCTTCCATGCTCATCGCGGCCGCTCCACAAGATGTGTGACCAAGATGCCAGGTGTGCGAACGGCATCCGGGGGTATAACACCGACAGGCACGATCTCGCCAGCTTCGGCAATCACCAGCTTGGCGGCCAGCGCCATGACCGGGTTGAAATTGGTCGCGGTCAGCCTGTAAGTCAGGTTGAAATTGTAATCGGCCTCATGCGCCAGGATGATCGCGACATCAGCAGGCAAGGCCGTCTCCAGAAGAAAGCTTTGCCCTTCTAGCTCTATCACCTGCTTGCCTTTATCCACCCTGGTGCCAACACCTGTTGGCGTGAGAACACCGCCAAGCCCTGCCCCCGCAGCGCGAATGCGCTCCGCCAGGGTACCTTGCGGCACCAAATCCACCTCGATCTCGCCCGCGATCATCTTCTTCTGGGTGACAGGGTTGGTGCCGATATGGCTGACGATGCATTTTGCGACACAGCCGGCATCAATCAGCTTGCCGATCGCAACTCCAGGCCTTGCCGTGTCATTGCCGATGATGGTCAGGTCCCTGGCGCCACGCGCGACCAGCGCATCCACAATGCGGGTCGGTGTACCGACCCCCATGAAGCCGCCGAACATCACGCTTGATCCGTCAGTAATCAGCGCCGCAGCCTCAGCGGCGGAGATAGCCTTTCTGTGCATCGCTTGCCCCTTCAGGCCATGATATGCAAACCACCATCAACATAGATCGTATCGCCCGTCATGCCGGATGAAGCGCCTCCGACAAGAAAGGCAACGACGCGCCCAACTTCCGCGATGTCCACCAGGCGCTGCGCCGGTGCGCGGGATTGCGCCATATCCACCAACTCATCGAAATGGGCGATGCCGCTTGCGGCACGAGTCCTGAGAGGACCGGGGGACACAGCAAAGACACGAATGTGCCTTGGGCCCAGTTCAGCGGCGGCATAACGCACCGAAGCTTCGAGAGCGGCCTTAACCGGGCCCATCATATTGTAATTCCCGACCACCTTGTCGGCGCCGTAATAGCTCATGGTGATCAATACGCCGCCATCTTTCATCAGCGGTTCCGCAAGCTTGGCCATGCGCAGGAAGGACCATGCGGAAACGCGCATCGCTTGGGTAAAACCTTCTGCCGAGCAATCAACCACACGGCCATGAAGATCCTCACGCGGCGCGAAGGCGATGGAGTGGATCACGAAGTCAAGTTTGCCCCATTGATTTTCGATGCGCGCGAAAACCGCCTCAAGCGCACCCGGTTCTTCGACATCGAGCGGCATCATGATGGAGGATTGCAATTGCTCCGCGAGCGGGCGGACAAAACGCTCCGCCTTTTCATTCAGCCATGTTACCGCGAGTTCAGCACCGAAGGCGCGCAATTTGGCAGCGCAGCCGAAGGCGATTGAACTGTCATTGGCAACCCCAACGATCAGCCCGCGCTTTCCTTTAAGCATGTCACCGATGCGATCATCGGGGTTCCATACCTTAGACAGCGGATCAGTAGGGAGATCGGCCATGTAAACCTCTCAACGAATTATCTTATTAATATCCCAATGGGCGCGACCAAGTGATGACCGAAGTGTGAAACTTGGGTGACGTCTTCGCCCGCAGCCTGAACCGGGTGACGTCTGCGCAAGCGGGATAAACTTCTTTTTCGGTTTGTTTAGGCAGTGAATTCATAAACGGGATTCCCACGGGCGCGCGATTCTGATTCAAGGCCTAGGCTGTTGGATACGAACAGATGATGGAGGCTTCACCTGAAAAGCAAGGTATGAATCAGTGGATGGATACCAAATACGCGCCCGAACTTAACGATAGCGAAACCGTGTAGCGCGACCGCAAAGCCCATTATCTCGTCCATCAGATCTGCAACGATACAGAAGCTCTGGACCGTACCATGAACAACGTTGTTAAGGCCATGAACGTCCAATAAAAATCAGACCCGTTGACCAGCCGATGAATTTTTGCTTTACCAAGACTACTAGTATCAATTTTAACTGTCACCAAAATGTCATCTGTTGCACGTCTCCCTTGGTAGCGTCGCAACAAAGGGTGTGGATTGGCTGAGAGGGTCGCTGAATGTTGACTTCGCAGGACGACGGCAGGTCTGTGCTACGAAAACCTTGGGGCCTTGGGCGGCGCATTGCCGTGGCTTCGGCAATGTTCCTCGGGCTTGGGTTTCTGGTTTTCGCAACCGCAGGTGCAAATGAAGAAGGCCGTCTGGCCGGTGCCGGTTCAACCTTTGTCAACCCGATCCTGCAACGGGTTTCCACCTCATATCGAAGCTATCTGGCGGCTGACCGCGTGAATATGGCCCGCCATGAAGGCCGCAGCGGTGACTGGACTGCCGGGGCGAACGCGCTGGACTACGATCCGGTAGGCTCGGTTGGCGGTCTCGAACGACTGCGGGATCCGCGCGTGATGTTTGCCGCAACCGAAGTTCCGGTTTCGGCCGCCAGTTTGACTGATCGCGGTCTGGTGCAGTTTCCGTTGATCAACGGGGCCGCTGCCGCTGTGACCAATCTGGACCTTGGCGGTGCAGCGCTGACGCTGGACGCCGATACTCTGGCCGCGATCTTTACCGGCAAGATCGCTGACTGGAGCGATCCGGCCATCGCTTTGCTGAACCCCAACATCGCGTTGCCCAATCTGCCGATTTCGGTCCGATACCGGGCTGACGGGTCGGGCACCACCTGGACCGTAACTGGCTTTCTGGCCCGCAGCACGGGCTGGACGCTTGGGCAGGCCGCAAAAGTCACATGGCCGGTGGGTAAAGGTGCCGACGGCAACCTTGGCGTGATTGCTGCTGTCAAGGCGACATCCGGCGCAATTGGCTATGCCGAGGTCGGACAGGCAACGCGTGCCGGTCTGGGCATCGTGCAACTGATCAATGGCGCGGGCAAGGTCGTGGCGCCGACCCCGCAGACAATCCGTGCTGCTGTCGAAGCCGGGGTCTGGACAGCCGGGAGCGGTATCTCGGCCACGGCTGCCGCCACAGGGGCCGATTGGCCGATGACGGCCACGGTCTACATCGTGATGCGTCGTAATCAGAATACTGCGCAAAACGCCCGCGCCGTGACTTTCTTTCGCTATTTCTATGCCGAAGCAGCACGCGTCGGGGATGCCCTGGGATACGTGGCGCTCCCAACCAAAGTCACCGCGGAAGTCGAAGCCTATTGGGCGACTTCTTTCAAACAGCAATCCCGAAAAAGCGCAACGCGCTAACCTGAGGTGAAACGTGGAAGTCGATCTGTTCAATGAGATCATTGTTCTCGTAATCGGGGGCCTGGGAATTTTCCTTCTGGGTCTCGAGTTCATGGCAAACGGTATTCAGGCCTTGTCGGTGAACAAGATGCGGGAATGGTTGGCCAAAATGGCCGGCACGGACGTCAAGGGGATGTTTGCGGGTACGTTAATCACCGGGATAATTCAATCGTCGACAGCGATGACCGTGATGACGGTAGGGCTCGTCAATGCTGGCGTTTTAGGCCTGCGATCCGCGATTTCGGTCATCATGGGGGCCAATGTCGGCACCACGCTGGGCA
>JBBAUC010000091.1:0-11639 GCA_040398485.1 Roseomonas sp. | reverse complement strand
TCTTGGCTATTGGGCGCATCCGCTGAATGCCTATCGCGCTTCTGCGGTCTGGACCAGCGACCCGAAAATCACGCTCTTCCGCGATTCCATGAACAACCAGTTCTGGAATGGCTATAAGGGGCCAATTTCGGAAGCCTCGGGTCAGGCCAATGCGGAATATGTGCTTGTGCAGATGTTTGCTTCTGTCGCGGCGGGTCAGGCCACACCTGATGCGGCGATGCGTGAAGCCGAGCGCCGGTCACGCCGTATTTTCCGCCGTGGTTGAACCAAACAAGGGCGGCCTTCAACGTAAAGGCCGCCCCCTGCCGGAGCTTCAGTAATGTCCAGCACAACCACCGGATGGGTCAGGCCGAAGATTGAGCAGAATTGGCTGATAAGGCTGCTTGATTGGAAGCCCTTCCTGATCATCATCTGCCTGCTGCCCGCTATCGGGTTGCTTGCGGTATTCCTGACCTATCCGCTGGGGCTTGGGATTTGGCTTGCCTTTACGGATACGACCATCGGGCGCAGCGGGCGTTGGGTTGGGCTTGAGAATTTCGAGTTCATGTTCGAAGACCCGATTTTTTGGAACGCGGTCTTCTTCAGCGTTTTCTACACAGGCGTCGCGACCATCGGGAAATTTGGGCTGGGTCTTTGGCTGGCGCTGCTTTTGAACAATCACCTGCCCTTCAAATCACTACTGCGCGCGATCATCCTGTTGCCCTGGATTGTGCCCACTGTGCTGACGGCGGTTGCCTTC
Organism: Roseomonas sp.; assembly: GCA_040398485.1. Lineage (GTDB taxonomy): Bacteria > Pseudomonadota > Alphaproteobacteria > Acetobacterales > Acetobacteraceae > Neoroseomonas. The sequence goes on along the minus strand of JBBAUC010000091.1, from coordinate 10,900 downwards.
TGGTGGATCTATAACCCACAATTTTCTGTTATTTCCTGGATGCTGATCGAACTTGGCTTGCGCGATACCAATGTCGATTTCATCAATACTGCTTGGCCCGCGCGTTGGTCCTTGATTGCCGCCAATATCTGGCGCGGCATCCCCTTTGTCGCCATCTCGCTGCTGGCGGGTTTGCAGACCATTTCGCCTTCGCTTTATGAAGCCGCGCTTTTGGATGGCTCAACCGCCTGGCAGCGCTTCCGTTACATCACCTTCCCGATGCTGCTGCCGATCCTGGCGATTGTCATGACCTTCAGCATTATTTTTACCTTCACGGATTTCCAGCTTGTCTATGCCATCACGCGCGGCGGCCCGGTGAATTCAACGCATCTGCTCGCAACGCTGGCCTTCCAGCGCGGTATTCCGGCGGGGCAATTGGGGGAAGGTGCGGCGATTGCGGTTTCCATGATCCCCTTCCTCGTTTTTGCGACGCTCTTTAGCTACTTCGCCCTAGCACGGCGCAAATGGCAGCAGGGTGAGAGCAATGATTGAAGCCGGGAGCAAAAAGCAATGAGCGCCCCAACCCAAGCGGAAGAAACACAAGCAAGCGCCGCCCCGCCATCTGAAACCATGGCCTGGGACAGCAAGGCGCGGCGGATGGTCACCATCTATCTGCCGCTTGCATGCTTTCTGATCATCCTACTGTTTCCCTTCTATTGGATGACGATCACCGCCTTCAAGCCGAATGCGGAGTTGTATGATTACAAGACGCATAATCCCTTCTGGATCACCTCTCCCACGCTTGATCACATCAGGTTGCTGCTGTTCAACACGGCCTATCCGAAGTGGTTGATGACGACGATGATGGTGGCGGTTGGCGCGACTGTTCTTTCGCTGATCAGCTCAACACTTGCGGCCTATGCCATCCAGCGTTTGCGTTTCAGCGGTAGCCAATATGTGGGGCTTGGGATTTACCTTGCCTATCTGGTGCCGCCTTCCATCCTATTCATTCCGCTCGCGACCATGGTGTTCCAACTTGGGCTGTTTGATACACCCTTCGCGTTGATCCTGGTTTATCCGACCTTCCTCGTGCCCTTCTGCACCTGGCTGCTGATCGGCTATTTCAAATCCATTCCGTATGAGCTTGAAGAATGCGCGCTGATTGATGGCGCCACACGGCTGCAAATCCTGCGTCAGATCACGCTGCCGCTTGCCGTGCCTGGGTTGATCAGCGCTGGCATTTTCTCCTTCACGCTGTCCTGGAATGAATTCATCTATGCGCTCGCCTTCATTCAATCGAGCGAGAACAAGACAGTGCCGGTTGCGATCCTGACGGAATTGGTGACAGGCGATGTCTATCAATGGGGCGCGCTGATGGCGGGCTCACTTTTGGGATCGCTACCGGTTGCGATCTTCTATTCCTTCTTCGTGGATTACTACGTTTCCTCCCTGACCGGCGCGGTCAAGGAATGAGCTGAAAAGGACCTATCTCATGGCGAAATTTACCATCCTGACGCCCGCGGCGGCGTCCTTCACCACCTCTGGCGGCGGCTATGATTATGAGCTGGAAGCGCTGGAAGGCATGGGCGTCGAGATCATCGAATGCCAGCCGACTGAAAAGGACTTCATTGCCAAGGCAGGGCAGGCGGATGCGGTTTACGCGAAGGGCATGCAATTCAATGCCAAGATGATCAAGGCGCTGAAGAAGTGCCGTATCATTGCGCTGGGTTCTGTCGGCGTTGATTACGTGGATGTGGCGGCGGCAACAGCGCAGGGTATTCCGGTCACGAATTGCCCTGATACCTTCATCGAAGAAGTGGCGGATCACGCCATGATGCTGCTGCTGGCCACGCATCGGCGCTGCATCGAACAGGACCGCATGGTGCGCGAAGGCCGCTGGGGCGAAGGCCGGCCGCAATTGCTGCAAATCCCACGCCTGATGGGCCAAACCATGGGCTTTATCGGCTTTGGTCGTGTGGCGCGCGCCACAGCCATTCGCGCCCGCGCCTTTGGGCTGCACATGAAGGCCTATGATCCCTTCGTGGAAGAACTGACGATGTCAGCCCTTGGCGTGGAGCCTGCCAGCCTTTCTGATTTGCTGGCGACTTCGGATTTCGTGTCCATGCATTTGCCGGATACCCCCGAAACGCGTGGTTTCTTCAAGGAAAAGCACTTCAAGCAAATGAAGAAGAACGCGCTTTTCATCACCACGGGCCGTGGCCCGACAGTGGAAGAAGCCGGGCTAATCAAGGCGCTGCAAAAGGGCTGGATTGCGGGTGCGGGCATTGATGTGTTTGAAATTGAACCGACCAAGGCAGATAATCCGCTCCACAAGATGCAGAATGTGATCCTGTCGCCGCACAACGCATCCGCTTCCGCGCGGTTTGATCCGGCACGCAAGCGCCGCGTGGGGCAGAATGTCGCCCTCGTGCTTTCGGGCCGCTGGCCGCTTTCCTGCGTGAACCCGACTGTGCTGACGGATTCCAAGCTAAAGCGTTGGCAGCCCTATTCCATGGAACGCGGGCCGAATTCGTAAAAGCACAAAGGCGCATCACATGTCTGAAACTGAAAACCCCGTCCTTCTGACGCGGGAAGGGCCGGTGGTGCGCCTGACACTCAATCGGCCGCATCGGCGCAATGCCATGTCGTCTGCCATGGGTGTTGCTTTGGATGCCGCACTTGATGCGCTGGAGAAAGACACCTCCGCGCGCATCATCATCTTCTCAGGCGCTGGCGGGCATTTTTGTGCGGGGCTTGATCTGACCGAGGTTGGTTCTCAAGGGACCGAGGCCGAACGGCTTGCCGCCGCACAGCGCCGCAACCACGCAACGGGGCAGCGCTTTGTGAGGCTTTGCAACCTGCCGCAGGTGGTGATTGCGGCGGTGCAGGGCGCGGCCCATGCAGGTGGGCTTGGCTGGCTTTGTGCGGCTGATATCGCGATTGCCACGGCCGATGCGCGCTTCGCCGCGCCTGAGGCCAAGCGCGGCCTGGTGCCAGCGCAAATCCTGCCTTGGATGGTGCGGCGCATGGGCCGCAGCAATGCCGCGCGCATGGTGTTGCAAGGCAATGTGATTGACGCGCCTGAAGCCGCACGCATTGGCCTGGTGCATCAGATGGTGGCTGACGCATCGGCGCTGGAAGCGGCTGTCGCTTCGGTGATTGCGGATTGTCGGCAGGGCGCGCCGCGCGCCTTGGCCGAAACCAAGAAACTGATCGCCGCACTCGGCCCGCTTTCGCCCGATGGCTATGCGGAAGCTGGCGCGCTGGCCTTTGCGCGTTGTGCGTCCGGCGATGAGGCGCGAGAGGGCATTGCCGCCTTCAAGGAAAAGCGCCCCCCTAGCTGGGCTTCCTGAGCGTCAGGCCCACCAGCGCGGAGACCAGCAAAAGCTGCGCTGCCGTCAGGATTTGCGGCAGCATCCAACTTCCGGTCAGGCTGACCAGCGTCGCGAAAATCGAAGGCCCCGCGACATAGCCGAGAAAGATAAAAATCGTCGAACCCGCGGTTGCATCCGCAACCTTGCCAGGTGGCGCAAGCCGCGCGACTTCCGCCAGCGAAATCCCATTCCAGGAAGCGCCGAAAAATCCTGTCAGCACGCATATCAGCGCCAGCGGCCAGAAACCGGCATCCGCTGGCAACAGCGCCAAGGCAAGGATGGCGCAGCCCGCAGTAAAGCCCTGCGCCACCAGGTTGGCCAAAGCATTGCCCGTCCGGTCCGCCACCCAGCCCAATAAAATGCGCGCCACCACCCCGGCGAATTGCATGCCCGCGAAAACACTGCCGGCCAGCACCAGATCAAAACCGCGCTTTTCCACAAGCCAGGTGACGGTGAAGGAAAACAGGCAGCCCTGACAAATGGCGAAGGAAACCGATAACGCCGTGACGCGCTTCAGCATCGGGTTCTGTTTGAATGTTGCCAATAGGGCGCTGATGGCGCGCGCTGAAAAAATGTCATGTAAGTTTAACCGCTGCGCGCGATTGCGCTCCGCATCGAAAGCTGGGCGCAGCGGTTGGATCACCAGAATGGCCAGTACGCCAAAGCCGAAGGCAAGCATCAGTGCCGCCGGCCAGCCATAGGCGAGTGCCACGGGCGCCGCGATCAGCCCTGCAAGCGCGCCACCGGCTGGCGCCCCGGCCTGTTTGATTGAAAAAATCAGTGAACGATGCGCGGGTGGGGCGGTTGCCGCCAGCATGCGGCTGCCGGCGGGCGGTGTTGGCCCATAGCCAAGCCCCAGCATGAAGGCGGCCAGGAATATCGCCCAAGCATGGCCAAGGCTTGCGACCAATAGCGCCGTCACCGCCACAGCAGTGCCCAATTGCAGCATGCGCACAGGCCCCATGCGCGCCAGGAACACACCGCCAATCAGCAGATAAAGCACGGTCGCAAGCGCAGTCAGGGAAGAAAGATTGCCGACCCGTTCCGGCGCCAACCCCGTGCTCGCCATGATCAGCGGCGCAATCACCGGCAGGCTTTGGCCCATGAAGGAGGCGACCATTTGCATCAGCATGGTGGCGCCAAGGGCGAAGACCCAGTGGTTCATAACGATCATTTAGCCAGCTTCATGGTATCCCGGCCAGGGGGTGCCCTGCTGACACTTTCGCGAAACCTCACTATACGGACATCGATTCAAAACCTTGCCGAGGACCCCCATGCCCCATTCTGACGAATTTAAGCCGCTTCGCCCCTTAGCCGCCCTCATCTTTGGGTCGCGCTGGCTGCAATTGCCGCTCTATCTGGGGCTGATCGTGGCGCAATGCGTCTATGTCTATAAATTCCTCAAGGAATTGGCCCATTTGGTGCTGGATGCCTCGACCTTCAGCGAACAGCAGATCATGCTCATCGTCCTTGGCCTGATTGATGTGGTGATGATCGCCAATCTGCTGGTCATGGTCATTGTCGGCGGGTTCGAGACCTTTGTTTCGCGCTTGAAACTTGCTGGACACCCGGATCAGCCGGAATGGCTAAGCCATGTGAATGCCAGCGTGCTCAAGATCAAACTCGCCATGGCGATTGTGGGCATTTCCTCAATCCATCTGCTGCGGACCTTCATTGAAGCCGGCAATCTGGGCTCCCCCAATGCCGCCTTCACCGAAACGGGCATCATGTGGCAGACCATTATTCATTCCGTCTTTGTTGTCTCGGCGATCGGCATTGCGCTGGTTGATCGGCTTTCCACCGTGCCGACTGGGGTGAAATCTAACCATTAAGGCAGGTTTGGGGACAAGATTCGGCTTTTCTACCGCGCCGCCACGTATTAGAATTGTAACTTCCAAGCCCCGGCATAAGGGTGCTGGTAGACATCACTCACCACGCAACAAGGGGAGCTTCCCGCAGTGGAACGTCGTAATTTCATCAAAAAGGCTGGCTTTGGCACCACCGCCGTCGCCGCCACCGCGCTGGCCACGCCAGCACTTGCCCAAGCCATGCCGGAAATCCGCTGGCGCCATACCTCGGCCTTCCCGAAATCGCTCGATACGCTGTTCGGCGGCACTGAGCAGTTCGCAAAAGCCATCCATGACATGTCCGATGGCAAATTCCAGATCCGTATTTTCGCTGCAGGCGAAATCGTACCCGCCCTGCAGGTTTATGATGCGGTGCAGAATGGCACGGTGGAATGCGGCCAGGATGCGGCCTATTACCATTTCGGCAAGGACCCGTCCTTCGTGTTCGAAACGGGCCTGCCCTTCAGCCTCAACCAGCGGCAATATTATTCCTGGCTCCGCAATGGCGGTGGCCATGAATTGATCAATGAATTCTACCGCCCGCTTGGCGTCCGGTCCTTCACCTTTGGTGGCACGGCCTGCCAGATGGGTGGTTGGTTCCGCAAGGAAATCAACACGGTTGAGGATTTGCGCGGCCTGAAATTCCGCGTGGGTGGCTTTGCCGGCAATATCCTGCGCCGCCTTGGCGTAGTGCCGCAACAGATTGGCGCCGGCGATATCTACCCCGCGCTGGAACGCGGCACGATTGACGGCGCCGAATGGGTCGGGCCGCATGATGATGAAAAGCTCGGCTTCAACAAGGTCGCGCGCTTCTATCATTATCCCGGCTGGTGGGAAGGCGCGTCCTGCGGCACGCTGTTCATCAACGAACGGGCCTGGAATTCCATCCCCAAGATCTATCAATCCATGATCGAAGCCGCCGCTGGGCTCGTCACCGCCTCCATGGTGCCGAAATACGATGCGCTGAACCCGCAGGCCATGAAACGTCTGCTTGCTGGCGGCACGCAACTAAAGGCCTTCCCGAACCCTGTGCTGCAGGCCTGCTATGATGAGTGCTGGAAGTATTATGATGAAGTCGCCGCGCAGAACCCCATGTTCAAGAAGCTTCTCGACAGCATGAAGGCCTTCCGCCCGGATGGCGTCGCTTGGTTCCGCGTGGCAGAAGGTACTTTTGACAACTTCATGCACAGGATGTCGGCGGCAAACCGCATTTAAGGCAGCCGCTTAAGGATTTTTGGAACCGGTCAGGTGGTAGCACCTGACCGGATTTTTTGTTCCATCTCGCCCAAAGAAAAACCCCATGGCAGTTCGCCATGGGGTTTTGCGTCGAGGGCCTGGCCAGGATTTACCTTGACGGCCCGAAGCTTGGCGGTGGCAGATCATCCTCCTCCGCAGGCGGTGCGATTTCTATTCGGACCGTACTCGGGTCAATACCGTGCGGCTTATCCAGGAAGAAGGTGACCGTGATCGGCATGAAAATCACGATCGCCACCATGATGAGCTGTAAGCCCACCCAAGGCAGGGCGCCCCAATAGATATCCGCGCTGCTGATGGACTTCGGGATCACGCTACGGAGATAGAACAGCGCAAAGCCGAAGGGCGGGTGCATGAAGCTGGTCTGCATATTCACGCAGAGCATCACACCGAACCAGATCAACGCCGCATCCGCACCCACCACCGGGGTCAGCAGCTTCTGCGCCACTGGCGCCAGCATGGGCACGATGATGAAGGCGATTTCGAAGAAATCGAGGAAGAAGGCCAGGAAGAAGACCAGCAGATTGACCGCGATCAGGAAGCCCCAAACGCCGCCCGGCAGGCTGGTCAGCCCATGTTCCACCCAAAGATTGCCATCCACGCCGGCGAAGACGATGGAAAAGCAGGTCGCCCCCACCACGATGAAAGCGACCATGGAGGTGATGCGCATGGTGGCGCGCATGCCTTCCACAATCAAATCATGCAGGGGCTTGTCCTGCCAGGCACGCCAGCAGAGCCAAATGACCGATGCGAAGAATACGGAGAAGCTGATGCGAAACGGCACAGTCTTCATGCCGACCGTGTAGGCAGCGACCAGACAGCAGGCTACGGCGATCAACCCGGCGGCATAGGCCGTTTGATCCATCTTGGTCATTTTTGTATTGCGCAACACGGCCAGAATGATGGCGCCAACCGTGCCCAGCGCACCGGCTTCGGTTGGCGTTGCCAGACCAAGCATGATGGTGCCGAGCACCAGGAAGATCAGCACGGCAGCGGGGATGATGCCCCACATGCATTTGATCAGCAGTGGCCGGCCCGTAAGGGTGCGCGGCACCGGCGGCAAATCCTGCGGCCGGATGATTGTCAGGAACCAGGTATAAAGCGCGAAAAGCGCGATTTGCAGCAGCGAAGGCCCCCAGGCGCCGAGGTACATATCGCCCACGGACTTGCCCAACTGGTCAGCCAACACCACCAGCACCAGCGAAGGCGGCACCAGCTGCGTGATGGTACCGGATGCCGCAAGCACGCCAGTCGCGTATCGGATATTGTAATTATAGCGCATCATCACCGGCATGGTGATCATTGCCATGGCAATTACCTGCGCGGCCACGGTGCCGGTAATGGCGCCCAGGATGAAGCCCACGATAATGACCGAATAGCCAAGGCCGCCCTTCATCGGGCCGAATAACTGCCCCATGCTTTCAAGCATGTCTTCCGCCAGCCCGCATTTCTCCAATATCGCGCCCATGAGCGTGAAGAAGGGAATGGCGAGCAGCAAATCATTGGCCAGAATACTGCCGAAAATGCGCCCCGGTATGGCTTGCATGAAGTCCAGGGTGAAAAAGCCCTGCGCCATGGAAATCATGCCGAAGAACAGGCCAACAGACGCCAGCGAAAACGCCACCGGAAAGCCAATAATCAAGAATACCACCAACCCCGCGAACATCAGGGGCGGCATCCACTCCAAAGGTATCATTGCACTGGCCTCTCGTAATGGGCTTCAAGGTCGGGGATGTCATAGCCCCGCAACGCGGCAACGCGCTTAATGAGTTCCGAAATGCCTTGCAGCGTCAGCAGCCCAAAGCCGAGGGGGATTAGGAATTTCACCGGCCAGCGCAGCAAGCCGCCGGCATTGCTGGACCATTCATTCATATGGAAGGACTGCATGAAGAAGGGCCAGGAAAGCCAGCCAATCAGGATGCAGGCCGGCAGCATGAAGACGATAATGCCCGCGATATCGAGCTTTATCTGCCCACGCCGCGATAGCATCATGTACAAGATATCCACCCGCACATGTTCATTGCGCTTCAGCGTATAGCTGGCGCCGAGCATGACGATGGCGGCATACATATACCATTGCAGTTCAAGCCAGGCGTTGGAGCTTATGTCGAAGCCGTAGCGCATCATGGCGTTGACGGAACTGACCAGGACGGCGAGCAGCACAAGCCAATCGCAGACCTTGCCGATATTCTGATTGATCCAGTCGACAAACCGACTGAACGCCAAGAGTGGCGCCATGAAGCGAATACCCCCTGTTGGAATCTCCGTCCCGCTCGGGTGGCGAGATTCTTTACTGATTGGAGACACGCTAACGGAGGCTTGCGCAAAAGGAAACAGCCTCAAGGGGGTGAGCGCGTGAGATTTCGGTAACATGCCCCCTTCGCACCAAAGCGCGGGCCTGCCAGGATCATGGCTGCCAGGGGCGGGAGAACAGGCCCGTCCGGCCAAAGCAGGAGGAAACCATGAAGCGCCGCCAGATTCTTGCCACCGGGGCAGCCATGCTCGCCGCCCCAAGCGTCCACGCCCAGGCCTTTCCAGCGCGCCCCATCACCATCATTGCCGCGGGTGCTGCCGGAGGGCCGACCGACACCATCACCCGCATCGTCGCCGATAGCCTTAGCCGGCATGTCGGCCAATCCGTGGTGGTGGAGGCAATTGGTGGTTCCGTGGTGGGGCCGCAGCGCTTGGCCCAGTCCCGCCCGGATGGCTATACGCTGATGATCAACAATATCGGCATGGCCGCGAGTGCCACCTTGTTCCGTCGCTTGCCCTATCAGGTGCCGGGCAGCTTCGCGCCGCTAGGCATTGTCTCAGACGCCGCCATGACAGTGATCACCCGGCTCGATTTCCCGGCAGCCAACCTGCGGGAAGTGATGGCAGAATTGGGCCGCAAGGGCGATGTAATTAACTTGGCAACTGCTGGTATCGGCTCCGCGGCCAATCTCTGCGGGCTATTGGTGCAACAGGCCGCTGGCGCCAAAGCAACCACAGTGGTTTTCCGCGGCACCGCCCCCGCCATTGCGGAACTTATGGCCGGGCGCATTGATATTCTTTGCGATCAGGCGACGAACACCGTGCCCTTTATCCGCGACAATCGCGTGAAGGTTTTTGCCGTGAGCAGCGCTGAGCGCCTGGCCGGCCTGCCGAGCGTCCCCACGACTACCGAGGCCGGATCGCCGGGCATTGCCATGTCCACCTGGCATGGGCTTTACGCGCCCGCCGGCACGCCGGAACCGATCCAGGAACATATCTCGGCCGCGCTGCGTATGGCCTTGCGGGAAGAACGGCTCCGCCAGCGCTTCGCGGATCTGCTGACCGATGTGCCTTCGGATGAGCGCGCTTCCATCGCCTTCCATCGCCGCTTCGTGGCCGAGGAGGTGGATCGCTGGCGGCCCATCATTGAAGCCGCCGGCGCTTACGCGGATTAAGCGGGCAGGGGGCGTGACCCGTTCATTTGGGTCCCTTCCCGCCAGAACGCGCACCGAAATGGCGCAGCAGAGGTCTCCAATTCAGCCGAAGATGAGACGCAGCAGCACCGGTGAAAAGGATCGAGGAGATAAGGTGCAGGTGGCTCCAGACCTCATAATCAATGCCCAGGAAGCTGCCGGTCGCGGCCTCCACCTGCGGCACGTCGTGCCAAGCGAAAAGGCCCAGCCCTGAAACCACCATGACCACGAGCCCGATCGCGAGGAAGATACCTGTCCAACGCCTGATGCTCGTGGGCCTTATGGCAGCGCCGTTCTGGCTCGGTTGACGCGCTGATGGCGTTTCCACGTCGACGCTCATACCACCACCGAGAATTCGAGCCCGTCGCCCAAAGGCAATTCCACGGATACGAAGCGCAGGGGATTTCCCCTCACATAATCCAGGTAGGGCTTGAGTGTTTTGCGGAAGCGCTTGATATCGTCACATAAGATGCCGGTGCCAGGTGTCAGCGCTGGTTCAACCAAGCGTAATACAGGCAGATTGGCCTCTTTCCAGCCATCGAGAAAAAGCAGGTCTATCGGTTCCTTGATATCGCGTAATGTCTGCAGTGCATCGCCTTCACGCAGTTCAATCTCTCGGCTGAGGCCGGCTTCCGCCCAATTGGCCCTGGCGCTGGCGATCTTGCCTGGTTCCATTTCGGTGGTGATGACCTTCCCACCGCCATTATCGCGGACTGCAGCCGCCAGATACATGGCCGAAATACCGAAAGATGCGCCGAATTCCACGATGCGACGGGCGCCACGCAAACGTGCAATTTGATACAATACGCGGCCCTGCGCCCGATCAATGGGAATATAGGCGTCCTTCAAATAGGGCTTGGCGGCTTCCATGAAGCCCTTGCCGCGCAGCATGCCACCGATCACGCCTGGCAGGGCGCGGGCGAAGACAGCGCGGTCTTGGGCGGCGTGTCAACGCCGGTTGAAATCTGACCCACTTTCCGGCTGGGTGCCGGTTGAAACC
>JBBAUC010000090.1:5778-11663 GCA_040398485.1 Roseomonas sp. | reverse complement strand
TATTGATCGCGCGCCAATCCTGGGTCAGTTGCCTGGCCTGCCAGGCTTCTTCGCCGCCGTGACGTCCAATGGCTATACGCTCGGGCCGATCGCAGGACGAATCACAGCGGATGCGGTGTTAGGATTGCAGCAACCTGATCCAGCGTTTTCGGGAGCAAGATTTGGTGGTTAGAGTTTACCATATAATCGCGTAACACCACATCCTATCGTGTCCGGCTTCAAATGGTTTAGGACCAAGTGGCGCACCCGTCTGGCGGAATTTCTGGCCAATCAGTGGATGAATTACCTCCGCGTTGACCTGACCGACGGCGCGGCGCCTTACATGGACATCGGCCTGCTTGTTGCGGGGCAGCTTTGGCGGCTGCTGCGCGGCACTGCTTACGGCATTCGCGAAGGCCGCGTGATGCTCGACCGGCGCGACCGCAATCCAATTACCGGCGCCGAGTTTCCGGTTCCGGCCATCGTGAACCGGCGCCTGGCGGCCTTCACCCTGCAGGGCCTTTCCACTGCCGAGGCGCGCAACCAGCACCGCGACATGCTGCGGCGCCTTGGCGCGGCACGGGATACGCTTTGGATCGCGGAAATCACCGACAGCGTGGCCAAGCGGAACTGCCGCGCCATCTGGAGCGCCATGAACGCCCCAGGCGAAGACGCCGCCACCAGCCGGGACAGCCTGCTGCTGTCATCGAGGGCGTTCAGGGTGCTGGAGAGGGTACGAACGGGGGCGAAGGTCGGCATTGCCACTTTATGCATCGCCAACCGGCAGCCAAACTTTACTCAGAGATTGGCCAGATGCTCCGTTCGCCAGCGCGCCGCTCGGTCTCAAATCAATCGACGATGGACATGAGCATCGCCGCTCGGCAACGTCCCATCACGCTCAACCAGTCCACGCCGGTAGGTTTCTTTCGCAACGCGTCTATTCCATTTGGTAGCCGGGGGTCGATTTGGAGATGCGTATCTCTGCATCGTCCATGCTTTCTGCAATTCCATCGAAGAGCGGAGTCGTCAGGTAGCGCTCCCCGGTATCCGCAAGCATACAAAGAATCACCGATCCAGCCGGAGCCTTGGCCGCGACTTCCAGTGCCACGGCAAACGAAGCACCGCCGGAGATGCCGGTGAAGATACCCTCCTTCTGCGCGAGCGCCTTGGCATATTTGATGCCCTCGGCCCCGGCGACCGGCAGCAGTTCATCGAAGAAATCTTTATCTATGGCTTCCTGCAACACCAGGGGGATGAAATCGGGTGTCCAGCCCTGGATCGGATGGGATTCGTGTGCGGGGTGGCTCATCGTCGGCGTGCCGTCGGCTGCTCGTTCTTGGGCTTGGCCGCTGGCAATCAGCTGTGCGTTTACTGGCTCGGCCAGGATGATCTTCGTTTCTGGACGCTCCCGCCGCAGCATGCGGGCGACACCAGTGACGGTGCCACCCGTGCCGTAGCCGCTGACGAAATAGTCCAGACGATGGCCGGCAAAATCAGCGAGGATCTCGCGTGCCGTGGTAGCTTCGTGGATTTCTGCGTTGGCGTCCGTCTCAAACTGGCGGGCTAGGAACCAGCCATTCGCCTCTGCGAGCTCGACCGCCTTGCGGTACATGCCAATCGCCTTCTGAGCCCGCGGCGTCAATACCACCTGGGCGCCAAGCATTCGCATCAGCTTACGCCGCTCGATCGAGAAACTTTCCGCCATGATGACAACCAGCGGATAACCCTTTTGGGCGCACACCATGGCAAGCCCGATGCCGGTGTTGCCGCTGGTTGCCTCCACTACCGTCTGTCCGGGTTTTAGGGTGCCGTTGCGTTCTGCTGCCTCGATGATGTTGATTGCGAGACGATCCTTGACCGACCCACCGGGATTGAACGCTTCCGCCTTCACGTAGATGGTCACCCCTTTTGGCGCCAGCGCATTTATCCGGATGCAAGGCGTATCGCCGATCGTGTCCAGAATATTGTCGAATAACCTGCCACGGCCAGCCGTTGTTCGCACTTGTGATGTTTGGGTCACGATCGCCTCTACCTAAGAATAAAGGGTATATTCCGGATAGGCATCGGATATGCCCACCGCGCGGGTAGCTTATCGACAGCCCGACGGCTCGTGCAAGGGGAAACGCGTTTTGATCACGCGCGCGTCTGGCCTGACCGGGTGGTAATCGCCATTGCGGTGAAGAAAGCGTCCCTTCGGGTGAGACCCGGAGGCGTTTCTCCTGCTGCCTTTGCCTTGCGGGACCGTTGCAGGCAGCAACGCTAAACAGCGTGTCGGTGGTGGAAAGATCGAACGGGAGTATCTCGGCACCCTGGTATCTCCACCGATGCAGTGGCCGTGGCGTGGCGCGCCTCGGTACCAAGCAGCGGCGCCTGCTGCGCAAATGCCGCTGGGCCAGAAAAAGAAAGGGCGCAGCTCAGCAGATTTGCTGCACAATAAACAATCAAAGGAGTGGCATAAAACCGCGAAAGGTCCATCTTGTGCCGAGGTGTCCGGACTGCACTTCATCACTGGCATCGGTTTGGCTAACTGACGGGAAGCCCGGCCCTCGCGAGGCCCGCACAGATACGGTCCATGACAGGTTCAGAATAGAGCATGGCTGCACGGGCCTTTGTGCAAGTTATGCCTGGATAGTCCTGGAGCAGATTGCGGAGGCCATCAGCAGCCGCGGCCAGCCGGCCCGCGTCTGCGTAGGCTGGCACCAATTGGCGGTAAATCCAGCGCGCATTTGGGTTGGCAGTGAGTGCCTTCTCCATCCACTCGATAGCTTCGACGTACTGCGCCTGGATGTAGTGCGCTGCCCCGATGCCGAAGTGGCAATTAAAATTCATCGGGTCGAGCGGGCTCAGGCGGAGTGCCTTCTCGAAACAGGCGATGCTCTCCGGCGCTCTGTCCCGATAGCCATGCAGCCACCCCAGCCTGTTCCAGCCCCAACTGCAGTTTGGATCGTATGTGACTGCGCGCGCTAACAGCTCTTCGGCCCGTTCGAAATCGCGTACGAGCGTATGTGCCGCGCCCAACATCGATAGGGCAAACGAATCGTCTGCCGCCTGATGTACCGCGCGCTCGGCGAGTTCCAATGCCTTGCGGCTGTCAGAGGCAAAATCTTCGGTCCAGTTATAGACGCATCGCTGTGCGTGGCACCAAGCCGACATGGCCAGCGCGGACGCATATCCAGGGTCTCGCTGCAAGGCCTGGACAAGTAACGCGAGGGCCGCTGCGTTGGACGTGCGATCGAGCATCGTTACATGCGGCAAGGCCTGCATGTACAGGTCGTAGGCGTCGAGGTTTTCGGGACGTTTACGGCGCGACCTAGCGACCTCGGCGGATCGGATGGAAGGTTGAATTGCGCCAATGACGCTGGCGGTGATCCGATCCTGAAACTCGAATACATCGGACAATTCTCCGTCGAAGCGGTCCGCCCAGATATGGTGGCCCGTGCCAGTCTCGATCAGCTGCCCGGTAATGCGAAGCATATTTCCTGCCTTGCGAACGCTGCCTTCCAGTACATAGCGTACGCCAAGCTCGCGTCCGACCTGGCGGACGTCGACGGGCCGCCCCTTGTAGATGAACGTCGAATTGCGCGCGATGACAAAAAGCTGCCGGACACGCGAAAGGCCCGTGATGAGGTCCTCGACAATGCCGTCGGCGAAGTACCCTTGATCGGCGTCGCTCGACATGTTCTCGAATGGCAGCACAGCTATTGACGGCATATCGCTTGGAGTCTGGCGGCTATCGCGAGCAGGGCTGGTTGCTGCCTGGCTGCCAGGATCAATTTCCGAGATCATGTCTAGGGGCTTTAGGTCGAACCGCAGTCCCCGGCCGCGCACGGTCTTGATAGCTCGCTGGGCCGTGCCATCATCGCCAAGTGCCTTGCGCGCCGCGTTGACACGCGTTGCAATCGCCGCGTCGGAGACGATGCGGCCCCTCCAGACATTCGCGATGATTTCGTCGTAGCTGACCAAGCGTCCCTGATTGGTGACAAGGAAAGCGATCAACTCAAAAACCTGGGGTTCGACGATGACTGTCGCACCGCCGGAACGCAGCACGGCCGCATCGAGATCCAGCTCAAAATCACTAAACTTTATCAAACGGTTAGTCTGGTCTCCAGGCATCTGTCCTGGGTCTCCTTCGAAGCTACGATAAGCAAACATCAGAGCAGCGTATGAATTATGCGCTTCATTATCAAGATAACGACTATCTTAAGGTGGCCTGAAGGCAAGCATCAAGCAGCGCATGGCCTTTGCTCCTAGATTTCGCTCGTCACCCCGCGACGGGGATCGACCCATCAGAGCAACCCATGGAGACCACAATGACAGGCTTCGATGCAACCGCCTTCAAGAAGACGACACATGGACAATGGAACGCGGTTGCCGACCGCTGGAATGCCTGGGGGCCACTGCTCGACAGCTGGCTTGGCCCAGTTAGCGAGACACTGCTCGATATGACAAAAGTCGCTGCGGGCAGCCGCGTGCTGCATATCGCAGGTGGCTCCGGTCAGGAAGCGCTGCAGTCCGCTCGGCGCGTCGGACCGGCCGGCTATATTCTCACGACAGATCTGTCGGAGGCGCTAACGACTCTCGCCGCGGCCAATCTTGAAGCTGCGGGATACAGGAATGCGCAAGCGCGGGTCATGGACGGAGAGCAACTCTCGTTGACGGACAAGCCATTCGATGCCGTCCTGTCGCGGGTCGGGCTGATCTATTTCCCTGACCAATTGGGCGCAGTCAAACATCAGGTCGCCACGCTTCGGCCCGGTGGGCATGTCGGTGCAATTGTCTATGCCACAGCCGAAGAATGCCGCTTTTTCTCCGACCCGGTCGGCGTGATCCGGCGGCACGCGGCCCTCCCACCGCCAGCGCCCGGTCAGCCCGGCCCCTTCAGCCTCGGCGCGCCGGGACGGATCGAGGCGTTGTTTGAGGCAGCCGGTCTTGAGGATGTGCAGGTCCGCAAGATCAATGCGCCTGTTATCCTACCGAGTGCTGCGGAGTGCTTGCGGTTCGAGCAAGAATCATTCGGTGCGCTGCATCAGATGCTCGGGAAGCTCGACGAGGCAGCCAAGGTTCGGGCTTGGGCGGAGGTCGGCGAGAAATTATCCGCATTCGAGACCAATGGGCACTTCGAAGGTCCGTGCGTGATGATCGCCGCAGTTGGTCGCAAACCCTCCTAACCGATGCAATAGAAAGGCCCTGCGCTTGGCGCCGCCTCACGCTGGCGCCAGGCGCAAAGGCTGGCGCGGCTTCCCAAGGAACAGCAGCAGCCCAACCAGCAACAGGTTCACCACGCCAGCGACCGAACCTGCCACGAAGCCAGGCACATAGCTGCCCGTCAGGTCGAAGGTCACTGCGCCCTGGAAGCCCCCGAAGGCATGGCCGAGCCAGGCGAAGGACAGGATAATACCCATCAAGGACGCCCGCCGATGCGCTGGCGTCAGCGCGCGCGCACTGACAAGGACACTGGTCATTACGCCGGCATAGGCAAAGCCATAGATGATGCCGAATGCCATGAAGCCGCGCAGTGTCTCGAACTGAGTAAAGGCAGCAACACCCAGCAATTGCAGGAAAGACGCAATAGCCCAGGATTGAACCGGCCCGATCACATCGCAAAGCTTGCCATAAGCGATGCGCCCCGCAATCGCCGCGACCAGCATGGCGAACATGACGCCTCCTGCATCGGTGGCCGAGATACAGAAGCCTTGGATCAGCGGCATCAGATGCATTAATGGTACGGCCATGCAGGTGCAGCAGGCAAAAACCGCGAGGCTTAGAATAGGCACTGCGATGCGCGGTGGGATCGCGGGCGCCGCAGCTACGCCGCCGGCTGCGCCTTGCGCCGGCGCTTCGCGCATCCAGGTTGCGATTGGCGCCAGGACAACGAAGGTCAATACACCAAGTGCCAGCATCGCCCC
>JBBAUC010000090.1:0-5768 GCA_040398485.1 Roseomonas sp. | reverse complement strand
AATCGCCTGGCCCGATGCCGCGATACCGATGGCAAGGCCCGCCATGCCGGGAAACCAATTGCCAACCGAAGCAAATAGCGGCGCGAAAATCGCGCCGCCTGCAAATACACCGGCGAAGAAGAATACAACGGAAGCCTGCCAGGGTGCGCTGACCTGGGATGCGAGCATCAGGCACCCTGACATCACCAGCGATGCAGTAACACAGATGGCGCGCAGCCCAACGCGTTCCGCGACGAAGCCCATGGCGGCACTGCCAAGTGCCAGACCAAGCAGGCCAAAGCTGTTGATCGCCGCGATTTCAGCACGCTTCCAGCCCTCAGCCATCTCCATCGGAATGAAGAAGGCCGCCAGCCCATTTACCAGGGTGCCCATGATAAGCGCGAGCATCAGCGCAGCGCCGATGACCATGAACCAACGCATGATATCCTCCAAAGTGCAGGGCGTCCGGCCATCGAAGCGATGCTGCGCTTAGGGAAGGCGCAGCACCCATCGTGGCCGGACGTGGCGCCGATCAGTTGGTGACGGGCGGCAACATGATGGTGCTCGGCTTGCCGGCCTCAGTGATGCTGCTCACGATCAGCCGTGCCGGCGCGCTTGCCGAGGCGTTGCGCGCGATATGCGGCGTCATTGGCCGCGGGTGGAAGGTCTGGCCCGCCTGGAAGGTCCGAGCGGGTTCGCCTTCCATCTCAAGCGTGACGGAACCTTCGATAACCTGGGCGATTTCGTCGCCCGGATGCATGTGCCGCGGCGTGGCACCGCTCGGCCCGAGATCAATCGTATAAAGCCTGTAAATGCGCGCCTCGGTACCAAGCAGCGGTGCTTCATACAGCACAGTGGCCTTGAAGGTCGCATTCGCGGCGGCAGGCGCGGCATGTGTTGTATGCCCGCCACCATGCGGCATGGCGGCAGGCGGCGCCTGCTGCGCAATTGCGGCTGGGCCGGCAAAAGAAAGGGCGCAGATCAGTAGAAAGGGCATCTTCATTGATAATCTCCTTGGGTTTGGGTTTTCGGCATTCTGCGTTGTGTCACGGCGATGGATTGTCATTAACAATTCGTCGCTAACTTATGACTTCAATGCTGGTGCTCCGGTGGCGCAAACAGCACCAGTTCGACGCGCTCAGAGCCATCGACATAAGCATCATGTCCAGGTGGAATTTCGAAGAAATCACCGGCGGCAATGCGCGTCTCGATACCGGTTTCGATCATGCGAACGACAAGTTTTCCGCTGAAGCAATATCCGGTGTGGCGCATCGGGCAGGAAGTGGGCGAGCCAAGTAGCGGTTTTTCATCGGCTTCCCACGTCCAGCCTGGCTCGAAGATCGCCTGCATGCCAGCAGTACCGTCGGCCATTCGTACAATGGAAATCCGACCATGATCTTTCATGTCCAGAAGTTGATCAGGCGTTTCGAAGCGTCGTATTTCGATTTTGGAAGACATGGCTTAATTCCTTCTGTGATTATGCGGATTGGGGTTTTCGTTATTCACCGCCGCGTCACCACGACCTCGAGATACTCGCTCGGCACAACAAGGCCGCCGGCACCGCCACGGTCGAAGCGCGACAGCAGGTTCAGAATGTCGCGCTCCAATTCGTCCTGGCGCGGCGTATCGAGCGCGAGGAAGGCGCGGTTCACTGGGCCATAGAAGGTGCGGAACACCTCCATCCAATGCGCCGGTGAACGGTAGCGGAAGTTGAAAATACGCGGCGTCGCTTGGATGGAAGCCTCAGCATCGCTGAACAGTTCCTTCAGCCGTTCCTCAGTGCCCCAGAGTGCTGGGGAACGCAGGCCAGCCGCCGGCGGCAGGTAGCGGCCAAGCACCTTGAACAATTCGCCGATGAAGCTGCCTGGCGTCCAATTCGCCAACCCGATCCGCCCACCTGGGCGGCACACGCGCAGCATTTCGCGCGCAGCCCGTGCCTGGTCAGGGGTGAACATGACACCGAAGGTCGAAAGCACGACATCAAAGGTGCTATCCGCAAAGGGCAGCGCCTCGGCATCCGCTTCGCGGAAGGTGACTTGCAGGCCCTCTGCCTCGGCGCGCGCGCGGCCACGTTCCAGCAGGGCGGGCACATAATCCGTTGAGGTGACTTCGGCGAAATGGCGCGCCGCGGCCAGCGTTGCATTGCCGTTCCCGGCGGCCACGTCCAGCACGCGCTCCCCGGCGCAGAGGTTTACGGCCTCACAAAGATTTTCGCCGACAATCTGCAGCGTCCTGCCAACAATAGCGTAATCGCCGGCAGACCAGGCAGCTTGCTGCTTGGCTTTGACCGCTGAAAGGTCGGGCGGGGTGGAAGGCGGCACCCCTTGGGGTGACGGCATGTTCGGTGTGGTTGTCGTGCTCATGGTGACGTCGTGCTCCTGTGTCCTGGGGGCGCCTTCCGCGAATGGGCTTGCGCTGCTGACAGCACCTTGCCGAAGGCGCCTCACAGGACGCTCAAAACCACCATCAAGCGGGTATCAAAATGCAGGGGGCAGTATTTTTGAGATGAAAAATGCGGGAAATTGAATGAACGGCCTCAAGGCGTTTTGGCCAACCGGACGAACAAACGCGCGGCATGGCACAGGACGTTCAGTGTTCTACGGTGTGCCCGAACCGGCCATGAAGGTGCGTGGAGATTTGGTTGCGCCCCGTCGCCACCTTGTGACTTCAATGCTGTGGCTCTGATGGCGCAAAGAGCACCAGTTCGACGCGCTCAGCGCCAACGACATAAGCATCATATCCAGGTGGGATTGCGAAGAAATCATCGGAACCAATGCGCGTCTTGACGCCGGTTTCGATCAAGCGAACGACCAGCTCGCCGCCGGTGCAGTCGTCCCCTTCACCTAGACGCGCAAATGGAGCGGGTCGATACCCGAGCGCACACGTCCGGTCTGCTCGTATGACGGCAGGCAGGCGGAGATGTGCTGGGTGAGGCAGCTCGCCTCGCGCAGCAGACGCTCGAGCACACCACCACGGCGTATCGCGCTGGCACCGGCGGCGTCGTAGGCCATGCGCACTACCTCGGTCGAGCGATGCACGGCGGTCACTGCCGCCACGCGAGCGTTCACGCGCTGCTCTGCCGACAGGGGCTCACCGCGCAGGGCGCTGTCCCACACCGAACGCGACGCTTCGCGCAGCCCGGCGCGACAGGCGAACCACAACCCCTCGGCGGCCTCGAGGCTGCGTTGCGTCGAAGGGTGCTGCAGCAAGGGAAGCTGCGAGTAGCGCTCGATCTTGCCCTGCATCTCGCGGCGGGCTTCGTCCAGCGCGCGCCGCGCCAGGCCCAGATGGGTGGCGGCGGCGCAGTTCGAAATGAACCACACGCCGGGCACGAAGATCTTGGCCGGGTAGTCGACGTCAGGCGCGGGTACGGTGGCCGGCCAGGCGAACGTGCGGTAACTCGGCACAAGCACGTCGTCGAAGTGCACGTCGTGGCTGCCGGTACCACCCAGCCCGATGGGATCCCATGTTTCGACGATGCTGGCCTGGGCCACCGGCACCAGCGCCACCACCGCGCGCGGCAATCCGCCTTCCTGCAGCGCAGGCAGCAGCACCATGCCTCCCACGTGGCTGGCCATCGTGCAGCCCGACACGAAGGACCAGTTGCCGCTGATCCGCAAGCCGCCGTCCAACTCCTGTATCTTCACGCGCGGCAGGTTGCTCCAGGAGACGCAGCTCATCGGATCGGCAAGGATCTCGTCGCGGAAGCGGGCGTCGGCAGACGCGGCGATCAGGCCGGAGCAGATGCCGGCATGGGCGCTGACCCAGGCCGTCGAGGCGTCGGCCTCGGCCAGCTGCATCATCGCCTCGAGCCACTCGGGCAGGGAGCAGCCCAGCCCGCCGCCAGCCCGTGGCACCAGCATGCGGGCCACGCCCGCATGCTTGAGCTTGTCGGCGAAGTCAGGGGCGATCCGGCGCGCGGTCTCGAACTCGACCGCGCGCGATCGGGCTTCAGCGGCCAGTTGCGGCAGCAGTTCATTGAAGGCTTCGATCGACTCGACGGTGCGCATGGGTCATTCCTGTAGGGTTGAATAAGGTGGTAGCCCGGATCAGCGAAGGGCGGCGGTCACACGTGCAGCATTTCGCGCGCAGCACGTGCCTGATTTGGCGGTGAACATGACCCCGAAGGTCGAAAGCACAACATCAAAGGTACTATTCGCGAAGGGCAGCGCCTCCGCATCCACTTGGCGGAAGGTGACAGCGCCTGGCGCCCGGCTAAGGCCGCCGATCTCACCAAGGTAAAGTGGCCGGCTGAGCGCTGCGCTGCGTGAGCGCAGCCGCGCGGCGGTCCATGGCTTTGCACAGGCTTTCGCCCATCATGCGCAGTATCCGGCCGAAGAAGGCATGGCCGCCCGCAGACAAAACTGTTTCCTGCGTGGATTCGCCTGTGTATGGAACAGTCAAACGGTCAGCCCGCAGTTTCTGGAATACGGGCATCATCGGTGCGGTGGTGGTGCTCATGGTGGTCTCTTGCTCCTGTTTCCGGTGACGCCTGCCATGGATTGGCTGGCGTTGCGGTGACCACCTTGGCGAAGGCGCCTCACATCACGCTCAAAAGTGATATCAAGCGGCTATCAAAGCGCGGATTCTTACGCTTTTGACATGACAAGCCCATAACGCTGCCCCATGGTCGGACCGTTGAATGATGAAAGGTGGCCCGCGCCGATGACCGGACCCAGTATTTGCCTTCTTGGCGGCTTTGAAGTCCGTCTGGCTGGCGGCACAATCGCGGCATTGCCAACACGCAAGGCCGAGGCGCTGCTGGCCATCATCACGCTCGCCGGCGGCGCGACCGTTTCGCGTGAACGCTTGGCCGAATTGCTCTGGGGTGACCGTGGGGAAGCGCAAGCCCGCCACAGCCTGAGCCAAGCCCTCACCTCAATCCGCACCGCGCTCGGCGGGGAAGATTGGCTGCTCGCGACGCGTGATGGGGTGACATTCGCGCTGGGCCGCGTCGCGGTGGATGCGCTGGACTTCCAGGCACGCGCAGCGGCTGAGGATTTCGATTCGCTGAACGAAGCCGCGCGCCTCTACCAAGGCCCCTTGGTGGATGGCATGGCGTTGCGCGAGGAAGGATTCAATGAATGGCTGCTCACGGAACGGCGGCGGCTGCACAATATCGCGCTGTCAGGCCTTTTGCGGCTTGGGCAGGCCGCAAGGGCGCGGCGCGATTCGCCTACGGCACGAATAGCGCTGGAAAGGGCCGTGACGCTTGAGCCGCTATCGGAAGAAGCCAATCGCGACCTGATCCGCCTTCACCTGGATGAAGGGCGCGCCGCCGATGCCGCAAGGCAATATGCCGCCTGCGCCGATCTGTTGCGTCGCGAACTTCAGGTGGAGCCTGGGCCGGAACTCGCGGCACTCCGGCGGGAAGCGCTGGCGCCGCAGCCGGCCCCGCCCATCGCGACCGACGGCATGGAAGGGGAGCGGAAACAAATAACGGCCTTTGCCGCCAGCCTGGCGATGGGCCCCGGCATGACGCCGGACCTGGAAGATCTGGAGCCCTTGCTTGAAGCGGCGGCGCGGCGCGTGGCGGAAGCGGTGCGCGCCCATGGTGGGCAGGTGCTGCGCTGCTCGGCAGAAGGCGTTTCGGCCGCTTTCGGCGCGCCAGTGGCCTTTGAAGATCATGCAGTGCGTGCCTGCCGCGCGGCGCTCACCGCGCTCATGGCGGCGCAGGAAGGGGATGGCGCCATTGTCTTGGCCATCGGGCTCGATTCTGCCGAGGTTCTGCTGCGCAGCGGTGCCCTTTCAGGCCCCGCCCTGCAACGCGCCGCGCGGCTTGCTGCCTC
>JBBAUC010000089.1:0-11732 GCA_040398485.1 Roseomonas sp. | reverse complement strand
CGTGGTGCCAGCCGCCGAATTGCTGGCGCATGCGGAAGGAAAGGCGCGGGCCTTGGCCGCCAAGCCGCCGGCGGCCATGGCGCAAACCAAGGCGCTGCTCAGGCGCGCCGATGCCGCGCGCATTGCGGAACATATGCAGGTGGAATTCGCCGCCTTCGGCGCGCTGCTGCGCGGGCCGGAAGCAGCGGAAGCCGTCGCGGCGTTTCAGGAAAAGCGCAAGCCGGATTTTTCGCGCTTTTTCGCTGGCAGAAAGGGCTGAGGCCATGCTGCACCAATGGCCAGCCCAGGCGCGAGTTTATCACGACGTTTCAGTAGCGGAAGCACTTCCGGATGAGGTCGGCGCCACGGCGCGCGTTGCGCTTGTCACCACCCGTTCCCTTGCGAAAAGCCGCATCGCGGCGGCGGTGCGCGATGCCTTGGGCGCGCGGCTGGTCGCGGAAACCTCTGCCATGCGCGCCCATAGCCCGGTTGAAGATGTGCTGGCGTTGGCTGTGCTGCTGCGCGAAAGCCGCGCAGAATTGGTGGTGGCGCTTGGTGGTGGTTCGGTGATTGATGGCGCCAAGGTTGCCTGCCTTGCGGTCTGGCGGGGCATTACGGACCCTGCTGCGCTGATTGAAGCAGCAGTTTCCCGCGGAGCCTCGCCCGGTGCCTGGGATGGCGCCGCACCTTCGCCGCGTTTGGTAGCGGTGCCGACCACGCTTTCAGCCGCGGAATTCGCGCCCCATGCCGGCTATACGGATTTGGCCGAGGGGCGGAAGTATCGCGCGCTTGACCCTTGGATGGTGCCGCGTGCCGTCTTGCTTGACCCCGCCGCGACATTGGAAACACCGGCTGAGCTTTTTCTCTCATCGGGCATTCGCGCGTTGGATCATGCCGCGAGCCGCTGGTGCGCGCTGGAACCCGCGCCCTTTTCTGATGCGGTATCGCGCCAAGCCATGCTGATGCTGGCCGAAGGCTTGCCGCGCGTGGCGCAGGCGGCTGGGGATTTGCGGGCGCGCGCGCTGTGTCAGCAAGCGGCCTGGCTTTCGGTGATGGGCGGCTGGGCGGGTGTGCCCGTCGGTGCCAGCCATGGGCTTGGCTATATTCTGGGGGCGGCGCGCGGCGTGCCGCATGGCATTACTTCCTGCCTGATGCTGCATGCGGTGATGCGCTGGAATGCGCCGGTGAATGCGGCGCGCCAGGTGGATATCGCGGCGATTTTTGGCGGCGCGGAAGCAGGGCCTGCGATTGAGGAATTCGTCGCGAAGCTTGGCCTGCCCACACGCTTGCATCAGCAGGGCATTACGGAGGCTGAAATCCCGGGCCTTGCCGCGCGCTGGACCGGCGATGCACCGATTGCGACCAATCCTCGCCCCGTGCGCGGCGCGGCGGATTTGGAGGAGATATTGCGGCTCGCACTCTAAAGATTGCGCCGTTCCGCCCGCAGCGTGGGAAGCCCAATGCCGGTGGCATCAAAGCCACCATCCACGGCAATCACCTGCCCCGTCAGGTAGCTCGCGCGGTCGCTGCATAGGAAAAACACCGCCTCCGCCAATTCCGCTTCCAAACCATAGCGGTTGAGCGGCAAATGATCATGGTAATCGGCGCGGATTTCGGGCGTATGCACGGCCTTCGCCATGGCGGTATCTACCGGGCCAGGTGCTACGGCATTTACGCGTATGCCAAGACTCGCGAATTCCACCGCCTGCTGCTTGGTCAGATGCGCAAGCCCGGCCTTGCTTGTGCCATAGGCAACCCGCAAAGTTGAAGCGCGCAAGCCAGAGATGGAGGTGATATTCACCATCGCCCCGCCGCCAGCCTCTGCCATGATTGGTGCTGCCGCCTGCGCCGCAAGGAAGGGTCCGGTCAGGTTCACCGCCAGCACGCGCGCCCAATCTTCCGGCGTGGTTTCAAGGATGGGTTTGAATATGGCGATGCCGGCATTATTCACCAGCGCATCAAGCCGCCCGAAATGCGCCGCAGCCTGGCGCACGGCGGCAGCGATGGCGGGAGGGTCTGAGACATCGCAGATGATCTCAAAGGTTTTTGAGGGCTCCGCCAGTGCCGCCATGGTTTCGCGCAGTTGTGCCGCATTGATATCGAGCAGCGCGACATTCCAACCCTCAGCCAGAAAACGTTTCGCCACGGCAAGGCCGATGCCGCGCGCGGCGCCTGTCACCAGGGCGGTTCTTATGGTCATGGTCTGATCCTTCAACGCGGCATGGCGCCAGCGCGCCCGGCGGTTGAACCGCCATCAATCACCAATTCACTGCCCGTCATGTGGCGGGAAGCGTCAGAGGCCAAGAACACCACGCCCGCTGCAATATCCGCCGCCGTGCCGGCTTCACCCAAGGGCACGATATTTGCCGCCAATTGGCGCGGATCAATCGGCGCATTGCGCCCGCCCGGGCTGCCTTGCGGCATTTTCTGCCAGATATCGGTTTCAATCACGCCGGGATGGACAGAATTGCAGCGAATACCATCCCGCGCGCCGGCACATTCAAGCGCCACGGATTTTGAAAAAAGCCGCACCGCGCCCTTGCTGGCGGAATAACCGGCCAAGCCCGCCGAGCCACGAATGCCGGCGATGGACGACATCATGATGATGGAACCGCCACCCGCACGGCGCATCGCCGGAATGGCGTATTTCACGGACAAAAACACGCCATCAATATTCACCGCATTCTGCCGCCGCCATTCGGCCAGGGTCATGTCCACCAAGGGTTTCATGATGGCGATGCCGGCGTTGGAAACCAGCACATCAAGCCTGCCATGTTTCGCTTCAATGGAGGCAATCACCTCGGCCCAGCGCGCCTCATCGGTCACATCCTGATGCAGGTAAAGCGCATCGTGACCGGCGGACCGGAGCGTGGCGGCCAGGGCTTCACCGCGCGTATCATCCAGATCGGTCAGCACCACGCGCGCCCCTTCGGCGGCGAGTGCCTCCGCGCAGGCCGCGCCAATACCCGCCGCAGCGCCAGTGATCAGCGCGACCTTGCCTTGAACCTGTCCCATCGCTTTCTCCCTTTATCTTTATGCAAACCGTTCCACCGCGAAGGGCGCGAAATCGAAATTGGGCTTTTCGCCCGCGATCAAAGCGCCCATCAACGCACCAGTCGGCGCTGAACCCGTCAGGCCCAAATGCCCATGACCAAAGGCGCAATAAAGCCCCTGCCAGGCGCTGACCGGCCCCATCACCGGCACGCTATCGGGCAGGCAAGGCCGATGACCCATCCAGATCTTGCCGCCTTGTGTGCGCGCTTTCGGGAATACCTTTTTCAGATCATCCAGCAACAGCATGGCGCGCGATTCCGTGGGCGGCGCATCAAGCCCGGCGATCTCAACCGAACCTGCCACGCGCAAGCCTTCTTCCATCGGGCTGATAAAAACCTTGCGATCAGCGGGCGACAGCACGCGCCCAACCCGCACCCCGGCATCCGGCAGCATCACGTGATAGCCGCGCTGGGTTTCCAGCGGCACCTTCAGCCCAAGGGGTGCCAGCAAACGCGCAGACCAGGCACCGGCGGCGAGCACTATCTGATCGGCGGCGATATCTTCCCCCGCGCAGCGCACACCAACAACGCGCTTGCCCTCGGTCAAAATGGCCTGCACCTCGGCCACGCGAATCTCACCCCCCATGCGGCGCACGCCATTGGCCACCACGGCCGCCAAGCGCGCGGGATTCACGCAGGAACCATGGTCAGGCAGCAGAAGGCCAATCTGGTAATCCTCGGACACTTCCGGTTCCAATTCACGCAAGGCCGGGCCGACCAGCTTTTGCACCTTCAGCCCATGCTTCTGGCGCAGCGCCAGGGAGGCATTGTCCTTCGCGAGCTGTTCCTCATTCCGATACAGATACATCTGGCCTTCTTCGCGGATCAGATCAGTCGCCCCTTCCGCGGCAAGGATTTCGCGGTGCCGATCCGGCGCGGAAAACAGCAGGGCGGAAAGCGCGACGGCGGCGGATTCCACCTTCTCTCGCCTTGCAGAAGCCACAAAGCGCAGCAGCCAGGGCATGGCGCGCAGCCAATAGCGCGCCGGGATATGCAGCGCGCCGGCCGGGTCCATCAGCATTTTCGGCACCTGCGCAAGCACGCCTGGCATGGCGAGCGGCGCCACAGACCCATGGCTGATGGCGCCCGCATTGCCGGTATAGGCCGCGCCTTCCTTGCCGGCTTCCAGCACCACCGGCTTCAGCCCGCGCCGCGCCAAATGCCAGGCGATACAGAGGCCAACAATACCCCCGCCAATAATGACCGGGGCGGGCTTGGATGATTGCGTTTCCATGGTGCCATCCTGACGCAACAAACGGCCCCGGGGAAGCGCCCGGTTGACGCCCCGGGGCCAGCGCATCACCTTTGGCACTTCCGGAGGATGCCAGCATGAAAATCACCCCCAATAATGCCGGGCTAGGTGCCCGCATCGAGGGCATTGACCTGAGCCAAACCGCCTCACCTGAGGATTTCCGCACGCTTTTGCGCGCCCTTGGCGAATATGGCGTGCTTTGCTTCCCGAAGCAGGATCTGGAAGCGCCGCATGTGGCCGCCTTTGGCAAGCGCTTTGGCGATTTGGAAGTGAATGTCGCCAATATGTTCCATGCGCCAGACCATCCGGAAGTGATGATCCTGTCGAATATGAAGGATGAGGCGGGCAAGCCTGTCGGCCTGAATGATGCCGGCCAGGGCTGGCATACGGATATGTCCTATTCCAACGAAATCGCGCTGGCCAATATGCTGCACGCCAAGCGCGTGCCGCGGCGCGACGGCAAGGTTCTGGGGGCGACTCAGTTCCGCAATATGCATGCCGCCTATGCAGATCTGCCGGCCGAGGTGAAGGCCCACATTGAAGGCCGCGTTGCCATTCATGGCTTCAGCAAATTCTGGGACATGATGCGTCAGCGCCCGGGAAGTATTCGTGCGCCGCTCACGCCCGAACAGCGCGCGAAAAAACCGCCGGTTAAACAGCCAATTATGCGTATCCATCCCATCACTGGCCGGCCCGTGCTCTACTGCAATTGCGGCTATGCCATGTATATCGAAGGCATGGAGCGCACAGAATCCGATGCGTTGCTTGATTATCTGTTCCGCCATCAGGCGCAGGATAAGTATCTTTATACGCATGAATGGTCGGAAGGCGATGTTCTGATCTGGGACAATATCGGCACCATGCATAATGCGGTGGCGGATTACGTGCCGGGTGAGGATCGCTACATCCTGCGTGTGCAAGTCATGGCCACACTCGATTACGCGGCACTGGCGGCATGAAGCTGCTGACTTTTCAGGGCGCGCATGGCGCTGCCCTTGGTGGGGTGGTGGGGGAAAGCCTGGTCGCGCTGCGCCCAGCCCTTTCGGCTGCAATGCGCGCGGCGGGTGAGGCTGATCGCAGCGCGGAGATCATCCCGGGCGATACGGTAGCACTACTCGGCAATGAAGCGGCGATGACCGCTGCTGGCCGTGCGATTGCCTTCGCTGCACGGCCAGAGAACGCCGCGCTGCGGCAACCGCTTGCAGGGGCCAAGATCCTGGCACCGCTGATGCCCGGCAAAATTCTGGGTGTTGGGCGCAATTATGGTGATCACGCCAAGGAAGTGGGCGGCCCAAAGCTTGAAATGCCGCGCATTTTCATGAAGCCAACAAGCTCGGTCATTGGACCCGGGGCGGTGGTGAAGATTCCGCGCGATGTGAAAAAGCCCGATTGGGAAGTGGAACTTGGCGTGGTGATCGGCAAACCCGCACGCGATGTGCCGGAAGGCGTCGCGCTGGATTATGTCGCGGGCTATACCGTGCTGAATGATGTCAGCGCGCGGGAATTTCAATTCGATGTGCCGCTGGCCATGACATCCTTCGCCAAGGGCATGGATGGTTTCTGCCCGATCGGCCCCTGGATCGTGACCCCAGAAGAAGTCGGTGAGCCCTGGATGCTGGATGTGAAATGCTGGCTGAATGGCGAAGAAGTGCAGCATGGCAATACGCGCGATTTGATCTTTTCTGTCTCCGCGTTAATTGCGTTTCTGTCGCGCTACATGACTCTGGAGCCTGGTGATGTGATCGCGACCGGCACGCCGGCCGGCGTTGGGCATTTCCGCGATCCGCCGCGCTATTTGAAGCCGGGCGATAAGCTCAGGCTGGAAGTGGAACGCGTTGGCGTGCTTGAACATTCGATTGGTTGAAATAACAGGGAGGCAAGAATGAAAAAGACTTTTCTGACCGCCGCATTGGCCGCGCTGCTGGCGCTGCCTGCCTGGGCGCAGCCCAAGGCGCCGGGCACGGATTATCCAAATAAACCAGTGCGCGTGATTGTGGCCTTCGCGGCCGGCGGCAACGCCGATATCAATGCAAGGCTGATTTCAACCGCGCTGTCGCAGCAATTAGGCCAGCAATTTGTTGTGGAAAACCGGCCTTCGGGTGGTGGTACGGTTGCCTTTGAAACCATCGCGCAAACGCCGCCGGATGGCTATACGCTGCTGGTTGGCGCGCTTGGGTCGCATACGCTGAATGTTGGGCTTTACGGTGACAGGCTGCGTATCCATCCGCTGACAGGCGTGGATCACATCACCATTTCCAGCCATTCGCCGATTGTGCTGGCGACCCATCCTTCCATGAATGTGCGCACGCTGGCGGAGTTTCGTGCGGCGGTCGCGGCTGGTGGTGGGAATGTGCTTTATGGGTCTTCCGGCAATGGTTCGACCGGGCATATCTCCTCGGCCTTGCTGCTGCATCTGCTGGGCGTGCCTGCGACCCATGTGCCCTATCGCGGATCAGCAGCGGCTTTTCAGGATTTGATGGCCGGGCGCATCAGCTTCCAATCAGATACGATTTCCTTCCTGGCGGAGCATATCAAGAACGGCACGGTGAATGGCATTGTGATTGGCACGCCAGAACGCTCACCCATGGCGCCTGATGTACCAACCGCCGCCGAAGCGGGCCTGCCGGCTTTCCAAGCCACTACCTGGACGCCATGGTCTGCCACACTCGGTACGCCACTGCCGATCCGGCAGTTTCTTTATGAGCAAATCGCCATTGCGCTGCGTAAGCCGGAGGTACGCGATCGCCTGATCCAGCTAGGCAATACCATCCCGGATGGCATGACGCCGGAAGCAACCCGCGCCTTTATCGCGGCTGAGCTTGATAAATGGGTGCCGATTGTGCGTGCCACGGGCGCACGTGTGGATTGATGGGAACTGGACGATGAAGATCGAAAGACGCACGCTTTTCGGCGCCCTGGCAGCAAGCGCGCTGCCGGGGATTGCACAAGCGCAAGACATCACCTGGCCCACCAAGCCAGTGCGCGTGGTGGTGCCTTATGCCGCCAGTGGCGGGACGGATATTCTGGTGCGCGCGATTGGTGAGGCATTGCGCAACACCCTGCCCCAGCCCTTCATTGTGGAGAATCGCGCGGGTGCGGCGGGCGTGATTGGTTCCGAAGTGGTGGCGCGGGCGGAACCCGATGGGCATACCTTGCTAGTCGTGGTTTCAACCCATGTCATGAACAAATATCACCTACCCAGCATGCCTTATGACGCCATCCGCGATTTCACACCGATTGCGATGCTGACACGGAATACCATGGTGCTGGTCGCGGGCGCCAATCAGCCCTTTGATTCGCTCACCTCCATGCTCGCCTATGCCAAGGCCAATCCGGGCAAGGTGGGTACGGGTTCAACCGAGGCGCTTTCTTCCTTCATCGGGCAGGAAATGGCGCGGCGCGCGGGGGTGGAAATGCCAGATATCGCCTATCGCAGCGGCGGGCCACTGATGAATGATATCGTCGCCGGGCATCTGCCGAGCGGTTGGACCAGCACGGTCAGTGCCATGCCGCATATGCAAACCGGGCGCGTGCGTGTGCTGGCGGCTTCCACCGGCACGCGTTCGCCCTTCTTCCCAGATGCGCCAACACCTGCCGAACAAGGCGTGCGCGATTTCGATCTTTCTGGCTGGGTTGCGATGCTGGGGCCGCCGCGCATGGCGCCCGCTCTGGTGGATCGCATCTACCGCACCGTCAGTGCAGTTTTCGCCGATGAAACCTTCAAGCAAAGGCTGGTGGCGCTTGGTGTGGAAGCCGATATGCGCCCTGGCTCAGCGCTGCTGGAAGCCATGCAACGCGATGATCGCATTTGGGCCGCGGCCAGTGCTGCCGGCCATATCCGTCCTCAATAAGCAACAAAGGAAATCTTATGGCTAACCCATCGCTTCGGAAGGCGCTTGCCGAAAAGCGCTTTATCCTTGCCCCCGGTGTCTTCGACATGATCTCGGCCAAGATCGCCGATGGCATGGGGTTTGACTGCATCTACGGCACAGGCTTTGGCGCTGTTGCATCGGCCCTTGGTGTCGCGGATGCGGGCATTGCCACCTATGCGGATATGGTGGCCCGTATGGGCACCATGGCACGCGGGTGCAAAACGCCTTTGGTCGCGGATGCCGATACTGGCTATGGTGGTCTTCTGAATGTGCGCCACACCACGCTGGGCTATGAAGCCGCCGGCATGACAGGCATTCAGCTTGAAGATCAAGAAATGCCGAAGAAATGCGGCCATACGCCTGGCCGACGCGTGATCCCGGCCGAGGAAATGGTGATGAAAATCAAGGTTGCCGCCGAAGCGCGGCGCGATCCGAATTTCCTGATTGTGGCGCGCACGGATTCCCGCACTACGCTTGGCCTGGAAGAAGCCATTCGCCGCGGGCGGATGTATGGCGATGCGGGCGCTGACATTGTTTTCATCGAAAGCCCGGAAAGCGAAGATGAAATGCGCGCTATCGGTAAGGCGATTTCCAAACCCTTGCTTGCGAATATGGTGGAAGGCGGGCGCACGCCCATCCTGCCCGCCGCGCGCTTGCAGGAGATTGGCTATGCCATGGCGATCTATCCCGCCATTGGCTTCCTTGCCGCCGCCGCCGCCCTTGAACGTGCCTATGCGCATCTGAAGACAACCGGCGATAGCCTGGCGCTTGGCGAATCCTATGGCTTCAATAAAATGACCGAACTCATGGGCTTCCCGGATGTTTGGGATTTTGAAAAAAAATGGGCCGTTCCAGAAAAGGACACTGCAGCATGAGCGCGCTTCCGGAAGTTAAGGCTTTGGTCTTCGCTGTTTTTGGTACGGTGGTGTATTGGCGCAACGGTATCGAGCGCGATGCACGGACCTTCCTGGCCCGCCATGGGCGCGGCGATATTGATCCGCATCGCTTCGCCGATGCCTGGCGCAAGCGCTACCAACCCGCCATGGAAGAAGTGCGCAGCGGGCGGCGCCCCTTCACGCGGCTTGATGTGCTGCACCGCGAGAACCTTGATGGTGTCTTGAAGGATTTCGGCGTGAGCGTAGCGGGAGTGGGGGCGGAGGAGCTTGAGTGGCTCAACCGTGCCTGGCATCGGCTGGACCCTTGGCCCGATACCATCCCGGGCTTGATTCGCCTGAAGGCCAAGCATTTCATCGCGCCGCTTTCCAACGGCAATATCCTGCTGCTGGCGAATATGGCGAAGCGCGCGGGCATGCCTTGGGACGCGATCCTGGGGGCCGAGGCCGCAAAAGCCTATAAGCCGCAGCCGGAGGCCTATTTGCGCACCTGCGAAATTCTTGGTCTGCAGCCCGCGCAAGTCGCACTTGTCGCCGCTCATAACGGGGATTTGGCCGCGGCGCGCAAATGCGGGCTGGCTACGGCCTTCGTACTCCGCCCCAATGAACACGGGGCGAATCAGGCAACGGATACCAAGGCCGAACAGGATTGGGGCGCGATCGCGACCAGCTTTGAAGATTTGGCCGATAAGCTTGGTTGCTGAACAGCTTCGCCGCGCCGGGGTTTACTCGGCGCGGATATTCCCCTCACGGATCACGGGCGTCCATTTCGCGTGATCGCGCGCAATCAGTGCCGCGAAGTCTGCGGGGCTGGAGGCAATTACTTCAGCCGCCTGCACGCGCTGCACGGTTTCCTTCACCTCGGCTGAGGTGATGATGGCGCGGAACACGCGATTGGCCGACACCACCACGTCATCCGGCATGCCGGCGGGGCCGACTATGCCGTGCCAGGTCATTGCCTCAAAACCGGGGAAAGTCGCGGCCACGGCGGGCACACCCGGCAGCGCCGCAACCGGTGCTGGCGTGCCGATTGCCAAAGCACGCACACGCCCTTCACGAATAAAGGGAAGCGCAGTGGAGACAGAAGGGAAGGAGAATTCCGTTTCGCCCTGGATCAGGCTTCGCATCACATCAGCGCCGCTACGGTAATGCACGGCCGTCAGCTTCACGCCAGCACGACGGCCCAGCAATTCCGCGGCCAAATGGCTGACATGGCCAACACCCGGTGAGGCATATTGAATGCCATCGGCGCGCGCCCGCGCACGGGCCATCAAGTCTTCCAGCGTTTGCACGGGCAGATTGGCGGGCACAACAACGGCAATCGGCAGATTGACCAAATGCGAGACCGGCGTGAAGGCGCGCATCGGGTCGTAATTCAACGCGGGCTGCAGTTCCTTGCCGATGCAATTGGCGCCAAGATCCGCCATCATCAGCGTATAACCATCCGGTCGACTTTGCGCGACGAAAGCCCCCGCAATGGCACCGCCGGCGCCGGAGCGGTTTTCCACAACCATCGCCTGACCATTCGCCTGCGCGGCAAAGCCATTGGCCACCAGGCGGGAAAGCGTATCAACCGCGCCGCCCGCGCCGAAGGGCACAATCAGCCGCACCTGCCGATCCGGCCAGGCAGATTGCGAGGAAACCGCTGATGGCAGCAGCGAAGCAAGGCCAAAACCGGCAAAGCCGCGGCGTGAGATGGAAATAGTCATGGCAAGAAACCTCCCGTTTCGGCTTATTTTGGCATGGGATGGGCTTCCTGCAAGCGCTGCGGCGCGGTTAAGGTTTCGCCTGAAATTTCAAGAAAGGCCCACCCCATGACCTGGTCCATTGTCGCGCATGATCCTGCATCGGGCGCCTTCGCGGTTGCCGTCACCACCTGCAACCTGGCGGTTGGCGCCACCTGCCCTTTCATGAAATCGGGCGTCGGTGCCGTCAGCACGCAGTCCATGAGCAACCGCTATTTGGGCCCCGCAGTGCTGCATGGGCTGGAACGTGGCCTGACGCCCGCCAAGGCCATTGAAGCAGCGCTGGTGGGTGATGAGGGCAAGGGCTTGCGCCAAATCCACGCGGTAGATCGCCATGGCCGCAACGCCGCCTGGACCGGCGATAATTGCGTTGAATGGTATGGGCATCTCAGTGGCGATGGCTTCAGCGTGGCGGGCAACATGCTCTCGGGCGGCGCCGTGGTGCAAGCAAGCTTTGATAGCTTCCGCGCCAATGCGGGACTTGCGCTGCCAGAACGCCTGATCACGGCGCTTGATGCCGGAGAAGCCATGGGCGGAGATAAGCGCGGGCGCCAATCAGCGGCGCTAGTGCTAACCACGACCGAGGATTTCCCCGATATCAATCTGCGCGTTGATGATCACACCGCGCCGCTTGCGGAATTGCGCCGCCTGCTTAGCCTGTGGCGTATTCAGGCGGAACCTGGGCTTGCGTCCCGTCCGAGCAAGGCCAATCCTTCCGGCGAGACGGATCTTGATGTGATTGAAGCCGCCTGGATTGCGCGCGGCTTGGATTTGCGCCTGAGGCGCCCGTGAAAGGAAAATTTTGACCATGAAGACTTATCGCATTGCCGCCATGGGTGGTGATGGCATCGGGCCGGATGTCATCAGGGCGGGCTGCCATGTTTTGCAGGCGCTAGCTGAAAAGAATGGCAGCTTCGCGCTGGATTTTCAGGATTTCG
>JBBAUC010000088.1:0-12060 GCA_040398485.1 Roseomonas sp. | reverse complement strand
TGCCTTCTAATCTTTTTGGCTCTGCCCCCGCGGATCGCCCTATCACGGCTGAGCCCGCGCAAATCCGTGTGTTTGATGGTGAGACGCTGGGCCTTGGGGATCGTATCATCCGCCTTTCCGGTATTGCCGCCCCGGCGCGGGGTGAGGCTTGTGGCGGGGACACCTCACGCGCCGATTGTGGCGCGGCCGCGGCGGCGGCGCTGGCGCGCTTGGCTCACGGCCAAAACATTACCTGCCGGATTGAAGGCCATGACGGCTTTCGCCGAGGGCTTGGCCGCTGCACTGCCGGTGGACGCGATTTGAACGCCGCGATGGTGGAATTGGGTTATGCGCTGGCATCGGTATCCGTTCTACGCCCCCTGGAAGTGGCGGCGCGTGATGGCCGACAAGGGCTTTGGGCCGATGCCAGCCAGATTCCGGCCGATTGGCGTCGGCGTTGAGCGCCTTTGCCTATTTCTGAAAAGGGCCGGGCGCTGTGTTTTACCCCCATCTTCAAGGGCAATTTACGCTTTGGCGGTAGGCTTTGCCCGGCTGCCGGTCACTCGGTTTGCCAATCTGCCCGCTACACCCTTATCCTGCACCGCACCATAATTTAGCGCCCCCGCTTGTGCTGGTGGCGTGACCGTTTTTGAGGAAGACAAGCATGACCACGAAGCCCCAGGGGTCCATTACCATCACGTTGGATGGCACAAACAAAAGCACGACGTTGCCCCTGCTGGGCGGCACGCTGGGCCCGCATGTTGCTGATATTCGCAAGCTTTATGGCGATCTTGGGATTTTCACCTTTGACCCCGGCTATGGCGCGACCGCTTCCTGCGAAAGCACCATCACTTATATTGATGGCGATGCCGGCATTTTGATGTATCGCGGCTATCCCATTGAGCAATTGGCCGAAAATTCGAGCTTCCTGGAAGTTTCCTATTTGCTGCTGAATGGCGATCTGCCCAATGCCACCGAGTATGAGGAATTCCGCAAGGGTGTGACCTATCACACCATGCTGCATGAACAGCTGCGCCGCTTCTATGATGGCTTCCGCCGCGATGCGCACCCGATGGCGGTGATGTGCGGTGTGGTTGGCGCGCTGGCCGCCTTCTATCACGACAACCTGGACATCAATGATGCGCGCCAGCGTGAAATCGCCGCCTTCCGCCTGATTGCGAAAGTGCCGACGATTGCCGCCTGGGCCTATAAATATTCCATCGGCCAGCCCTTCATGTATCCGCGCAATGATCTGAGCTATGCGGAAAACTTCCTGTATATGCTGAACGCCGTGCCGGCCGAGCCCTGGGTGAATAACCCTATCCTGGCGCGCGCCATGGACCGCATCATGATCCTGCATGCGGATCACGAACAGAATGCCTCCACCAGCACGGTGCGTCTGGCGGGTTCAACCGGTGCCAACCCCTTTGCCTGCATCGCGGCGGGTATCGCTGCCCTTTGGGGCCCAGCGCATGGTGGTGCCAATGAGGCCGTGCTGAAGATGCTTGCCGAGATTGGGCATCCCAAGAATATTCCTGGTTTCATCAGCGAAGTTAAGGACAAGAACAGCCACACCAAGCTGATGGGCTTCGGCCATCGGGTTTATAAGAATTTCGACCCGCGCGCGAAGATCATGAAGGAAACCTGCCACGAGGTGCTGGCGGAACTCGGCATCAAGAACGAACCGCTGTTGGATATGGCGATGGAAATGGAGCGCATTGCGCTTTCCGATGATTATTTCGTCAGCCGCAAGCTTTATCCGAATGTGGATTTCTATTCGGGCATTATCCTGAAG
This sequence comes from Roseomonas sp., assembly GCA_040398485.1. Taxonomy (GTDB): domain Bacteria; phylum Pseudomonadota; class Alphaproteobacteria; order Acetobacterales; family Acetobacteraceae; genus Neoroseomonas. Next base: position 10,286 of record JBBAUC010000088.1, on the reverse strand, counting down.
GCGATGGGCATTCCGACCCATATGTTCACTGTTTTGTTTGCCGTGGCACGCACGGTGGGCTGGGTGAGCCAGTGGAAGGAATTGGTCGAAGACCCAAGCCAACGCATCGGCCGCCCCCGCCAGGTCTACAGCGGCGCGGCGGAACGGCCCTTCGTGCCGATGGCGCTTCGGCCCTGATTTTGGCTGCCCTCCCCGGGGTTTTCGCTTCGGGGAGGATGCGCCGTTAATCCCGCGTCAGGAAAGAATACCCCAATTTTTTAAGGCTTCTCGTGCAATTATAGGTGCATGGAAGCCGCCGACACGATCAATCATAAGCCGAAGATCAGGCTAAAATTGACGCCCATTGCGCAGGGGGCTGCTTCGCCGTTAACCTTTTATTCATCTTTACAGCCTAAGGTCCCCGCTATGCTCAGTCTTAATTCCATAGCCGCTGTCTCCCAGGAAATCGCGGCGAATGCCGGGATCATTCAGGCGCGTTCTCCGGTTCAGCCGGTGGATATGCTGCGCGGTAATGGCCAGGGGCAAAGCGCTCAGCGCTCGCTGGATGCCGTCCCGCCCGAGCCGTCGAAGCCGATGCCGCGCGGGTCCTTGCTCGACCTTCGGGTCTAAAGGGTTCTTCTCAAAATTTGTAGGTTTGCACGGCTCTATTTGTCGTTGAGCTCCGCAATTACGCCTGCCATGGCCGCCTGAAACATCTCAGGCGTCAGCCGCCGCGTTGAGGTATTGTAGCGGCTGACATGATAGGAATCGGCCAGGATCAGCCCATCGGGCAGGCGGTGCCGCGCGCCATGGGTGAAGGCGAAGCGCGATGCCGGGATGCCCTTGGCGCGGAGCAGCGCGTTATGCGCGACGACCCCAAGCGCCAACACCACGCGGAGGCCCGGCATACCGGCAAGCTCGGCCTTCAGGAAGTCATTACAGGCGCGGATTTCGATTGGCAGCGGCAGGTTTTCCGGCGGCACGCAGCGCACTGCATTGGCAATGCGGCAGCCGGTCAACTCCATGCCATCCTTCGGGTCTTCGCCATAGGCGCCGCGGGCCAGGCCATATTCCAGCAAGGTCGTGTAAAGCAGCTTGCCGGCATAATCCCCGGTGAAGGGCCGCCCGGTCCGATTGGCGCCACGCACCCCGGGAGCAAGGCCGAGCACCAAAAGCGGTGCCTCTCGCTGGCCCCAGGATGGCACGGGGGCGTTATGCCAGCCGGGTTCCTTCACCCGATTGGCAGCGCGATATTCGGCAAGCCTTGGGCAAAGCGCGCAATCGCGCCCGGGTGCCGTCGCCTGTCCGCTTCGCGACCGCTCAGCAGACACGCGCCCAACCCTTGTTTGATCGCATTTTCCGAGCCGCCAAGTGATTCCACTTGGCTTGAAAATGCTCAGCCCCAGCGCTCATTCAGGCTCGATATCCGGCGCCTCACCATAGGGGTCGGCGGGGGTGATGCGGCTTGGCCTGGTTGCCACGGCAGCGGCGGGCGGTGCAGGGCGCGGGCGGGCTTCGGCGGGGGCGCGGCGGGCGATTTCTGGCCCGATATCGGCCAATTCCAGAAAGCCATCAGCCTGGCGGCGCAATTCATCGGCGATCATGGGTGGTTGGCTTTCCATGGTGGAGACAACCGTCACCTTCACCCCCATGCGCTGCACAGCTTCCACCACGCGGCGGAAATCGCCATCGCCGGAAACCAGCACCGCATGATCCAGATGCGGCGCCAATTCCATCATATCCACCGCCAATTCGATATCCATATTGCCCTTGATGCGCCGGCGCCCGGTGGGGTCCGCCTGTTCCTTGGCGGGCTTGGTCACCACGCGCCAGCCATTATAGGCCAGCCAATCCGTCAGCGGGCGAAGCGGGGAGTAATCCTCGGTCTCGATCAGCGCGGTATAGTAGCAAGCGCGCACCAGATAGGTGGAGCTACCAAAAAACCGCAGCATGGCGGCGAAATCCATCTCGAACCCGAGGGCCCTTGTGGCGTAATAGAGATTGGCGCCATCAACAAACAGGCCAACGCGTTCCTGACCGGCCTGGCGCCGAGCAACATGAGCAGACATCAAATGATCCTCAATGGTTTGAAATCAGCGATCAAATACGGAAAGTTTTATTACACTATAAATTCTGTGCTGTCATGTCCCGGGTTCTGGAGCATGTTCAAGCCAAGCGGTATCGCTTGGCGACTCGGAAAATGCGACCAAACCAAAATTTAGCGCATGTCGGCTGAGCGGATGCGAAGCGGACAGGCGCTAATCGCGATTGGCGCCAATCTGCCGGCGGGCGATGGCGCGCCGCCGCTGGAAAGCTGCAAGGCGGCGCTGGCCGCGCTTGATGCCTTGCCGGGGCTCCGCCTGGTGGCGGCGTCCCGCTGGTGGGAAAGCGCGCCCATCCCGCCCAACCCAGCCGCGCCGCGCTATGTGAATGGGGTAGCCCTGCTGGAAGGCACGGCTGAACCGGCAAAGCTGCTCGCCGCGCTGCAAGCCATTGAGAACGCCGCCGGGCGCACCCGGCCCTATCCCAATGCACCGCGCGTACTTGATCTGGACATCATTGATCTGGATGGGCTGGTGCGGGATGCGCCTGACCCGGTGCTGCCCCACCCGCGTGCCCATCTGCGCGGCTTTGTGTTGTATCCCTTGGCCGAGGTCGCACCTGGCTGGGTGCATCCGCGCCTGCAGCAGCCCGTCGCGGCGCTGATCGCTGGCCTGCCGGCGCAGGATTTGCGGCCCATCATTCCCGCCTGACGCCCCAGGCGCTTGAAATCCTTGCAAAGCGGCGCCGGGGCGACTATCTGGGACAGATAACCGGTCCAGCCGGGCGCCCGGCCCCCGCCGCGCGCCCCTTTTGTCTTTGGAGCCCTCATGGCGCGCGTTACCGTTGAAGACTGCATCGAAAAGATCCCGAATCGCTTTGAACTCGTGCTGATGGCCGCGCAGCGTGCGCGCAATATCAGCCGGGGCGAGCAGATCGCGGTGGATCGCGACAATGACAAGAACCCGGTCGTGGCTTTGCGTGAAATCGCCGAGGAAAAGGCCGATCTTCCGGCGCTGGAAGCTGATCTGATCAAATCCTTGCAGCGCGCGCCGGAGCCTGAGCCCGCCGAGGAAGAAGTGATCGACCTGATCGCGACCGATGAAAACATCTTCGGCATCATGGATGTGCAGGAAGAAGCCCTGCCGGACGCCGGCGCCGAAGACATGGCGCCCGATGATCTGGAAGCCGCCATCGCCGCCGAACTTGGCGGTAAGCGCTAGGAAGGCCGATGGGGCGAAGCGTCACCGCCTGCTTCCCCCTGGATTTTCCCCGCGCGCCTGAAGGTCTGGCCGCGGGGCGCGCCCCTTCGCCCGGCGCTGAGCTTGCATCCCGCGTCACTGCCTATGATCCGCGCGCCGATGCGGCGCTGATCACCTCGGCCTATAACATGGCCGCCAAAGCCCATGCGCCGCAGCGGCGCGATGACGGGCAGCCCTATATTGTGCATCCGCTCGCGGTTGCGGAAATCCTGGCGGGCTATCGGCTTGATACCGGGTCCATCATCACCGCGCTATTGCATGACACGGTTGAGGATACGTCGCTCAAGCTTGGCGATATTGAAACCAGCTTCGGCAAGGAAGTGGCGCGGCTGGTGGATGGCGTCACCAAGCTGACGCGGCTTGAACTGCAATCCGAACGCACCAAGCAGGCTGAGAATTTCCGCAAACTTGTGCTGGCGATGAGTGAGGATATCCGCGTGCTGCTGATTAAGCTCGCGGATCGGTTGCACAATATGCGGACCATCTCCGGCATGCCGCAGCCGGAACGCCGCCGCAAGCAGGCGCGGGAGACGCTGGAAATCTACGCGCCGCTGGCGGAGCGCATCGGCATGGATGCGCTGAAGACGGAGCTGGAGACCCTTTCCTTCCGCGAAATGAATGCGGAAGCCTGGCAGACCATCGCCGCGCGCCTGACCTATCTGCGCGGCCAGGGCGCCGATTTGATTGAGGAAATTGAGGCTGATTTGCGCCGTGTTTTCGCCGATGCTGGCGTGACGTTGGTGGATATTCAGGGGCGGGAGAAATCGCCCTATTCCATCTGGCTCAAGATGCAGAAAAAGAATGTCGCCTTCGAGCAATTATCCGACATCATGGCCTTTCGCATCATCGTGCCCGAAAAGGGTGATTGCTACGCGGCACTTGGTGCCATTCATTCCGCCTATCGTGTGGTGCCGGGCCGCTTCAAGGATTGGATTTCAACGCCGAAGACGAATGGCTATCAAAGCCTGCATACCGGCGTGACGGTGCCGGAACGGCGCAACGCCAAGATCGAAGTGCAAATCCGCACCAAGGAAATGCATGACATCGCGGAAAATGGCGTCGCCGCGCATTGGAGCTATAAGCAAGGGCCTGGCACTTCGCGTGACCAGAAGCGCTATCCTTGGGTGCGCGATCTGCTCGAAATCCTCGAAAACGCGGCAGAGCCTCAGGAGTTTCTGGAACATACCAAGCTTGAACTGCATCGTGATCGGGTTTTCTGCTTCACGCCCAAGGGTGATCTGATCGAATTGCCGCGCGGCGCCACGCCGGTTGATTTTGCCTATGAAGTGCATAGCCAGGTGGGCGACAGCACGGTTGGCGCCAAGGTGAATGGCAAGATCGTGCCGCTGCGCCATGTGCTGGAAAATGGCGATCAGGTGGAAATCATCACCGCGCGCGGCGGCACGCCCAATCCAGGGTGGGAGCGTTTTGTTGTCACGGGCAAGGCGCGCGCGCGCATCCGCCGTGTCACGCACGCACGCCAGCGCGCTGAACAGCGCGAAGAAGGGCGGAGCGCCATCGCCAAGGCGTTCCGCGCCGCAGGGCTCGATTTTTCGGAGAAGCTTGCTGAACCCGCGCTCAAGCCGCTGAAGCAGGCGGATTTTGAGGCGATGTGCGTGGCCGTTGCCACCAGCAACCTCTCGCCGCGCGATGTGCTGAATGCGGCAGTGCCGGAATTGCGCGCCGCTGCCCGTGGGGCGGACCCGCTGCCGCTCGCCCGGCCACGCGGGCGGCTTGGCGCCGGGCCAACGCTGATGCCGGGCAAGGCGGAACGCCAATCATCGGCCAAGCGCGATGCGGCGCTTGGGGTGCGGGGCCTGGTGACGGGCATGGCCGTCAGCTTCGCCGGCTGCTGCCACCCTCTGCCCGGGGATCGCATTCTTGGCATTGTCACGACCGGGCGTGGGGTCACGATCCATCGGCAGGATTGCCACGGCTTAGAGGCCTTTGCCGCCACACCCGAACGCTTCATTGATGTGGATTGGGATTATGATGGCGCGACCAAGGGCACCCATGTCGCGCGGGTGGAACTGGTCGCGGAAAATCGCCCGGATGCGCTTGCGGGCGTGACCACGGCCATCGCCCGGCAGGAAGGGGTAGTGAATTCTCTGCGCATCGCCAACCGGGCCGAGGATTGGTGCGAAGTGATAGTGGATGTGGAAGTGCGCGATATTTCACACCTGACCGCGGTGCTGGCGGCGCTGCGCGCCTGCCCGGGCGTGACGCAGGTGGAACGCGGCAAGGGATAGTCCAGCGCATGATCATCGGCATCGGGTCGGATATCCTGGATATCCGGCGCATTGAACGCACCATTGAACGCCATGGGGACCGCTTTCTGGAGCGTATCTTCACAACGGCGGAGCGTGCCAAGGCCGAAAAGCGCACGGAACGCATCCGCGCCGCCACCTATGCCAAGCGCTTTGCGGCGAAGGAGGCTGCTTCCAAGGCGCTCGGCACCGGGTTTCGCGCCGGCGTGTTTTGGCGCGATCTGGGAGTGGTGAATTTGCCATCCGGCCAGCCCACGTTGCGCCTGACTGGTGGGGCGGCGGAACGGCTCAAGGCCATTACGCCGGCCGGGCATGGCGCGGTGATTGCGCTGACCATGACCGATGAATTTCCCTATGCTCAAGCGATGGTGGTGATCACCGCCGTGCCGCTTCCTTGACAGGGCCCGCTACCCCGCTATGCCCTGCCCTATCCCGACAGTTTCGTTGGGGTTCGAATGCGCCAATTGGGCGTTATCCTTGGAATTGACATGGCCTCGAAGAAATCCGGCGGTTGGCTGGAAAGCATCAAAACGATTGTCTATGCCGCCGCGATTGCGATTGGCATTCGCACTGTCGCGTTTGAGCCCTTCAATATCCCATCCGGTTCCATGATCCCCTCCTTGCAGGTCGGGGATTATCTTTTCGTGTCTAAATTCTCCTACGGCTATTCGCGCCATTCCATGCCCTTCAGCCCCAATCTTTTCGAGGGGCGGATTTTCGCCTCCCCACCCAAGCGCGGCGATGTCGCGGTGTTCAAGCTGCCGCGTGATGGCAGCACGGATTACATCAAGCGCATTATTGGCCTGCCTGGGGATCGTGTGCAGATGCGCGCCGGCATTCTGTATTTGAATGGCGCACCGGTGCGGCGCGAATTGCTTGGCCCCTATACGGTGGAAGGCGATGGCCCGCGCATTACGGTGCGGCGCTTCCGCGAATTCCTGCCCGCCATTGATGGCGCGCCGGGGGTGGCGCATGACATTCTGGAAGCATCCGATGATGCGCCCTTGGACAATACGCCGGAATTCCGCGTGCCGCCGGGGCATGTTTTCGCCATGGGCGATAATCGCGACAATAGCCTGGATAGCCGCGCGATGAATGCAGTTGGCTTCATCCCGATTGAAAACCTGGTTGGCCGGGCGGAGTTCATCTTCTTTTCCGTGGATGGTTCGGCTGCCTGGTGGCAGGTGTGGAACTGGCCCTTTGCCATTCGCTGGTCTCGGCTATTCAGCGCTGTCAGATGATACGTCTAGCCAAAGCATGAGTGCTGATCTGGAAGCACGACTGGGCCATCATTTTGCTCGACCGGAATTGCTCACGCGTGCGCTCACCCATAGTACCGATGCAGAAAGCCGCGGTGAGGGTTTGCTTTCCAATGAGCGCTTGGAATTTGTGGGCGACCGCGTGCTGGGACTTTGCATCGCCGAATGGCTGGCGGAACGCTTCCCTGAGGAGCGCGAGGGCGATTTGGCGAAACGGCTTTCCATGCTGGTTTCCGCCGATACGCTCTGCAAAATTGCTGAAGAACTTGGGCTAGGTGCGGATTTGCGCATGCCCGCGCGCTATCGCGCCACGGGGCTGATGGGGCCGCGCAATCTGCTTTCCGATGCTTTTGAAGCGGTGCTTGGCGCGATTTATCTAGATGGCGGCATCTCGCCGGCGCGCGCTTTGGTGCGGCGCTGCTTTGCAGGCCTGATTGAAGCGGATGCGCGCCCACCGACCTCCGCCAAAAATCGCTTGCAGGAATGGACCCTTGGGCGCGGGCTTGGCTTGCCGGCTTATGGGCTCGTGCAATCAAGCGGGCCCGCCCATGCGCCGCGATTTGTGATAAGTGTGCTGGCAGCTGGGCGGGAAGCGCAGGGTGAGGGCGATAGCAAACGCGCCGCCGAACAAGCAGCGGCGGAAGCCTGGTTGAAGGTATTGGAAACATGACAACGCGTTGCGGGTTGATTGCGATTCTGGGCGCGCCCAATGCCGGTAAATCCACGCTGGTGAATAGGCTTGCCGGCAGCAAGGTGACGATTGTCTCGCCCAAGCCGCAAACAACGCGCTTCAGGGTGCGTGCCGTGGTGATGCGTGGCGAAAGCCAATTGGTGCTGGTGGACACACCCGGCATTTTCACGCCGCGCCGGCGGCTGGACCGCGCCATGGTCGCCGCCGCCTGGGGCGGCGCGGAGGATGCGGATGTGGCGCTGCTGATCGTGGATGCGCGCGCAGGGCTGACGGAGCCCTTGCGCGCCATCATCGAAAGACTGAGCAAGACGCGCCGACCCATTTGGTTGGTGTTGAACAAGACGGATTTGATCCCGCGCGAGAGGCTGCTGCCGCTGACCGCGGAATTGCACCAGTTGCTGCCTTTCGCCGAGACCTTCATGGTCTCCGCCGAAAAGGGCGAAGGGCTTGATCTATTGCTGGATCGGCTCGCGCAAACCATGCCGCCCGGGCCTTTTCTTTTCCCGGAAGATGATCTGACCGATCTGCCGAACCGCATGTTGGCGGCTGAGATTGTGCGCGAACAAATCCTGCGCCAGACGCATCAGGAAGTGCCGCATCACGCTTCGGTTGAAACCGAAACCTGGACTGAAAAGCCCGATGGGTCGGTGCGTATTGATTGCACCATCTACATCGCCCGCGCGACGCAAAAGGCGATCCTGATTGGCGATAAGGGCAGCCGCATTCGTGAAATCGGGCGCCTCGCGCGGCTGGAACTGATAAAGCTTTTGGAACGCCCGGTGCATCTTTTCCTGAATGTGAAGGAAAAGGCGGATTGGGATGAAACAGCCGCGCGCATCCGCGCCATTGGGCTTGAGGATGCCGGCTGAACAGGCTGCGCCATGAGCGTTGAATGGCAGGCCCCGGCGGTGGTGCTGGACCTGCGCCCGCATGGTGAAGGCGGCGCGGTGGTGACGGGGCTGACGGAAGCCCATGGCCGCCATGCCGGGCTGGTGAAGGGTGGCGGTTCTCGTGCCCAGGCGGGGCTATGGCTGCCGGGTAATTTGATCGAGGCGCGCTGGGTCGCCCGGCTTTCTGATCAATTGGGTAGCCTCAGTGGTGAATTGGTCCATCCGGCGGCGGCACTCGCCATGGATGAACCCTTGGCGCTGGCGCTTCTGTCTTCCGCCTGCGCCATCGCCGCCGATGCGCTGCCGGAACGCGAATCGCACCCGCGTGCCTTTGCTGGCCTCGTTTCCCTGATCGGCCATTTGGCCGGCGGGGCTGAGGGCGTGATTGCGGATTATGTGCGGTTTGAGGCGCTGATCCTGACCGAGCTTGGCTATGGGCTTGATCTGGCGACTTGCGCCGTAACGGGGGTGCATGAGGGGCTGACCCATGTTTCCCCGCGCACGGGCCGTGCTGTCAGCGCCGGGGCGGCCGCGCCTTATTTGGACAAGCTGCTACCGCTGCCCGCCTTTATGCGTGATGCGGAAAGCCTGGGTGAGGCTGCGTCCTGGGTGGCGGGGCTGAAACTGACGGGGTATTTTCTGGAACGTGATGCCTTTGGCGCGCGGCACCGCCCCTTGCCCGAAGCGCGTTTCAGATTGGCAGAGCGGATAGCTGCATTGATGGGCGACGCACCCGGTAATGCATAACGCCTGTTTGCCCATACATGGCGGCTTCACAGATTTCGTGAAACTCCTCGGGCAGGGAATGCAGCGTTTCGGGATTAAGGCGTGACCCGCTGAGCGTCGCCACGTGATTCCAGCCAAGGTTGCGCAGCGTCATTTCCGCCCTTTGTGCCGCTGACGCCGCGCTGAGAGCCAGGGAGAAGACCAGAAAGCAGCGAAACTCCCCCCGCGGGGCCAGCGTGGCAGGGCCGGCAATGCCCTCAGCCCAGGTCACCCAGACCGAGGGCGCGGGCTCAGGCACATAATCCTGCCTTACGGGGGCGATGGCGAGGTTCATCATGGATGAAAGAATACCGGAAGAATGCTTTACGAAGTCTTGAGGCAAGGGTGGCGGCAAGGCTTTGCACTGGATCAAGCCGGTGGCTAAAGCTTTCACTGAATAAGGATACGATTCGCCCATGCCCGATGATGTCAAAGCACTGACGCCCAACGGGGCGGAGCGTGAAACGCGGCTCGCGGATGCGTTGTCTGAACGCTATCTGGCCTATGCGCTTTCCACGATTACCGCGCGGTCCCTGCCGGATGTGCGCGATGGGTTGAAGCCCGTGCATCGCCGCCTGCTTTGGGCGATGCGGCAATTGCGGCTGGACCCGGAAGCGGGGTTCAAGAAATGCGCGCGCATCGTCGGCGATGTGATGGGTAAATACCATCCGCATGGTGATGGCGCGATTTATGAGGCGATGGTGCGGCTCGCGCAGGATTTCGCGGCGCGGTATCCGCTGGTCGAAGGTCAGGGCAATTTCGGTAATATTGATGGCGATAACGCTGCCGCCATGCGTTACACCGAGGCACGGCTGACGGAAGTGGCGCAAGCCCTGCTGGAAGGGATTGAGGAAGACGCGGTTGATTTCCGCGCCACTTATGATGGTGAGGAACGCGAACCGATCGTGCTGCCGGCGGCCTTTCCGCACCTGCTGGCCAATGGCGCGGCGGGGATTGCGGTGGGCATGGCAACCTCCATCCCGCCGCATAATGCTGGGGAGCTTTGCGCGGCTGCGCTGGAATTGGTGCGCAACCCGGATGTCGGCACGGATCAACTGCTGCGGCACATCAAGGGGCCTGATGTCCCGACCGGCGGCATTCTGGTGGAAAGCAAGGAAGCCATGCGGATGGTA
>JBBAUC010000087.1:0-12083 GCA_040398485.1 Roseomonas sp. | reverse complement strand
CGCGTATCGGGTAGGATTTATGCACATCAATGAGTTCCAACGTCATTGCGTTACCTATTCCAAACCAATCCGCTGGCGCGTGATCCGCAATGCAGCAGGACCAATGAGATGGGTCACCATGATCCAAGCGGCAACATAGGAAATGTCATAATGGGCACGAAAACGTGAGCCGAATTGACCATCGCGCAGCAGTTCGAAGATATGAACAGTCGGAACATACAAGGCGAGCTCCTGAAGCCAATCCGGCAACCATTCGACCAAAAAAAACATCCCACAAACCGGGAGGATCAAATAGGTGATGGCATGGATACCGCGTTCCGTGCCCTCAAAGGCTTCGGTCGCAGCTGCGGCCACCAGGGCGATCCCCTGGCTGAACAAGGCCATGCCGATCATTGCCAAGGCAACCTTGGTCGGGTTCTCCGGGAAGTCCCCATTAATTGCGAAAAGTGCAAAAAACAACGCCACCAACACGCCAGTGACTGACACCGTCTCAATAATATGCCGGGCGAAGAAAATATCCGGTAAGGTAATTGTCCGATGATAAAGCAGGCCAATGTTGGAGGGTATCGCAGAGGTCGAACGGTTGATGATGCCGCGAAAAATAAAATAAACAACATAGCCTACGGCATAGAATTCAAATGGGCCGAAGGCCGATGGACTGTCACGCAAAAGATGGACCAACCCGATGCACGTGCCAAGCAACAAGGGTTCAAAAAACAACCAAATGTAACCCAGATAATGACGCCCGAAGCGCGTATGAAGTTCCCGGATGATCAGCGCCCCAATCACGCGGCGCTGCATGCGCGCCCCGCGAAGGACAAGGGCCACTTCCCCCCGCAGACTCATCAGCGACCAACCGTCTCGGCAAGGAGCGGCCGCGCTTCTATCCAGCCAGGGCCGGCGCGACAGAACAGCCGCGCCGTTTCACCTGAACGCTGCGCAACCCTAACTTCCCGGCATTCGCGCCCGCTCGCAGCAGAATATTGGCGCACAAACCGAAGCGTAACAGGCTCATTCCGTTCAGGCAAAAAAACCTGACCCTGACCACTTGGCGGTGGGTCAGCGGCAAAGGCGGCAATCGGATCTAGGACGCGGCCGGGCGGCGCTGCTGTAGCATCGCCCTGACCACTAACTCCACCCGTACCACTACAACCAACCAAGGGAACAAGCACGAGAAGCGCCATACACATGCCTCTGCCGAGGCGCCCATAATCGGGCCCGCTAAACATCCAACTTTCTCCCACTCTCAATTCGCGAAACACTAAACGAAATTCATCGTCAGATTGAATAATAGCATATAGCGCTTTAATGGAAACATAAAATCCCAAATCAACTGATCGGTTCTCCGCAGCGCCGCCGAGCAAATCCAGTTCCAGTGGGCTTTGTCGCCGCAGGACATCTGCACGTGGCCGCACGGTCGGAAGGAGTGTCAAAAACAATGCGGCATATCGTGATCAGCGGCGCGTCCCGCGGGCTTGGCGCCGCCCTGGCGCAACGCTTCGCCGCACCGGGCACGCGGCTATTCCTGACGGCCCGTAACGCCGAGGCACTCGCCAAAGTCGCTGAGTTCTGCCGGGTCGCCGGGGCAGAGGTTGAAATCCTTGCCTGCGACATTCGGGACCAAGCAAGCCTTGCCCCTGCCCTACTGGCCTTTGATGACACCGCGCCAGTTGATCTGATTATCGCCAATGCTGGAACCTCCTCCGGGAGCAGCCTGGAAGGTATGCCTGAGGCGTATGGCGCGGCCATCACCCAGATCGAGGTCAATCTGATCGGTGCAATGGCCTTGATCGGGCCTCTACTGCCCCGCCTGCGTGGAAGGGGGCAGGGGCAAATCGCCGTTATTGCCTCACTCGCGGGCCTTCGGGGGCTTCCCGATTCACCGGCCTATTCGGCCAGCAAGGCTGGGCTTATTGCCTGGGGTGAGGCGCTTCGCAGCGCTGAGGCCACCCGTGGCATCGGGGTCACGGTCATCGGCCCCGGGTTTTTCGAGAGCGCCATGGGTAACCGCTTCAAAGGACCACGCCCCTTTCTGCTGAGCCTGGAAGAAGCCGCAGCACGTATTGCAGCCGGCATTCGCGCCCGGAAAAGGCGCGTCTTCTTCCCCTGGCCGCTGGCGTTTGCGCTTCGTCTGCTGGTGCTGCTTCCGGCGGGGCTTTCTGATCGCGCGGTCAGGCTGTTGCGCTTTCGGGTTGCGCCCCCGGAAGGGGAAGGTTGATCAGCCCGCGATCCAGCCTTTCCACCGTGGCCGCGACCGCCGCATCAAGCCCGGGACGGCGATAATAGACGCCGCGAACCATATAGGCGCTGCACAGCAGCGTGAAAAACGCATCGCGCAAGGTGGGTTCAGGGGCAGCAGCTTTGGTCCAGAAATCATCCAAAGTGCCCTGAAAGCTGAGCCCAGGCACATCAAAAATGGTCCGACCCAGAAACTTCACCGGCTTTCCAAGGGAAAGGGCGCGGCTGGCCGTGGTGCTGTTGACAGTGATCATGCCCTGTGCGGCCTTCAGCATGGCAACAAGATCACCGCGCGGAGCCACCTGCACCCGCCCAGCGATGCCGGCTTTGCCGGCCATGGCTGAAATGCGTTTCGGCCAGTTCTTCACGCAAGGGTCCAGGGGATGGAGCTTCACCAGCAATTCCGCATCACCCGGCGCGTGCTGGGCGAAGGAGGTGATCACCTCCTCAAGCGGCGTATCCAGATCTGGATAATGCGAATAGGCCCGTAGGGAAAAATCGGTTTCCATTTGCATGGCGAAAATCCAGAAGGGCGCTTGACGCTGCTGAAGACCCGCCAGGATGCTGTGCGAGCGGCGGTTCTCAAGCACGCGCAGCAGCAAGCGACGGCCTAGCCCAGAATACATCCAGACCGGATGTATCAACTCATGATTCTGGAAGTGCCGAAAGGAGAAGGGCGACAGCATCGCCACATGATACAAGACATCCCAAAGTGCCTGGGTTGCAAAGTGATCCTTAAAGCGTTGTCTGGGGTCAATCGGCGGAAGACCCTTTGCCGCGCTCAGGATTTTTGCTCGGTCACGCGGGAAAAGACTGGCGCCACCCATGCCATCGCGTTCAAGCGTGATCCAATCCGGGCGCACATAGCCAAAATCCGTAACGGTGATGGCAATACCCCGCGCCTTCGCGGCAGCAATAGCGACGCCGTGATAAAAACGCTGCTCGCCAAGCAGCACCAGATCGGTAATGGCGTATTCAGCAAGAAAGCCATCGATCCAGGGGGCCCATTCCTCGGGCCGACCCGTGTAGTCAACTGCGCCAGGACCACGCCAAAACAGCCGATCCCCAAGGTTCAAATTGACCCGGTGGACTTTGTGCCCTCTGCCGCGCAGGCCAGCCGCGACTTCAGCAAAGAAAGGCGCTATCGGACCTTGCAGAAAAAGAAAGCGCCTTTCGCCAGAGGCGGCTTGCGAATGAAACATGCCAGAACGGATTGGCATCCTGATAGAAGCCGGTCAACCTTTCCCAACCGCCTCAGGCGCTGATGGACGCTTATCTCTGCGACCAGGGCGTAACCTGCCAAAGTCGGCGATACTCCGCTTCCTGCCCGCGCAGTCGGTCAAACCAGGCATCGCCTGGCTCATAGGCCGGCTCCGTGAAGCGCCCTTCCAGGATCTTCACGAATTCCGGATCGCGCGCAATATCGGCCGTGGCTTCCCGCAAGCGCTGCACAATGGCGGGCGGCGTGCCGGCCGCCATGACAAGCCCGCGTTCGGATGCCATCTGCACCGGAAAGCCCAATTCGATCAGGGTGGGCACATCCTGCCGGAAGCGGCTGCGCGTGGCACCGCCCTGTGACAAGACCCGCAGCTTCTCTGTATTCGCCGTAACGGGACCAAGGTTCAGCCCCATGCTGTCCACCTGTTTGCCAAGCACAGCGGTGCGGAGCTGCGGATCGCCCTGATAGACCACATGGGTAAAGCGTGTACCTGTCGCGGCCTGCAACAAAACCAGCTGCAAATGATCATCCGTGCCAACCCCGGGCGAGGCATAGGTGATGGTTTCCGCCCGCGCCCGCGCCGCCGCCAGCAGGTCCGCGAGCGTCCGATAGGGGCTGTCTTCATGCACCGTGATGGCGGAAGGATCGGTCACCAGATTGCCGATGCCCACGAAATCATCCAGCTTGAATTGCGCCGTGCGTTCGATCGGGATGGTGAGCAAGCCTGGCATATTGGTGGTGCCAATCATATGCCCATCGGGGCGCGAACGCGCCACTGCCGCCAGTGCTACTTCCCCACCCGCGCCAGGGCGGTTCACCACCACCACTGATCCGCCGATGCGTTTTTCCAGCGCCGCCGCATAGCCCCGCGCATCAAGATCCGTCGCCCCCCCGGCCGTAAAGCCGACAATGATTTCAATCGGCCGATCCGGCCAGCGCGGCTGAGCCAAGGCAGGTGCGGCCAGCAGGGCACCGGCTGAGGCCAAAAGACTGCGACGTTGCATTTTCATGACATTTTCCCCTCAATGCTTTTCTGATGAACAGGCCACGAAGCCCTTATTGATTGTTCAGTTATGCCTGCAACCATGCCGGAGACTTCAGCCCAGCGCTACCCTATTGGCAACCAAACACGCACCGTGGTGCCAACGCCTTCCGTGCTTTCAATGGCAAGCCGACCGCGATGGCGCATCACGACATGGCGCGTGATGGCAAGCCCAAGCCCCGTGCCGCCCTTGTGGCGAGATCGGGCTGCGTCCACGCGATAAAAACGCTCGGTCAGGCGCGGAAGATGGTGTTTGGCAATGCCGGGGCCATCATCTGCCACGGTAAGCGCCGCACCTGGGCGCGCCGTGGCATTATCCGCAGGCGCAGGCTTGAGCGTGACCAAGATAAGCCCACCCCCTTCCCGCCCGTGATTGATTGCATTCTCCAGAAGGTTACGGATCACCTGCGCCAATTGGTCCGCATTGGCGGGCTTGGCGACCAAAGCGTCATCCAGATGCAGTTCCAACCGCATCTCGCGCCGTTTCATCAGCGGTGCCAGCGCTTCAGCCTCGGCCCGCAGGAGCATGGCGAGAGGCACTTCACCGACCGGTGGCTGGTGTTCCTCCATTTCAATGCGCGAAAGGTTAAGCAAATCATCAATCAGACGGCGCATGCGATCGCCCTGTTCGGCCATGATGCCAAGGAAGCGCTGCTGCGCCTCAGGATCATCCGCCGCCGGGCCAC
Organism: Roseomonas sp.; assembly: GCA_040398485.1. Taxonomy (GTDB): domain Bacteria; phylum Pseudomonadota; class Alphaproteobacteria; order Acetobacterales; family Acetobacteraceae; genus Neoroseomonas. Next base: position 6,898 of record JBBAUC010000087.1, on the reverse strand, counting down.
GCAAGGTTTCAATGAAGCCAAGCAGGCTGGCAAGTGGTGTGCGTAATTCATGGCTGGCATTGGCGACAAAATCGGCGCGGGTGCGTTCAATCGCGGCTTCGCGGCTGCGATCGATCAGCAGGATCAACAGCCGCCCGCCATCCGCAAGCGGCGGATCAAGCGGCACAACGCGGGCTGAAACCTCACGCGGTAAGGGCACGGGCAGATGCAACTCAGCGGTGACCGATTGGCCTTCTGCCAGCGCATCATCCATGGCGGCGGCAAGTAAGGGGTGGCGCAGCAGCGCCGCGGCATCCGGCCCCTGCCCGCCGACCTCCGGCCCCAGCATGTCTCGCGCGGCGGGGTTGGCACGCAGCACGGCACGTTCAGCCGAAAGCAGCAGCAAGGGTTCGGGCAGGTTTTCCAGAATGGCGGCATCAGCACGGCGCAGCCGTTCAAGCATGGCCCCCTGTTCGGCCAGACCGCGCGCTAGACGACGAATGCCATCGGCCAAATCTTCGGCAGATGGCAGCTTATTTACTTCAGCCCGCGCGGGCGCCGCCCGAACCTGCGCCAGCGCATCGTGCAGCGCTTGAGCCAAAAGCGCCAGCCGCGCACGCCAGCCCATGGCGAGGACAAAACTCCCGGCCACAACAGCGGCCAGCCCCAAAAGGCCAGGAATGGGGCGCAATTCGCGCGTGAGGATCAGCAAGCCCAGCACCAGCGCCGGCACCGCGCAGATAGCAAACGCAAAGCGCAGCAGTGGCTTCATGAGGGCAGCCTACCCGCCCCCAGATTCAGAAGCCGACGCCAAGCGGCATGGGCGGTTCCACCAAAACCGCTTCGCCATTCGGCGCTATTCGGAACAGCGCAAGGCCGCGATCCACCACACCACCCGGGCGCAGTTGCAGCGGGCCATCAACGCCATCGAAGCGGGGGGTGGAATCAGGGGAGGTACCGGGCGGCGCCACCGCCAGCCCCGCTGCCATCAGCGCAGCATCATGCGCAACACCCGCAATCCGCGGTGGGCGCTGACCAAAAGCCTGCTGATAGCGCGTATCAAAAGTGCCACGCGCGCGCTCATCTGGGGCTGGGAAAAGCGCGCCATGCAGCGCCGGTTCATTGGCAAGCCCAGCATCGGCAATCCAAAGCGTATGCCCAAGCAGCAAGGGCCGCGGGTTTTCCTGCGCCCCCGCCCTGATGGCCGCGGCCAATTCCCGTGCGCGAGAGCCCGTGGCGCCAATCATCACCGCATCAATCGCCTGGTTTGCCTGCCGGGACATCTGGGCAACCGTACCTGCCGCGCCAGCCCGATCATTGAACAATGCAATCACCGGGCTGGGCAGGTTGAAATCAGCGGCTGTCTTGCGCATGGCGCCGGCAAGCGCCCGGCCAAAAGCGTCATCCGGCGCTACCATGCCGAATTGCTGCGCGCCTGCGGACATGGCCGAGCCCATCACGCGGCGCACCTGCTGTTCCGGTGACACACCAAGCGTCCAAACGCCCGGACGGGCCTGGGACGCATCATTGGTGAAGGCTAGCATGGGCAAGCGTGCAGCCTGGGCTACCGGTGCCGCGCCGGCGGTTTCACCCGAGGTAAGCGGCCCAACCACACTGACCGCCCCAAGGCCGACGGCGCGCCGCGCCGCATCCCCCGCCCCCATTGCATTCCCACCCGTATCCACCGGGACGAATTCAACCCTGGCGTCATTCTGTTCAAACAGCGCCAATTCCGCCGCCTGTTGCAGCGCTTGGCCGAGCTGTTCCTGTTGCCCCGAAAGCGGCAGCAGAAGTGCTACCCTTGTGCGCGCCACATCACCTGGCGCGGCATTTGGCGGTGCGCCAACAATGATGGGGGCTTGCGGGGCACAGGCCGCAAGCGCGACAAGCATCCCAAGCGGGATAAGGGCCAATAGGCGTGACGGCAGCCGAAACAGAAAACGAGGCACGATCAGTCCATCCTTCGGCTGCGCCCGCCATTGGGCCCGGCCTTACATTGGTTGCGACCCCCATAGGCAACATGGGGGACCTTTCGCCCCGCGCCCTGGCCGCCCTTAGGGCCGCCGATGCGGTGCTGTGTGAAGATAGCAGAACAACTGGCGCAATGCTCGCCCGGCTGAGCGTGTCAGCGCGCCTGATTCCCCTGCATGACCATAATGAAGCGTCTGAGCTTCCCCGCATACTGGAAATGCTGGGCAAGGGCCAGAGATTGGCGCTGGTTTCCGATGCCGGCACGCCTTTGGTGAGTGATCCAGGGTTTCGGCTGGTGCGTGCTGCGATTGCGGCGGGGCTGCCGATCTCGGCAATCCCCGGCCCCAATGCAGCGGTGATGGCCCTAGTGTTGTCTGGCCTGCCGCCTGAGCCCTTCCTGTTCGAAGGCTTCCTGCCGCCCCGCGCCGGCGCGCGCCAGGCAGCGCTCACACGCCTAAAGGCGCTGGAACAGGCGGGGCTTGCGGCCAGCATAATTTTCTATGAGGCACCGCATCGGCTTTCGGAAAGTCTTGCTGACATGGCCGCAACCTTCGGCGCTGAACGCCCCGCCGCTGTTGCACGTGAATTGACCAAACGCTTTGAGGAAGTGCGCCGCGATAGCCTCGGCGCGCTGGCCGCGCATTACGAAAGCGCCGAAGCGCGGGGCGAGATTTGCATCGTGGTCGGCCCGGCCGCGGCCGAGGCAGTGGTGGGCGATGCCGAAGTGACCGCGCAGCTTCGCGCGGCCTTGGCTGGTGGGCTTTCGGTGAAGAATGCGGCTGAGGCGGTGGCGAGGGCCACCGGGCGCAAGCGCCGCGATGTGTATCGGGAAGCGCTAGGTATGCTCGGACAGCAATATTGACTTGCAAAATAAGGCAGCTTGGCAGGCTGGGCTCGGTCCGTCAGGGTGCGATCAAGGCTTAGGATTCGGGGGTAATTGGCACATGGGTTTCAGTGATTTTGCCCATTTTTTGGAAAAACATCCTGATCTCACGGTGTTTCTGGTGCTCGGCGTTGGTTATTTCATCGGCCAGTTCAAATATCGCGGCTTTGGCTTGGGGCCTGTGACGGGGGCGCTTTTTGCTGGGCTATTGATCGGCCAATTCGCGGAAGTACCGGTTTCCGAAGTCGCGCGCTCCATCCTGTTTCTGCTGTTTCTATTCGGCATTGGCTATTCGGTTGGGCCGAAATTCCTGAGCGCGGTGAAGGGCGATGGGCTGCCCGGCATTGCCATAGGCATCATCGTGCCATTGTCTGCCATCGCAACCGCGGTGATTGCCGCGCGCATTCTGGGGCTTGATGCCGGCTTCGCTGCTGGGCTTTTTTCCGGCGCCACCACGGAATCACCGGCCATTGGCACGGCGGCAGAAGCGATACGCGCGCTGCCTCTGCCCAAGGAACAACGCGATCAGATGATCAGCCATATCGCGGTTGCGGATGCGCTTTGCTATCTGTTCGGCGCACTCGGCGTGATTTTGATGACAACCGTCATAGGCCCCGTAATTCTCCGCATTGATGTGGCGGAAGAAGCACGCAAGCTTGAAGAAAAATACGGCTTTACCCAAAAGCGCGCCGGCATTGCATCTGCCTGGCGGCCCGTTGAAATCCGCGCCTATGCGATTGCGCCTGGTGCGGCGCTGACCGAAAAGACCGTTGCGCAAGCAGAGGCCATGGCAGCGGGCCAGCGCATCTTTATCCAGCGCATCCGGCGCGGCGATGCGCTAATGGAACCGCGCCCGGAAATGGTTTTGCAGGCAGGTGATATTGTTGCGCTGGAAGCGCGCCGCGATGTGCTGATTGAATTTTTAGGCTCTAACGTACGCGAGGTTGAAGACAGGGAATTGCTGGATATCGCGGCGCTGTCGCTTGATGTTTATGTCGCGGGGTCCGCAGTCGTGGGGCGGAGCGTTGCTGAGCTCAGCCAAGCGCCCGAAGCGCGAGGCGTTTTCCTGCGCCATATTATGCGCAGCGGGCTTGAAGTGCCGATCAGCCCCGAAACCCGGCTGGAACGCGGCGATATCATTACCCTTATCGGGACTGAGAAGAATGTGGAAGCCGCTGCAGCGCTGGCCGGTGCTGCGATCCGCCAAAGTGACGCGACGGATTACGTGACGCTTGGGCTCGCGATTTTTGTCGGCGGGCTGATTGGCGCGGTGGTGGGGGTGGATATTGCGGGCGCGCATATCGCGCTTTCCACCAGTGTCGGCACGCTGTTGGCGGGGCTTTTCATCGGCTGGCTGCGGTCCCGCCGGCCGCATTTCGCGCGCATTCCGGATGCGGCGATTTCCTTGATGACCTCGCTCGGCCTCGCGGCCTTTGTGGGCATGATAGGCCTGCATGCCGGCCCTGTATTTGTGGACGCGGTGCGCGAAGTGGGCTTTGGCCTGCTGATTGCCGGGGTTTTCGTGACCCTGGTGCCGCAATTGATCGGGCTTTTCATCGGGCGCTATGTGCTGCGCATGAACCCGCTTCTGCTGCTAGGCGCGCTTTCCGGCGCGCAAACCATGACAGCAGCACTGGCCGCATTGCAGGAAAAATCAGGCAGCCCGATTGCGGTGCTGGGCTATACCGCCGCCGTGCCCTTTGGCCATATCCTACTGACCTCGGGCGGGACGGTGATTGTTTGGTTGATGAGTTGAGGGGGGCCTCACACCCGCGGCACCGCCACCCCAACCAAAGCATCCCGCGTGATGATGGAAGCCAGCTTCTCCACGCTCCAACCCTCCGTCCCCGTGGGGCGCATGGGTAGCACCATCCAGCGATAATCCGCCGTGCTATCCACCACGCGGATTTCCATATCATCGGGGATTTGCGTGCCCCATTCCGCCAGCACCGCGCGGGGTTCGCGCACGGCACGTGACCGATAGGCGAAGGATTTATACCAGCCCGGCGGGTAGCCCAGCAGCGCGCGCGGGTAACAGGAACAGAGCGTACAGACCACCAAATGATGCTGCTTTGGCGTGTTTTCCAAAACGCCAAGCTCCGGCGCGCCGGCCATGGAAGCGCCCGCCGCCTCGGCAGCCGCCTTCCCGTCACGCATCAGTAGCGCGTAGTAAACAGGATCAGTCCAGGCGCGGGCTACCATGCGCGCGCCGATCTCGGGGCTCGCGCGATCGGTGATGTTTTGGCGTTCGGTGATCTCAGCCTCAGTCACCAGCCCTTTGGCGGAGAGTGCGGCAACAAGCTTGTCGAGCAGCGCGAGGTTTACGCCAGAGGGGGGCGCGGCCATGTCAGGCTTCCTCCAACCAATGTTCGAAGATTTCCACCATCACCGTATCGCCGGCCTTGCCCTCATTCCAGATGGGCGGCTGTTCGAACAGCACATGGTAAAGCTGCCGGCGCGGCGCTGGGCGGGCAAAGGCCAGGTCTTCCGGATTCGGGAAGGCGCCAAGCGGGCGCACCACCCTGCCCATCCGCCCGCGCACATAATAGGGCGTGCGGATATGGCAGGGGCCACGGGTTTCGGGCCAATCATCCTTCACGCGCACTTGCGCGCCGGCGGCGAAGCGCGGCGCAGAGGCCTCAGGCGCAGCGCTCATGCCAAATCCTCCTGCCGGATCACGCCTTTTTCGACCATGAGCGTCGCAATGGAACGCAGCCAGCGTTCGTAATAGCCAAGCGCGAAGTATTCATCCTGCGGGATGCTTTCGATGCCGCGGCGAAGCTCATCCACCGTCATCATCTTTTTCTGCGCCAGGATTTGCCGAATGGCATCCACCTTTTTGCCGAAGGCATCGGGCGGCGCCTCATCATGCTCAACAGGGGTGCAGCGGAAGCGCGCGATCCCGCCAATGTCGTGGATGGCGCGGTTGGGTGATTCCTCGGTCATGGAAGAAGCTTAATCTGGAAAAGCCAGGGCAGGAAAGGGGCGTTATTTCACTTCCTCGGTCGGCCCCACGCCCCAGATATCAGCGCGCTTGATGTAGCCGCGATGTTCGCCGATTTGCGCCTCGCACCAGGGGTTATTGGCCTCGCAGGCGCGCAGCCGCCCCACCACGCCGGGGCGAAGCCGCGCCACGGGCTGCGCCTGATCTTCAGACCGACGGCGGAGCATGACCTCAGTGCCCGGCGCACCGCGCACAATGAAGGAACGCCTTCCCATCAGGGTTGATTGATGCACCCAGCCTTCCGTGCCTTCCGGGTCGCGGATGCGGCGCCAGAGTTCGAATTCGCGCACAATTTCCACCGGTAATTCGCGGCGCTGATAGGTCCATTCAATCGGGAAGCGGGTGCCCGGGCCGCTTCGCATATTCACCTCATCCGAACGCAGCGCAGCAAAGCGCGGCAGCGGCAGGCTGGTGACGGAACCCATGGTGGGGGCGCGTTCTGCCGGAGGGGGCGCAGTCGCGGGCTCGGCTGGTTTGGCAGCGCCGGCGGTGGCGGCAGCCCCGGCAGCAGCGCCGGCAGCAGCGCCGGCGGCAGCGCGATTGCCTTGGCCGGCTTGCGGCTGCCCGGCTGGGCGTTGCTGTTGCGTGGCGGGGCGCTGCTGCTGCCCCTGGGCATTGCGTTGCGTGGCCTGCGGCTTGGCGGGGGGCTTCACCACCGGTGGGCGCGCTTCCGATCGCTGGGCCGGCGCCGGGGCGGGGGCAGCCTGGCGCGGCGGTGGCACATTCTGCGCGCCACCCAGGCTCGATTGGCCAAAGGCCGGCGCAGCCAGCACCAGGGCGCACAGAATCGGCAAAAGGCGGCGGAAATGCATGACAGCATCTCTTCCGCCCTTGGGGGCCAAGGTCAAGCGCTAGTTACGGAAGGTCTGCCCCTGGGCCGCCCGTCTGACCCTGGAACTTGGCCGTTAAAGGGGTTCACATTGCAGGCGGCCATGCGCGTGACGAACCAAAGCGCCAGCGGCGTCAGCCCGACATGGTGATGCGCATGGACAAAGCCTGGCAGCATGACCTTTCGCCCAGACCCCACCACCGGGATATGCGGGTGGTTGCGGCGCATGTCT
>JBBAUC010000086.1:0-12183 GCA_040398485.1 Roseomonas sp. | reverse complement strand
TATGACCTCGGCCAATACTTACGCCACCACCATGATGATTGCGGAAAGAGCATCTGATTTTATTCGTGGCCGCTCGCCACTGGAACCTATGCTGTAGAATTTGGAGGAAACCACAATGGAATTGCCGCTGCACGGCATGCGCGTGATTGAAGTGGGCCAGGCTTTGGCCGGCCCGCTTGCCGGCGTGATCCTGGCCGATATGGGCGCCGATGTGATCAAGGTGGAAAAGCCTGATGGCGGCGATGATGCGCGCGCCTGGGGGCCTCCCTTCGGGCCGGATGGTGAAACATCGCTCTATTTCCACAGCCAGAATCGCAATAAGCGCTCCATCACGCTGGATCTGAAAAAGCCCGAGGATGTTGAAGCACTGCACAAGCTGGTCGCGACCGCCGATGTGCTGATCCAGAATCTGCGCCCCGGCGTGGTGGATGAAATTGGCATCGGGCCGGAAGCGATGCTCAAGCGCCATCCAAGGCTTGTTTATTGCTCCATCTGGGCCTTTGGCTATCAAGGCCCGATGCGCTTAAAACCCGGTTTTGATCCGCTGCTGCAAGCCTATGGCGGGATGATGTCAGTCACCGGCCGCCCGGAAGACCCGCCGACTTTTTGCGGCGCCTCCATTAATGACAAGGCCACAGGCATGTTCTGCGTGATTGGCGCGCTGGCCGCACTGCGTCAGCGGGACCGTACAGGGCAAGGCTGCCTGGTTGATACATCGCTCTTTGAAACATCGGTGCATTGGGTGGAAGGCCATGTGAACAACTATTTGGCCAGCGGCGATGTGCCGAAGCGCCATGGCGCCGGCGCGGCGGTGATTGTGCCTTATCAGGTCTTTGAGACCGCCGATCGTCCGATTTGCCTGGCGGCGGGCAATGACCGGCTATGGGCGCGCTGCGCCAAGGTATTGGGCCATCCCGAATGGGGCCAAGATCCGCGCTTCGCCACCGGCCCGGAACGTGTCCGCAACAAGGCAATCCTGCTGCCCTTGGTTGCTGAGGCGCTGCGCCATGGCACGCGGGAACAATGGCTGACCGCCCTTGAAGCCGCCGGCGTGCCGAGTGGCCCGGTGAATGACATCGCCGAATTAGCCGCGACCGAGCAATTGACCGCGGTAGATATTGTCCAATCCCTGCCAGAAGGTGGCCCGCGGGTGGTGGGGCTGCCAATTTCCTTCAATCGACGCCGGCCTGCCTCTCGACGGGCAGCACCGCGCCTGGGCCAGCATAATGGGGAGATTTTGGGCCAGCCCTGAGTCCCCCACCGGCGCCTGGACTCTGCTTGGGGTTCCGCGATACCTGCCTTGGTATAGTAACCGAAAGCCGTAACCGCATGCCTCTTCCCAGCCGCTTCTGGCAGGATCTTCCCTGGCCAGAATTCCGTTCGCTGCCGGCCAATACCGTTGCGGTATTGCCGGTGGGTGCCATTGAACAACATGGTCCGCATTTGCCGGTGGCGGTGGATACCGCGATCAATCAGGGAATTGTTGCGCGGACGCTGAAGGTGATCCCGGATGATTTGCCCGTGCTGGTGCTGCCAACGCAAGCCGTGGCGCTTTCGGTTGAACATTTGCGCTATCCCGGCACCATCACGACCAGTGCTGAGACGCTGATCGCACTGATCTGCGATATCGGCGCATCGGTCGCGCGCGCGGGCGTGAAGCGCTTGGTGTTTCTGAACAGCCATGGCGGCAATGTCTCGGCGCTTGATATCGCGGCGCGGCGGTTGCGCATTCAGCATGGGCTTTTTGTGGTGAATGCCATGTGGGCGCGCATGGGCAAGCCGGAGGCGTTGCGGGACCCAGTGGAAGCACGCTTTGGCATTCATGCCGGGCGCGATGAAACCGCGGTGATGCTGGCGCTGCGCCCCGATCTGGTGCGCATGGATAAGGCGCGCAATTTCGTCAGCCGCTGGCAGGCGGTATCCACCGATACGCCAAGCATGGCGCCAGATGCCGGCGCGCCGCCGGCCTGGCAGGCGCAGGATCTTGGGCCGGCGGGTGCGGTGGGGAATGCTGCCGCTGCGACAGTTGAAATTGGTGAAGCGCTGCTGGACCACGCCGCGCAACGCATGGCCGCACTTTGGCAACAAGTTGCCGGCATGGATGTTTCCATGTGGCTCGATGGAGAACCCAATCCCGATGCCTGATATCGCTGCTTTCACCGCCGAATTGGCCGGGGTTGAACAATCCACCGATGCTGCGCTGCTGCGCCAGAAAAGCCGCGACTTCTATTGGTATAGCCCCATCCTGAAGCGCCAATTGGATGGCAAGCGCGCCGATATCTGGCTGCGTCCGCAGAATGAAGATGAGGTGATGCGCATCCTGAACGCTGCGCGCCGCCATGGCGTGCCGATTACGGTGCGCGGTGGGGCGACAGGTAATTACGGGCAATGCGTGCCGCTGAATGCCGGCGCGGTCTTGGATACCACGGCCATGACAGCGCCCATCGCGCTGAAGGATGGCGTGCTGGAAGCCGAAGCCGGTGCGCGCATGATTGATCTGGACCTTTGGGCGCGCGAACGCGGTTGGGAATTGCGGCTTTGGCCCAGCACCAAACGCACCGCGACCATTGCCGGGTTTGTCGCAGGTGGTGGTGCGGGCGTTGGCGGCATCAGCCACGGCACCATGCGCGAACGCGGCAATTTGCTCGGTGTGCGTGTGGCAACACTGCAAGACCCGCCAGCGCTTCTTGATTTGGAAGGTGATGCGGCTAATCCAGTCAATCGCACCTATGGCACCACGGGGGTGATTACACGCGTGCGCCTGCCGCTAACGCCGGCGCAGGATTGGCGCGATATTGCGGTGGTGTTTTCGGATTTCGCGGCTGCGGGGCGATTTGCACTGGCGCTCGCTTTCGCTGATGGCATCCCCAAGAAAATGTGCGCCGTGTTTGATGCGCGCCTGCCGCCCTTCTTCCGTGCCATCGCGGATGTAGTGCCGGCGGATCACGCGCTGGCTTTGGTAATGGTGGCACCTTCTGGCCTGGTTGCGCTACGTGATATGGCGCGGGAACATGGCGGGCGGATTGTTGCGGATCAGGATACTGTGGCGGCCGAACGCGATCCGGAAGCGACACCCTTTTACGAATATTGCTGGAACCACACCACGTTGCAGGTGTTGAAGCGCGATCGTGGCGTGACGTATCTGCAATGCCGCTTTCCCTTTGAAGGCACTTTGGAATCGGTTGAGAAGGTGCGCGCTGCCTTCCCGGATGAGGTTTGGATGCACACGGAATGCGTGCGCTTTGGCGGCCGCACCACCATGACCGCCCTGCCAGTCATTCGCTGGAAAGATGATGCGCGGCTTGCTGAAATCATGGCCGGTTTTGAAGCGGCGGGGGCTGGCATTGCCAATCCGCATGTCTTCACCATTGAAGAAGGCTCCGGCTATCGCCGCGTGCCGGGCGATCAGCTTGGCTTCAAGCGCCGCGTTGATCCGCTGGGTCTGTTCAATCCCGGCAAGATGAAAAGCTTCGATGAACCAGAAAGTGACGCCGCATGACGCATGATGTTGCTGGCCTGATGGCCGCGCTGCCCGATATTCGCTGGGTGACAGATGCCGCGCTGGTGCGGCAGCGCAGCCGGGATTTCTTCTGGTATAGCCCCGTGCTGAAGCGCCAATTGAATGGCGTGAGCGCAGATGTGGTGGCCGAAGCGCGTGATGAAGCTGATGTGGTGCGCATACTGGCGGCCTGCCATGCGCGGCGCATTCCGGTGACACCGCGCGGCGCCGGCACCGGCAATTACGGCCAGGCAATGCCGCTGCAGGGTGGCGTGGTGTTGGATGTCTCCGCTTTGGATAAGCTGCTTTGGGCCAAGCCCGGCATCATGCGCGCGCAAGCCGGCGGCAAGCTGATTGCGCTGGATGAACAAACGCGCCAGCAAGTGGGCGGCGAATTGCGCTTTCATCCTTCCACCAAACGCACCGCGACCATTGGCGGCTTTGTCGCCGGCGGTTCCGCGGGTGCCGGTTCCTGCATGTGGGGTTCCTTCCGGGAACCGGGCAATGTGCTGGGATTGCGCGTCATCACCATGGAAGCCACACCACGCATTCTGGAATTGCGTGGTGGGGAGATTGAAAAAGCCAATCACGCCTATGGCACGAATGGCATCATCACCGAGGTCGAGATGCCCCTCGCCCCCGCCTATGATTGGGTGGATGTGATGATGGCCTTTCCAAGCTTCATGGAATCCGCGCGTTTTGCGGAAGCTGTGACTTTGGCCGATGGCATTGTGAAAAAGCTTGCGACAGTGGTTGCCGCGCCCGCGCCGCAGCAATATTTCCGCCATTTCGAAGGGCGCATTCCTTCGGGCATGAGTGTTGCCTTGCTGATGATCGCAGCGCCCTTCCTGGAAGCCTTTGAAGCGCTGAAAGCCAAGCATGGCGCGACGCAAGCGGAGATTTATCGCTGCCCCACGGAAGAAGCGGCGGTGCCGCTTTACGAACATTCCTGGAACCACACCACGCTGCAGGCACTGAAGATTGATCGCGGCATCACCTATCTGCAAACGCTGTTCCCGCCGCCGGGCCACATGACGCTGGTAGAAAAGATGGAAGCGCTGTTTGGTGATGAAGTGCCGATGCATCTGGAATTTGTGCGCTTCGGTGGGCATGTCACCTGCTTCGGCCTGCAATTAGTGCGCTACACCAGCGAAGAACGCCTGGCCGAGATTATTCGCATCCATGAAGCCAATGGCTGCCCAGTCTTCAACCCGCATGCGTTTTCGCTTGAAGAAGGCGGCATGAAGCGCGTGGATGCGCGGCAATTGGCCTTCAAGAAGGAAGCTGATCCGCTTGGCCTGCTCAATCCCGGCAAGATGCTCGCCTGGGATGATCCGGAATGGTCGCCCGATCGTCCGCGCACGCATTACATGTATGGCGACCCGGATGCGCCCGAAGTCGAAGAAAAGCTCGATTAGGCGCGTACCATGCGGGTGCTGCTGATCCATTGCCATCCGCGGGCGGAGAGCTTTTCGGCAGCGCTCCGCGACACAGCGCGACAAGCGCTGGAAGCCGCCGGGCATCAGGTGGAATGCCGCGATCTTTACGCGGAGGGCTTCGTGCCCGCGCTGAGTGATGCCGAACATCGCGACTATCTGGACCCTGCAAGCCATCCGCCGGATGTCGCGGATCATGTCACTTCCTTGCAAAAGGCTGAGGCGCTGCTGCTGGTCTATCCCACCTGGTGGTATGGGCTGCCGGCCATGCTGAAGGGCTGGTTTGATCGCATCTGGGCGCCAGGTATTGCCTTCAAGCTTGGTGATGGCGCGATTGAACCGCTGCTGACCAACATCACGCGCATCGGCGTGGTCACGACTTATGGCTCGCCGCTTTGGTTGTTGTGGGTGATTGGCTGGCCGGACAAGAAGCTGATCAATCGCGGCTTCAGGCGGCTATGCGCGCGCGGCTGCCGCGTGGAGTGGCTGATGCTGACGCGGATGGATCAACGCACGGCGCCGGAACGCGCGGCGTTTCTGGCGAAGGTGAAGGCGCGGCTCAGCCGGTGGTAGCCGGGATTACGTGATCCAATTCCCGCCAATCCGGCACTTCAGCGTCCAGCAGCTTTCCATTACGCAGCACAATCCGATCTGATTGCGGGCGTGACAGAAATTCGGTCATGTGCCGCGCACGGAACAGGATAAGATCAGCCGGCGCACCAGCGCGGATCATGCCCACCCCTTGCAGCCCCATCGCCGCGGCGGGCCGCGCGCCGACGGATCGCGCCCAATCGCCATAGGGATGATCCAGATGCAGAATGCGCGTCGCTTCGCGCATTACCTCCACCATATCCAAATCACCATAGGCGTAGAAAGGATCGCGCGTATTGTCGGATGCGAGTGAGACAGAAACGCCGCCCGTCTGCATTTCATGCACAAGCGTCACGCCCCGCCAACGCGGCGTGCGCCCTGGTTCGCGGTCCTGCAAATACATATTGCACATGGGCAGGACCACAATCGAAACGCCAGCATCAGCGCAAGCCTTGATGGTTTCCAGCGCGAATTCATCTGTCTGGCGCGAAAGCGAACAACAATGCCCGCATTGGATGCGCCCCTTGAAGCCGCGGCGCAAAGCGGTCAACGCAATTTCGCGCAAGGCGCGCGCACCGGTCTCTCCGCTTTCATCCACATGCAGATCAAGGTCTAGGCCGCGCGCTTCCGCGAGTGCAAAAAAATGATCCAGCATGGCCTGGAATTCAGGCGGGATATCGTCATGAATGCCGCCGGAAAGCCTTGTCACCATGCCCAATGCGCCGCCTGATTCCGCGACAATATCGGCAAGTTCAGCGCCCTCATCCCCCGCGAAGCGATCGAGCGGCGCTATGGAGGAAGCCTGCAAGGTGATCCGCCCGGCCCAATCATCGCGCAGCTGACGAAACATGCGCCAGGCCTTCGGCGCATGCGGCATGTAGCTGTCCAAATGCGTGCGCACGGCAACCGTGCCATGGGCGTAAGCCGCGCGCAGCGCGAATTCCGCGCGCATGCGCATATCGGCTTCAGACCAATTCACATCGCGGTCAGCCATGACCGTGGTGACGGCGCCGAAGAAACTACCATCAGGATTGGGGGCGCGTTGCCAGATATGGCCCTTATCCAGATGGGTATGCGCATCCAGCATACCGGGCCAAATCTGCCCGCCATCCAGGGAAACCCCATCTGGCGCAGAACCAAGCGGCGCGATGGCGGCGATGCGCCCCTGCTCGATCCTGAGGTCAAACCGCGCAATGCCATCCCGGTCCAAGGGCAGCGGCCCCGCGCCTTCCAGCACCGCAGCCGGGGCGCGCACATCGCGCAACCAGAAATTGCTGCCCGCCGCAGCCAAGGCCGCGCGAGTCTTTGCCATGGCGCTACTCATCGCCGATCCCCCCTGCCCATCGCGCTTTCATGCCAATGGCGCAGCAGCAAATGCGTGAGCAAGCTGAGCGCCAGGAAAATCGCAATTCCAGTAGCGGAGACCAGCACAAGGGCCGCGAACATGCGCGGGATTTGCAACTGATAGCCCGCTTCCAGAATCCGGTAGGCAAGCCCCGATGCGCTGCCGCCCGTACCCGCGACAAATTCCGCGACAATGGCGCCAATCAGCGCAAGTCCACCGGAAATCCGCAAACCCGCCAGGAAGTAAGGCAGGGCGGAGGGCAACAGCAACCGTGTCAGCACCTGCCAGCGCGATGCGCGATACAGCTTGAACAAATCCTTCAAATTATGATCCGCCGAATTCAGCCCGACAGTTGTATTCGACAGGATTGGAAAGAAGGCGACGATCCAGGCGCAGATCAGCAAAGATATCGCGATATCATTCACCCAAATGATGATCAGCGGCGCAATCGCCACAATGGGGGTCACTTGCAGGACCACGGCAAAAGGAAACAGCGACAATTCAATGATGCGCGACTGCGCAAAAAGTATCGCCAACGCCAGCCCCAAAATCGCTGCGACCGATAGCGCCAAGAAGGTAATCTTCAGCGTGATCAATAGCGATACGGAAAGCGACGCCCAATCACGGATCAAGGTCTGCCAAATGGCAATCGGCCCCGGCAGAATATAGGGCGGGATTTCCCTGACGCGCACCATCATTTCCCAACCACCCAGGAACAGCAGCGCAAGCAGCGTCGGCGCCAGAATACGCAGCCAGGTGCCTTCCACAAAACCGCCAGCGGCTGGTGCCGCCTCCGTACTCTCACTCATGGGCACCCCCCATGGCAGAAGAAAGCGCGTGCGAAACCGTGCGGCATTGCGCGGCATATTCGGGCGATGTGCGGAATTCCTCTCCCCGTTCGGCTGGCGCAGTGATGCGCACTTCCTCCGCAATCCGGCCCGGGCGCGGGGCCATCACCACAATGCGTTCTGCAAGATAAACGCTTTCAAACACCGAATGGGTCACGAAAATCACCGTAAAACGTTCCTGCGCCCAAAGCTGCACCAAATCATTATTCAGCCTGAAGCGCGTTATTTCATCCAAGGCCGCGAAGGGTTCATCCATCAACAGGATGCGTGGGCGCGTCACCAAAGCGCGCGCGATGGAAACACGCATGCGCATGCCACCTGATAACGCGCGCGGATAGGCTTTCTCAAACCCCTTCAGATCAACGCGGGCGATCCATTCGGCCGCGCGTTCTTCGGCTTCCCGCCGCTTCATGCCGGCCAATTCCAAGGGCAGCGCCACATTTCGGATCACGCTGGCCCAGGGCATCAGCGTGGGTTCCTGGAACACAAAGCCAATATCGCGTTCCGCTTCGCCGCCGGCGTCATGCATGGCGATCGGCCATTCCATCGTCCCACCACTTGGCGCGGTAAGCCCGGAAATGAGGCGCAGCAAGGTGGATTTGCCGCAGCCCGAAGGCCCCAGAAGCGCAATGAAATCGCCCGGCATGATCGTCAGATCAATACCATCCAGCGCCAAGGTTCCCGTTGCGTAACGCTTGGAAACCCCGGCGAGCGAGAGCAGCGGGCGCCGAGGGCTCAAGCCAGCCCAACCCGTCTATTGACGAAGCGCAGCGAATAGGCGCGCTTCACATCGAGCCCGGGGGGCATCACTTCCGCATCGCGCATGGCGGTATAGAAGGCTTCCCAGCGCTCATCCGTCATGGCGCCAACGCCAAGCCGTTCCGCATCACCCGAAAACACAATGCCGCGTTCATTCATGGCGCGGACGGCGTAATCAATCTTCTCCTGAGTCATTTCCTGATTGTCGCGCATGATCAGCGCATTCGCCGCCGCCACATCCTGCCCGCGCAAATACTGAGTCCAACCCTGCATGGTGGCGTCCACAAAGCGTTGGATCAGATCCGGCTTTTCCTCGACCATCTTGCGGGAGATATCAATCGTCGTCTGGTAATTCGGGAAGCCCGCATCGGCGAAAAGCAGCACCCGCGGCTCAGCCCCGCCAAGCCGTGCCGCGAAAGGCTCTGACGAGACAAAGCATTGCTGGATGGCCTGCTTATCAGCAAGGAAAGGCTGGATGTTGAAGGTATAGGGGCGGATCTGGCTATCGGTGAAGCCGAAGCGCCGGCGCAGGAAGGGCCAAAAGGTCACGCGCCCGCCGGCGCCCACCAAAATCGGCTTGCCACGCATTTGTTCGAAGCTGGTGAGCCCCGCTTCCGCATGGAACATGAAGCCCTGCGGGTCCTTTTGCATGACGGCGCCAATCGCCATGAAGGGCACATTTTCACGCACATAATTCAGCGCCTGAAAGCCGGATGACATGATCATGTCCACCCGCCCCGCCAGCAGCAGCTGCGCCGGGTTCTGCTGCGGGCCGCCCATGCGGATTTCGCAATCAATGCCGGCACGGCGATAAAGCCCATTGGCCAGTGCCAAATAATAGCCGCCATGTTCCGCCTGGGCGCGCCAATTGGTCTGGAAGGAGAGCTTTTCGAGCGTCTGCGCCAACGGCACCCGCGCGCCTGCTACCGCAGAAAGCACAAGGGCAGTGCCACCCGTGAGCAATGCGCGGCGTTCGATCCGATACCTGGTTCTCATGGCTCTCTCCTCTCTGGGATGGATTGGGGCGTCACATGCCCCAGGGAGATGGGGTCAGCAAGGCATATGCCAATCCTTTGGGCGGTTCTTGGCGGTGAATCGCCCCGGCATCGCCTGTTTTACGTGCATTAGCCGCCGCCAAAGGGATCACCTGACAGGTTTTTCATGCCACCGAAGCGCCCCTGGCCGCCCGAGTCGCCCACCCAGAGGCCAAGTTTCCCCTGCCGCGGCTTATGGCCTATCGTGGAACGCCAGCAGCCTCCGGGAGGGCGCAAGCCTCATGACCACCACCGCGGTGCCGCCGCGTCAGACATCCTTGCTGCTTGGCATTTTTTTCATGTGTGCGGCCTGCACGCTATTCCCGATCATGAATGGCATCGTCCAGGTATTGAGCCGTACCTACCCTTCCGAGCAAATCATCTGGGCGCGCACCACCGGGCATTTGCTGATTGTGCTGGCGCTGATTGTGCCGCGCTACGGGCTTAGCGTGCTGAAAAGTCGCAAACCCGGGGTGCAGGTTTCGCGGTCCTTGCTGTTGCTGGCGTCCACCACCTTTTTCTTTTTCTCCGTGAAGGATGTGCCGCTGGCCAAGGCTTCGTCCATTTCCTTCATGTCGCCGTTTTTCGTGACCTTGCTCGCGCTGCCCATGCTGGGTGAGCAGATCGGCTGGAAGCGCCTGGCGGCGGTGACGGTGGGCTTCCTGGGCGTGCTGGTGGTGATCCGCCCGGGGTCTGAGGTTTTCCAACCCGCAGCCCTTGGTATTGTGGCCAGTGCCTTTTGTTATGCCATCTACCAAATCCTGACGCGCCAGGTGGCGGGGCTGGATCGGCCGGAAACATCGGTGATGTATAGCGGGCTTTTTGGAGCGCTGGTGATGTGCTGCGTCATCCCGTTCTTTTGGGTGCCCTTCAATAGCTGGGCGGATATTTTCTGGCATTTGACGCTGGGCATACTGGGCGCGGCAGGCCATTGGTGCGTGGCCAAGGCCATGACCTATGGCGCGGCCAATGTGATCGCGCCGTTTCAGTATTGGCAAATGATCGGCGCCATCGCGGTGGGCTATGCCATTACCGGGCTTTGGCCGGACCAATGGACCTGGCTGGGGGCGAGCATCATCATCGGCGCGGGGCTTTACATCGCCATTACGGAAACAAGGGCGCGCAAGGCGTGACGCGGGGTCATGTCCCGCTGTCGTTGTTGTAGTCAGCGGGGAGAAAAGCGCCCCAGCGCCACAATCACCCCTCGGCCTTCGCCACCACCACCATAGCGGGCTTCAGCAGCCGGCCATTGAGCGTCCAGGCAGATGTCCAGCCATGCAGCACCGTGCCCGGCGCCACGCCTTCCGGCGCGGGCTGTTCCGCCATGGCCTGGTGCTTTTCGGGATCGAAGGGCTGGCCCTTGGGGTCGTGGCGCTGCACGCCATTGCGCTCAAGAATGCCCTGGAAGGACCGCTCCACACCCTCAAAACCGGCGCGGAGCTTGGTCAGCAGATCGGGCTCATCCTCGGCAGCCGGCGGCAGGGCTTCAATACCACGGCGCAGGTTTTCCGCTGCCTCCACCACATCACTTGCGAATTTCTGCGTGGCATAGGCACGCGCATCGGCCACTTCGCGCTGGGTGCGGTTGCGCAGGTTCTGCATCTCAGCTTCTGAGCGGAGCCATTTGTCGCGCAGCGCCTCCATCTCCTGCGCCAGCAGGAAAAGGCGCTCCTCGGCGGTCATCGCCGGGGCTTCGGGGGCGGGTTCTGGCGCCGCCGCTTGGGGGGCGTTGGGGTCGTTCGTATCGTTCATCATGGTATCGCGTGGTTACTCGCGGAAGGGTTCGGCACGCTGGCCGGGATAAGCCCTTCACCTAGGCGCACCACGCCTTCAGGACAAGCGCCCTTTCGCTTCGCCGCGGCCCCGCCTACACCCCCTTCCATGCTACGTTCCGTGCTCACCATCGGAAGCTGGACCATGGCGAGCCGCATTCTTGGCTTCGCCCGGGACATGCTGATCGCCTCCCGCCTTGGGGCGGGGCCGGTCGCGGATGCGTTTTTCGTGGCGCTGAAACTGCCCAATTTGTTCCGCCGCCTGTTTGGCGAGGGCGCCTTCAACGCGGCCTTCGTGCCCGCCTTCGCCGGCGTATTAGCCACCGAAGGCCGCGCCGCAGCCCGCGACATGGCGGAACGCATGGGCACGCTGATGATGCTGTGGCTTTCGCTGCTGACGCTGATCGCGCTGATCTTCATGCCCCAGGTGATTGGCGTGCTGGCGCCGGGCTTTGCCTCTACGCCGGAGAAATTCGCGCTGGCCGTTGAACTCACGCGCATCACGTTTTTCTACATGCCGCTGATTTGCCTGACGGCGCTGATTTCCGGCGTGCTGAATAGCCTGGATCGCTTCGCCGCCGCCGCCGCCGCGCCGGTATTCTTCAACCTGCTGTTGATGGCGGCGCTGGTGGGCCTCACGCCCTATTTGCCGACACCTGGCCATGCCTTGGCCTGGGGGGTTTTTGCCGCCGGCGTCGTGCAGCTTGCCATGGTCTGGGTGGCGGCGCGGCAGGCCGGGATGGCGCTGCGCCTTTATCGGCGCCCGGCGCTGACACCACCCATTCGGCAGGTGCTGCGCCGCATGGTGCCTGGCGTGCTGGGCGCTGGCGTCACGCAGATCAATTTGGCGGTGGATGTGATCATCGCCTCCTTCCTGGTGAGTGGCTCCGTTTCCTACC
>JBBAUC010000085.1:0-12284 GCA_040398485.1 Roseomonas sp. | reverse complement strand
AATTTCACGCCTGGCCGCAGCCGGGAAATCCAGCGCTTGCGATCAGCGGGATCGGTCTCCCAGGATGTCGCCAGGCCTGGCAGGAGCTTGCCGGGCCGGTCAGCTACATCCATTTCCCAGGCAACCAGCGGGTCATAAAGCGTATAGCCGGTGAATTGATAAGCACCCGCGCCGCGATCCGGCTGGCCGGTGGTTTGCGGAATATCGGCCATGGAAATGCCGTAGCGCAGCGTTCTTTCGCCTGCGCCTTGGGCAAAAGCCGGGCTGAACGCCTCAGGAATAAGCGGCAGGGTCAGGCCAGAAGCACCAGCACCCAACAGGGCGCGGCGCGAAAAGCGAGAAATGGACATGGTTTGAAGCCCCGGTGTTGTTGTTCCGGGGCTAGATCAGCAAGGACCGTGCCGGGGCGCTTTCAGTCCACCTTCACCCCGGCTGCGCGGGCCTTTTCCACCATATAGCCGCGCGCCCATTGCATTTCTTCAAGCGACCCAAAGGCATTGGTGTAATGCCCCTTGAAGCCGCGCGCTTCGATAAGGCGGAACATATCGCCAAAATCGAAATCACCCTGGCCGGGCACCAGATGTTCCTCATGCCCATTGCGCCAGCAATCCGCGAGCCGCACTTCGCGCACGCGTTCCATCGGAATGCCCGCCACCCAGGCAGCGACGCCATCGGGCATCAGATGCGCATGATTGGCGGTGAAGGAAAGCGCGAAGGCCGGGGAATGGATCGCATCATAATAATAGCGCCATTCTTCCTGCGTATGGGCCAGGTAATGCACCTCGGCCGTCGGCGGTTCTACATTCAGGTTTTCAAGCAGCAGTAGCGCGCCATGCTTTTCCGCGTGCTGCACCATGCGTTGCAAACGATCCCGCCCCGCTTCCATGCGCATCGGCACATCGGCGGTGAAGTGATAGCCGGCATGGACCACGATCCATTCCGCGGCAAGCTTGGGCGCCACTTCAATATAGGCGCGCATATAGGCATCCACCGCTTCCGCCAGGAAGGGCGAGTATTCGCCTACATTCACGGCGGAAAGCGTGTGCAAAGCAATGGTCACGCCATTGGCGCGGGCGGAGGCGACAATGGCGCGGCAGCGCGCATCATCGAACATGTTCACCTTGTTCTCGCCCGTGTCCAATTGGATATCTATGTGGCGCACTTGGTTCCGCGCCGCCCATTCAATGGCGTCTTCAAGCTTCAGCTTGCGCCCAACATCCACCCCAATACGGTCAATTAACGCCATGGTCTTTCTCCCTATTTTCCCGCATGGTTTACAGGCTTCCGCGAGGGTGGCAAGCTTCCACGAAAGTGATCCGGAGCGCTGATAGAGCGCCCGCAACCACGGGGAGGAAGCACGCAATGATGATGATTGATCGTCGCGGTATGTTGGCGCTTGGCGCCTGGGCCGCCGCCACCGGCAAAGCCTTCGCACAAGGCCCGATGCCCGAGCATGAGCGGGTTCTGTATGAAGCCGCGCGGCGAGAGGGCGAAATCACTTGGTATTCCGGCCAATACAGCGCGGAAGCGTCCGAAGCCGCAGGCCGCGCCTTCAATGAACGCTACCCAGGTGTGCGCTGCAATGTGGTGCGCAGCACATCCCAAGTGGCCTTCCAGCGCCTGTCGCAGGATTTGCGCGCCGGTGTGGCGCAATGTGATGTGCTGTCTTCCACCAATGGTGGGCATTACGTTCAATTGAAGCGCCAGAATCGCCTGATGCAATTCCGTCCCAAAAATGCGGATGGCCTTCTGCCTGATTTGCGCGTGGCTGATCCGGATAATTTCTACCAATCCAGCTTCCTTGGCATTTACCTGCTGGCACACAATACCCGCCTAGTATCGGAAGCCGATGCGCCGAAATCCTGGAAGGATATCCTGGACCCCAAGTGGAAGGACAAGCTCGCCGTCGGCCATCCTGGCTTCAGCGGCGCCATCGGGCTTTGGGCGATGGAAATGCGCCGGCTTTATGGGTGGGATTATTTCAAGCAACTTGAGCGTAACAAGCCGCAAATCGGGCGTTCTTCCATTGACCCTGTCACTACCATGAATGCCGGTGAACGCGGTGTTGGTGTTGCGGTGCCTTCCGCCTCCACCCTGTTCAGCATGTCGCGCGGCAATCCGCTCAAGCTGATCTATCCAGAAGAAGGTGTGCTGGCCGCGCTTTCGCCTTCCGCCATTATCCGCAATGCGCCGCACCCCAATGCCGCAAAGCTATTCATGGAATTCCAGACAGGCGTTGGACTTTCTACCGCTATCCGACTGCTGTTCAATGAAAGCATCCGCCCGGATGTGCCGCCACCGGAAGGGTCCCGCCCACTGGATCAGGTAAAAATGCTCGCACCTTCCATCGAAGATGCCGAGAAAGGCGTGCCTGAAGTGCGTGACGCCTGGCGCGATACTTTTGGCGTCTGACGCGACGCATGGCTGAAAGCGCTGCATTGGCCGCCACACCGCGCGCGGGGTTTCGTGCGCGGCTCGGGATGTTGGAACCGGTCACGCTGCTCTGGCTTCTGCTGGTTGCAGCGTTGATTTTCCTGATTGCGGCGCCGCTCCTCAAAATGCTGTTGATCAGCTTTGAGGAACAGGAAACCGGCGATTTCACTTTGATGAATTACGCGACTGCCTATGGCAGGCAGCGCTATCTGGATGCCTTGCGCAATTCCCTGCTGCTGGGGCTGTTGAGTGCCACAATCTCCACCATCATCGCCGTACCCATGGCCTGGGCTGTTTCGCGCACTGACATGCCGGGCAAGGGTTTCACCTGGGCTATGGTGCTGGCAGCCTTCGTGATGCCGCCTTATCTTGGTGCCATTGGCTGGATTTTGCTGGCCGGGCCAAATGCCGGCTGGCTCAATCAGGTCTGGCGCTGGGCAACGGGCGCGGAATCGCCACTGGTCAATGTTTATACCTTCAGCGGCATGGCCTTCGTGATCGCATTGCATTCCTTCCCGCTAGTCTTCATTTTCGTCAAATCCGCGCTTGATCTGATTTCATCCGAAATGGAAGATGCCGCCAATATCATGGGCGCGGGTACCTGGACCACCATGCGTAAGGTGACGCTGCCCTTGGTATGGCCTTCCATTCTTGGTGGCTTCATTCTGATCTTTCTTGAAACCATCGCATTATTCGGCACGCCGGCCCTCATCGGCATTCCCGCCCGCATCAATGTGGTGACCACACAGCTTTGGCAGTTTTTTGAAGACCCTGTGCGGGTGGAAGTGGCGGCGGCCTATGCCATTCCGCTGTTGCTGATAACGGTGGCGCTGATTGGCGTGCAGAAGCTGATGCTGTCCCGCAAGGGCTTCGTTTCGCAAACCGGCAAAGGTGGCGAAAGGCGGCAGATCAAGCTTGGCCCCTGGCGCTGGGTGCTGTTTGCCTGGTGTTTTGGTGTGGCGCTGCTGGCGGTACTGAAACCTTTGCTGGTGCTGCTGCAAGCTTCCTTCGCCAAGGCTTGGGGGCGCGGGTTTTCGCTCGATAACCTCACTTTCCGCAATTACCGGATGCTGCTGTTTGAACATGACATGGCGTTGCAATCGGTTTGGAATACCATCTGGTTTTCTGCCGCTTCGGCGGGGCTTGCGCTGATCCTTGCTCTTCTGGTCGCTTATATTGTGGTGCGCCGCCTGATCCGCTTTGCGGATGGCTTGGCCTTTCTTGCCATGGCGCCTTTTGTTATCCCCGGTATCGTCATGGCGATTGGTTTTTATGCTGCCTATGCCGGGCCGCCGCTGATGCTTTATGGCAGCGCCTTGCTCATCATCCTGGCCTTCACCGCGCGCTTCCTACCGATTGCCTATGCCAATGCGCAGGCCTCCATCCGCGCGGTGCATCCGGAAATGGAAGAAGCGGCGCGCATCCTGGGTAGCGGGCGGCTGCAAACCATCCGCCGCATCACCGCGCCCTTGCTGAAAACGTCGCTACTGGGTGGCTGGCTGATTGTCTTTATCGTCGCCTCTCGTGAATTATCGGCGGCGATCTTCCTGGTCGGCCCACGTACACGCACCATGTCCGTGCTGCTTTATGATCTGAGCGAGCAGGGCAATTTCGAATTGGTATCCGCCTTTGGCGGCATATTGCTGGTAATCACCATGGTATTTGTCGGCATTGGCATGAAGCTTGTCGGTCGCGATTTCATGTTGCGGAGGGATTGATATGCCGCGCCTGACCCTTTCTGGCCTGACAAAAGCCTATGGCAAGAACGTTGTTGTGGACGCGATTGATCTGACGTTGGAGGAAGGCGAATTCCTGTCTTTGCTTGGCCCATCGGGCTGCGGCAAGACAACGACGCTGCGCATGATTGCCGGCTTTGTTGAACCCAATGCCGGCACGATTTCCGTGGATGGCCGCGTGCTTTCCGCCCCTGGCGCCGTGCTGCCGCCGGAACGCCGCGGCATGTCCATGATTTTCCAATCCTACGCCATTTGGCCGAATATGACGGTCGCGGAGAATGTCGGCTTTGGGCTGACACTCCGCAAACTACCCAGCGATGAAATCAAGCGCCGCGTTGGTGAAATTCTGGATGTGGTAAAGATGGGCCATCTGGCGGGGCGCTACCCGGCCGAGCTTTCCGGCGGCCAGCAACAGCGCGTGGCGCTGGCCCGCGCCATTGTGGTGAAGCCTGCCGTGCTGCTGCTGGATGAACCGCTCTCCAATCTGGATGCCAATTTGCGGGAGGAAATGCGCTTCGAAATCCGCCGCCTGCATGATGAATTCCGTATCACCACCGTTTATGTTACCCATGACCAATCCGAAGCCATGGCAACATCCGACCGTATTGCGGTGATGAATGCGGGCAAGATTGAACAGGTGGATGCGCCGCATTTGCTCTACACCAAGCCACGCACGCGTTTTGTCGCGGGCTTTGTTGGGCGCACCAATCTGCTGGAAGCGCGCGTTGAAGCAGGTGCTTTGCTGCTTGGCGGCTTATCGCTTGGCCCTGCCGCAGCGGCTGGTATTTCGCCTGAGGTATCGGGCGACATTCTGCTGTCGCTCCGCCCACAGGCCATGAGCCTGCATCTGACCGAACCCACGCATGAAAGCGCGGAACTGATCATGCCAGTAACAGTGCTGGAACGCACTTATCTGGGTGAAGCCTGGGATTATGTGCTGCGTCCGGAAGGGGCGGAACTTCGCCTACGCGCCGCCGCACCACCGCTGGCCGCCTATGCGGTGGGCACGAAGCTTTGGCTACGCATAGACCCGCAGCAGATCGCGATTGTGCAATAAGCGCTAATGAATTGGCAGGCTGATCGGCGTAATTTCATCGCCGCTCCGCCCGCGATAATCCCGGCCAACTGAATCTCGCAACATCTTGGCCTGACTTTCAGCCAGAATGCCGGCAGCGTCCGTGACATTCAACTTGGTGGGCCGACCATCCGCATAAATCGTCTCGCCCCCGACCAGCACGCGTTTCACGGCGCGATCCGCCGCATGGAAAACAAGCGCACGCAACGGATCACGCGGCGGGGTCATTAACGGATGCGCCAGATCCACCAGCACGATATCTGCCGAAGCGCCCAGTTGCAGACGGCCAAGGTCACGCCGCCCCAAGGCATCAGCGCCGCCCACTGTAGCCGCATGGAAAACGCTGCCGGTATCTGCGGCAGCAACATCGCGGCAAGCATTGCGCGCCAGAATAATGGCAAGGCGCATTTCCTCAATCAGGTTATGCGGCGCGCAATCCGTCCCGAAACCAAGATTGACACCGCGTGCGCGATACTTGCCGAAATGGCGCAAATGTTCGCCATACCTGGCGAAGGGTGATGGGCAATGCGCGACCGTCGCCCCCGTATCGGCAATCAGCCCGACATCCTTAGCGGTGTGCCAGCCGATTGAGATATGCTCATCCACAAAAATCGCATGGCCCAGAATGCTGCGCGGCGTCAGCAGCCCAATACCCGCCGCCCATTGAATGGGTGTGACGCCATGGCGGCGAATAATCTCACGCACCTCCACCACGGATTGGGAGATATGCGTGGTAAAGGGCCTCCCGGTTTCGGCAGCATAGGCGATGCTTTCGCGCAGCATCGCCTCCTCCACCGTGTCAATCTGCGCGGGGAAGACAATGCCGGTCAGGCGGCCAGAAGGATCGGCTTCGGCTTCTTTCATGAATTGCTTCGCCGCATCGAATTGCCGGCGTGCATCTTCGCTGTTCCACATCCAGGTCACGGACTGCGGTGCTTCCATGCCCCAGCGCGCCGCAGCATAGCCCGCCCCCGCCCAACCGCGCAGGCCGCTTTCCGCCATGATGGAAAGCCAAGATGGGAAGGGCGGCGATAAATCCACCACGCTGGTGACACCAGCTGACATCAACTCGGCATAGGCAAGGCGCATCGCCGCCGCTTGGCCCTGCTGATCCAGTTTGAAGGCTTGCAAGCGTTCAAACAGGCCGGTCATTTGCTGTTCCGGCACGCCATGATCTTCCCGCACACCGCGCCCGGCGGGTTCTGTTGTCGGGTGGGTGTGGATGTTGATCAACCCCGGCATGACCAGAAGCTTGCTGCCATCAATCACCTCAGCGCCCGCGGGCGGCGGGGCGGAAGGATCATGCGGCGTGATGGCGGCGATGCGCCCATCGGCCAGCAGCACATCTTTGCCCTGGCCGTAGAAATGCTGACCCGCGGCTGCATCCCATTCGGCGGTCCAAGCGGCGTTGCGGATCAGGGTGGGTGTGGGCATGGCGGCCTCCTGGCTTGCGGATCGCGGCGAATACCGCAAGCCAAGCGCGAAGCGCGCCGCCTTTCAAGCGAAAAGAAGCCGTAGTTTAGGCTTCCGCATAGGCCGGCGCAGCGCGAGCGATGCCTCCATAGGCATCCAGCATCCTCTCCCGCCAAGCATAAACCGCATCATCTTGAGCCAATAGCGGGAAGGCGCTGACGCAGCGCGCCCATTGGAAGCCGCCAAAGACGATCATATCCGCATAGCCGGGCGTATCGCCATGCAGAAAGGGCGCAGACCGCAACGCGATGCGCAGCGGCATCAGGCTGTCACGAAAACCCTTCACCCGTTCCGCGCGATCTGCCGTTACCGCTTCAAGCTTCATGCCGAAGCGCTTTTCCCGATCCGGTACAAAATACGCAGCATCTTCCGGCGCCAGATGCTGCACAATGTCGGAAACCACCAGTCGCGCAATCCCGGCATGCAATACCGCATCGCCCCAGGCATTGATGAAGCGCGCCAGCGCGTGCCCGCCCGCACCGCCAAACAGTGAAGGCTGATCCGGGTAGGTATTTTCCAGATATTCCGCGATTACCCAGGAATCCACGATGGTGCGCCCATTATCCAGCATCACCGGCACTCTCTGTGCCCCATGGGCGCCAATCGCTGCCTTTTCCGTGAAGCGCCACGGGATGGTCTCAACCGCCAGGCCCTTATGGGCCAGCGCCAACCGGCTCCGCCAGCAATAGGGGCTGAAGCGCCGCGCCGGATCGGCACCGCAGAGTTCAAAAAGCTGAATGGCCATCGCGCAATCTCCTTTCCCGCATTATGCTTGGCAGCGAAAGGAAACGCCACAGCATGAAGACCCCCCTGCTGCTTGCACTCGATCAGGGCACAACCTCCACGCGCACCATCGCCTTCGAGGCCGATCTCCTGCCGCGCGCGACAGCGCAGATGGAATTGCCGCAGCATTTCCCCTCACCTGGCTGGGTGGAACATGAGCCGGAAGATATCTGGCAGGGTGCCATTACCACTTTGCGTCAGGCTTTGGAAAAATCGGGCTGCAGCGCGGCCGATGTGGCCGGCATGGGCATCACCAATCAGCGCGAAACCACGCTGCTCTGGGACCGCGCGACAGGGCGCTGCCTGCATCGCGCTATTGTCTGGCAGGATCGGCGCACGGCCGATGCCTGCGCGAAGCTGCGCGCCGAGGGCCATGAGGCGCTGCTGACCGAACGCACGGGGCTGCTGGCTGACCCCTATTTCTCAGCCACCAAGCTTGCCTGGTTGCTGGACAATGTCGCGGGCGCACGGGCGGCGGCGGAACGCGGGGCGCTGGCTTTCGGCACGGTAGATTGCTTTTTGCTCTGGCGCCTGACGGGCGGGCGCGTGCATGCGACAGATGCCACCAATGCCGCGCGCACCATGTTGTTCGATATCAGGCGCGGCGTTTGGGATGCGGATTTGCTGCGCCTGTTTCGTGTCCCGGAAGCCATTTTGCCAGAAGTGCGTGATTGCGCCGGGGATTTTGGCGAAACCGATCCCGCGCTATTGGGTGCCGTCATTCCTATTCGTGGCATGGCAGGCGATCAGCAGGCGGCAACGATTGGCCAGGGCTGCTTTGCGCCCGGCATGGTGAAATCCACCTATGGCACAGGGTGTTTTGCCTTGTTGAATACGGGCGAAACGCCGGTCGCGTCGCACAATCGGCTGCTGACGACCATCGCTTACCAATTGCAAGGCAAGCGCCATTACGCGCTGGAAGGTGCGATTTTCGTGGCCGGCGCCGCGGTGCAATGGCTGCGCGATGGCCTGGGCATCATCAGTCATGCGAAGGAAGCCGGCGTTCTGGCCGCGCAGGCAGACCCCGCGCAGCGCGTGGTGCTGGTGCCGGCCTTTGCCGGGCTTGGCGCGCCGCATTGGGATGCCAAGGCGCAAGCCGCGATATTCGGCCTCACACGCGGCAGCGGCCGTGCCGAATTATGTCGGGCTGCGCTGGAAAGTGTTGCGTTTCAAACGCGCGATCTGATCGAAGCCATGCATGCGGATTGGCAAGGCAACAAGGAAACCGTGTTGCGCGTGGATGGCGGCATGGTTGCTTCTGATTGGACCATGCAATTCCTGGCGGACCAATTAGGCGCGCCGGTGGATAGGCCAACCGTGTTGGAAACCACTGCGCTTGGCGCTGCTTATCTGGCCGGGATGCAGGCCGGGCTTTGCGCCCCGCCAGGAGCGGCAGATGCCACCCATTGGCGGTTGGAACGGCGCTTCGTTCCCCAAATGAATCGCGCGGAGGCGGATAGCCGCTATGCGCTTTGGCGCAATGCGCTGCGCCGCACCCTTTCGGAACACCCTGCATGATTTACGATGACCTTGGCGTGCCGCGCATTATCAATGCCTATGGCACGAATACGCGGCTTTCCGGCGGGCTGATGGCGCCCGAAGTGCTGGCCGCCATGGCGGAAGCTGCGCGCGCGACGGTGGAAATGCATCATCTGCAAGCCGCCGCCAGCCGAGAGATCGCCAAAGCCACCGGCGCGGAAGCAGGCATCGTCACTTCCGGCGCTTCCGCCGCTGTGTTGCTTGGTGCGGCCGCCTGCATGGCGCGGCTTGATCCGGGCGCGATGAACCGCCTGCCCGATACGCGCGGCATGCCGGATGAATTCATCACCATCCGCAGCCAGTGCAATATGTATGACCGCGCCTTGCGCGTGGCGGGCGGACGCATCATTGAAATCGGCATTCCGGACCGCGTTTCTGGCCCCGGCGTGCGCGATGCCGCGCCCTGGGAAATCGCTGACGCCATCACGGATCGCACCGCGGCGGTTTATTATCTGGCGGGCGCGCAAAGCGAACCGCCTTTGCCCGATGTGGTGCGTGTGGCACGTGAACGGCATATCCCCGTGCTGGTGGATGCGGCAGCGCAATTACCGCCCACCGAAAACCTGCAGCGCTTCATCACTGAAGGCGCCGATCTGGTATGTTTTTCGGGCGGCAAGGCTTTGGGTGGGCCGCAATCCTCTGGCATTCTCGCCGGGCGGCGTGATCTGGTTTCGTCTGCGCTGGCGCAAATGCTCGATCTTGATATGCCGGAAGCGGAGTTCATCGCGCCACAGGAATTCGCGCCACTCGCGCAAATGCGTGGCCTGCCGCATCACGGCATTGGGCGGTCTTGCAAGATCGGCAAGGAAGAAATCGTCGGGCTGATCGTGGCGCTGCGGCGCTTTTTGGCGGATGACCCAATGCAACGCAGCGCGCGCTGGCAGGCGCGGCTTGAAGCGGTGCTGGTGGCGGCGGGGCACCCGCCAAACCTTCGCCTTGTGCCAGGTGGCGCCAAGCCAGGCCTGCCCATTCTGGAATGGCGCCTGACAGATGCGGCCACCGCACAAGCCGCGGATGCAAGGCTCCGCGCCCATCGCCCCGCTATTCATCTTGATGCCGGGCGCATCGGCCAGGGCCTGCTTGCCATAAACCCCATCGCATTCGACGATGACGATGCGGCGCTGCTTGGGGCAGCGATTAGAGCGGTTTCCGTTCACCTTGGTTCACGGGAACCACTCTAAACTTTTGTTTGATCGCATTTTCCGAGTCGCCAAGTGATCCCACTTGGCTTGAAAATGCTCAAGGGAGTGCCCAGCGTGAGTGATCTATTTCTGGTCGGTAATGGTGCAGGTTTTTCGGGGGATCGGATTGATGCCCCCATCCCGGTGGTGCGCAGCCTGGTCAAGCGCGGCCTGCCCGCGGCGATGTTCTTCGAATGCCTGGGCGAACGCACCGTGGCTTTGGCGCAGCTTGAACGCCGGCGTGATCCGGAAGCGGGGTATGAACCCATGCTGGAAAGGTTGTTGGAACCAATCTTGGTGGATTGCGCCCGCGCAGGCATTCCCATTCTCGGCAATTTCGGCGCGGCCAATCCAGCCGCTGCCGCGCGGGCCATTGCCCGGCTCGCGAAGAAACTCGGCCTGCCGGAACTCCGCATTGGTCTTGTGACGGGCGATGATGTTTCGGATAGCGTTAATCTTGATAAGCTCGCCGTGCATGAAGCGGATGCTGGGCTTGATATGTCTTCCTGGAGTTTGGTTTCCGCCAATGCCTATATCGGCGCGGCACCTTTGGCTGAAGCGCTTGCCGCCGGCGCACAAATTGTGGTGGCGGGGCGTACCTCAGACCCCGCTCTTGCCATCGCACCCCTCATGCATCATTTCGGCTGGGCCGAGGATGATTGGCAGGCGCTGGCGGTTGGTGCGGCAGCGGGACATTTGCTGGAATGCGGCAGCCAGGTGACGGGCGGCGTTTTCTGGGACCCCGGCTTCAAGGATATCCCTGATCCCGCCAATATCGGCTTCCCGATTGCCGAGGTCGGGCGCAATCTATCCTTGCTAATCACCAAGCCGGAAGGCACTGGCGGCATTGTTGATCAGCGCACGGTCAAAGAACAGCTATTATATGAACTGCATGACCCTTCGACCTATATCACCCCGGATGTGATCCTGGATATTACCGGGGCGCATCTGACGCCAGGCGGGCAGGATCGTGTTGCCGTGCATGGCTTGCAGGGCCGTCAGCGGCCAGATTTGCTGAAAGTCACAGCCTGCTACGAAGGTTCCTGGTTGGGCGAAGGCGAAATCAGTGTGGCTGGCCCCAATGCCTTGGCGCGCGCACGGGCAACGGCCGATGTGCTGCTGCAACGCGTGAAGCAGCGCGGCCTGGCACGGCGAGCGCGAGCGGATTTGATCGGCGTCGCTTCCGTGCATGATTCGGATGATGGCACGCTTTGGCGCGGCTATGCGGGGCCGGAACCGCAGGATATTCGCATTCGCCTGGCGGTAAAGGCCACCACACGCGATGATGCAGATCAGGCTTCGCGTGAAGCGCTTGCCTTGCTTTGCTGCGGAACGGCAGGCACATCCGGCGCGCGTTGGCGCGTCACACCCCGCATCCTGACGCGGAGCTTCCTGGTCCCGCGCGATATGGTGCCAACCGAAACGCGGGTTCTGCAGGCGCGGGAATGGAATTGATGACCCAAAATATCGAAACCCCACTGCACCGCATCGCGCATAGCCGTGCCGGCGATAAGGGCAATCGCGTGAACCTCTCACTCATGCCCTATGATCCGGCGCTTTATCCGCTATTGGCGGAACAGGTGACGGAAGAAAAAGTACTGGCATTGTTCCGCCACCGGGGCGCCACCGCCTGCAAGCGTTATGACCTGCCGCTGCTCAACGCCTTCAACTTTGTCATTGATGAAGTGCTGGAAGGCGGCGTCAATGGCAGCCTCAATCTTGATGGCCATGGCAAGAGCCATTCTTTCCGGCTGCTCGCCATGACCATCGAAATACCAAGCGAAAAACTCAACCGCCCTTGACGCCCTCCGTATTGACGTAAACCGAATACAAAGACTGCGCCGCTGCCATAAACAACCGGTTGCGATAGCGCCCGCCGAAACAAACATTGGCGCAGCGTTCGGGCAGATGAACATGCCCGATTGGTGCGCCTGCATGGTTATACACGCGCACACCATCAAATTCAGCAGTCATGCCCCAACCGCACCATAGATTGCCATCCACATCCACGCGGAAGCCATCGGGTGATTCACCTGGCTGACAGGCCACGAAAACACGGCGCTT
>JBBAUC010000084.1:0-12366 GCA_040398485.1 Roseomonas sp. | reverse complement strand
CAACCCCATGCTTGTCCCAATACATCCGCCCCATCATCTCGCCATAGACTTTGGCGATTCCGTAATAGCCATCAGGCCGGAAGGCGCAATCCGCATCCAGCTTCGCATCATTGCCACGCGGGCGTTCATGAAAGCCGATGGTGTGATTGGAACTGGCGAAGATCACGCGCGCGCCTTCGCGCCGTGCGGCCTCATACACGTGATAAAGCCCGCGCAGATTGGGGCCGAGTATTTCCTCAAACGGGCGCTCAACACTCACCCCGCCGAAATGCAGAATGGCGCCGCAACCTTCCGCCTGACGGAGCAACGCCACGCCATCATTCAAATCCGCCTGCACGAAGCGCGCCGATGGCGGCAGCACGTCCGGGAAGGGTGCGATATCCGTCAGGCGCAAAGCCCAGCCAAGCGCACCCAGGCTTTG
Organism: Roseomonas sp.; assembly: GCA_040398485.1. Taxonomy (GTDB): domain Bacteria; phylum Pseudomonadota; class Alphaproteobacteria; order Acetobacterales; family Acetobacteraceae; genus Neoroseomonas. Next base: position 11,945 of record JBBAUC010000084.1, on the reverse strand, counting down.
CGTGAGGTGACGCCCAAGCGCGCCGGAAGCGCCGGTCAGCAGCACAGGTTTTGAGGGTGCATTCATGGCCTTAGCCTCCATAGCCAAGCAATAGGCGCGGCAGTGTCAGCGACATGGCCGGCCAATAGGTGGTGAGCACCAGCGCAAGCAATATGGCGCCGTAAAATGGCCAGATGGTACGCATGACCTGTTCCATGGGTATTCGCCCAATGGCGCAACCAACAAACAACACCGCGCCGACTGGTGGTGTGGTCAGCCCAAGGCCAAGATTCATCATCATCACCATGCCGAATTGCACCGGATCAACGCCAATGGCGGTGACTACGGGCAGGAAGATCGGCGTGGTGATCAGGATCAACGCCGCCATATCCATCACGCAACCCAATAGCAGCAAACAGACATTGATCATCAACAGGATCACGATGGGATTGGCGCTGATGGCGAGCATCCCCTCGGTCAGCAATTCCGGTAGGCGATACATGGCAAGCAGCCAGGCAAAAGCCGTTGCCGTGCCAACCAGCAAAAACACGACCGAAGTGGTGCGAACGCTTGCCTTCACGGCGATCAGAAAATCCGGCCAGGAAAGATTGCGATAGACCAGCAGTGTGACCACCAGCGCCCAGATGGCGCCAAAGGCCGCACTTTCCGTCACGGTAAAAACGCCAGAAAGCACGCCACCCAGAATGATCACTGCCGTTAGCAACCCAGGCAACGCATCAATGAAGGTCCAGAACAAATGCCTGAACCCGGCCCAACCTTCGGAAGGGTAGCCGCGCCGCACCGCCATGACATAAGCGGCAATGCCAAGAAAAAAGCACATGGTAATGCCAGGCACAATGCCCGCGATGAACAGCGCACTCACAGAAATGCCACCACCCGCCGCGAGGGAATAGAGAATCATGTTATGGCTGGGCGGAATCAGAATGCCCGCGATGCTGCTGGTGACGGTGAGTGACACCGCATAATCCACGCCATACCCCTTGGCCTTCATCGCCGGGATCAGGATGGTGCCAGTGGCCGAGGTATCCGCCACCGCTGATCCGGAAATCCCGCCAAACAGCATGGAGGTTGAAACATCCACCATCCCCAAGCCACCGCGCATCCAACCAACGCAAGCGGAAGCCAGCGCAATCAAGCGGCGCGCAATGCCTCCATGGAGCATGATCTCGCCAGCAAAGATGAAGAAGGGAATGGCAAGCAGGGAGAAGATGCTCATGCCACTCGCCATTTGCTGGAAGGCAACGGCGGGGTTTAGCCCTTCATAGATGAAGCCCACGACAGCTGCGATGCCAAGGCAAAAGGCCACCGGCACACCGGCGATGACGCCAAATGCAAATACCGCAAAAATCAAAAAAAGCCCGGGTTCCATTGCCGCTACTCCAGGAAGGCCGCGGCGGGGCCACGTTTTTCCGGCGCCTCAGGCACGAAGATATCGCGCAGCACCTGTTCCACCGCGAATAGGGCAATCAAAACGCCGCCCACCACCATTGGCACATAGGTCCAGCCCTGGCTGATACCGAGCAAGGGAATGCGGAAATTCGCAACCATTTCCACCAATTCCCAAGACCAGATCGCCATACCCACGCCAAACAGGCCAACGATCGCATCACAGCCAAGGGCAATCCAACGTTGCGCGGTGGGCGGGAGCGATTCACGCAGCCCAAGCACAGAAAGATGAAAGCGTTCCCGGATTCCAACCGCCGCCACCGGCATGGAAATCGCCAAAATCGCCAAAGTTGCGCCGCGTTCGATCCAGGTTGGCGTATCATTCAGCACGTAACGGCCAAAGACCAGCCAACCCATCATCGCGATCAAGAACACCAGCGCTACGCCAGCAAGGCCGATGGTCAGCCCCGCCAGCAGATCAAGCGCGCGCGAAAAAGCCCGCAGCGGCGCAGGCAATGCCCTGCGCCCTGCGTCATCGCTACCTGTCACCGCGTTTCCCGAATGCGCTTCAACAAATCCGCCATGCGCGGAGTTGACGCGTATTTGGCATAAACCGGTTCCATCACCGCCTGCCAGGGACCACGATCAGCCACTTCAATCACCGTAGCACCTGCAGCCACCACGCGATCACGCGATGATTTTTCGCGTTCCGCCCAAAGCTGGCGTTGGAATACCGCGCTTTCACGCGCTGCATCACGCAGGATGGCGCGCTCGGCTTCATTCAGGCGCTGCCAGCGTTGCCGACTGATGGCAAGGATTTCCGGCACATTGGAATGTTCGGTCGTGGTGTAGAATTTCGCCACTTCGAAATGCCGCGTGCTTTCATAGGATGGCCAGTTGTTTTCTGCGCCATCAATCACGCCGGATTGCAGACTTGTGAATACCTCACCAAAGGGCAGTGGCGTTGGGTTGGCACCCATGGCGCGCATGATGTCAATCCAAAGATCTGATGTCTGCACTCGGATCTTCATGCCACGCACATCAGCGGGTGTCCGCACCGGGCGGGTTGTATACAGGCTCCGCGCACCCGCATCATACCAGGCAAGGGTGATGATGCCGATCGCTTCCAGGTCGCGTGCGATATCCTCACCAATCGCGCCATCCACGACGCGGTGGCTATGGCCAACATCGCGGAACAGGAAGGGCAGCGTCAGGATCGCTGTCGAAGGTGCGAGGTTGTTCAAAGGCGAGAGATTGAAATTGGCGAAATCAATCGTGCCAAGGCGCATTTGCTGAATGGCTTCATCCTGCTGGCCAAGCTGCGCGGAATGGAAGCTGCGCATGCGAATGCGGTTATTGGTGCGCTGACCCACAAGCTCCGCAAAGCGGTCCATGCCGCGGCCATTCGGGTAATCCGCCGCATGGATATTCCAGCCGCGCCATTCCTGCGCAGACACCGGCGCGGGCGCGAAGGCCATCAGCGAAAGCGCGGCAGCGGCCACGGCACCAAGCAAGCCACGGCGACGGGGTTTTGAGAGCAAGGACATGATGTTTCCTCCAGCCGGGCGGTCCTGCCGCCCTGTTCTTAGGTTTGAATGACTGATCCTGACCGGAGGAACGCTTCCCCGTCAATGCAAAACCAGCCAGGGAATGGCCAAGCAGGGCACCCAATGGCAAGCTACCCGCGTCAGACGCAAGGAAACCGCCCATGGCGCGCAAGAAACCCGAAGAACTCCGCAGCCATCGCTGGTTTGGCGTGGATGATATCCGCGCCTTCGGCCATAGGTCCCGCATGCTGCAGGCCGGTTATTCGGAATCGGATTTTCGTGGCAAGCCTGTGATCGGCATCATCAATACCTGGTCGGAACTCAGCCCCTGCCATTTCCACTTCCGCACGCGGGCCGAGGAAGTGAAGCGTGGCGTCTGGCAAGCCGGGGGCTTTCCCGTGGAACTGCCCGCGCATCCTGTGACGGAGCAATATCAGAAACCGTCTTCCATGCTCTATCGCAATCTTCTGGCGATGGAGACGGAAGAACTGGCCCGTAGCCAGCCTTGCGATGGGCTGGTGCTGCTGGGCGGCTGCGACAAGACGCCGCCTGGCCTGATGATGGGTGCGATCACCGCTGGCCTGCCGTGCATTTTCGTGCCCGCCGGCCCCATGCTGCGCGGCAATTGGCGCGGCAAGACGCTGGGTTCGGGCAGTGATGTCTGGAAATATCATGCCGAATTGCGCGCCGGGAATATCACTGAAGCGCAATGGAAAGATATGGAAGGCGGCATCGCGCGCAGTTTCGGCACCTGCATGACAGCGGGCACAGCCGCCACCATGATGCTGGCAGTGGAAGCCATGGGCTTCACCTTGCCCGGCGCTTCTTCCATCCCTGCCGCGGATTCCGCGCATCCGCGCATGGCGACCGAAACCGGCAAACGCATTGTGGACATGGTCTGGGAAGATTTGACGCCGAAATCCATCATTACCCAGGCGAGCATTGACAATGCGGTGACCGCCACCATGGCCTTTGGCGGTTCCACCAATGCCATTCCGCATCTGATCGCCATCGCGCGCCGCGCCGGCGTGCCGCTTGATTTGGAACGCTTCGATGCGCTGTCGCGCCGCGTGCCGCTTGTCGCGAACCTCCGCCCCAATGCCGGCGAAAAGCTGATGGAGGATTTCTTCTATGCCGGCGGCGCACAGGCGCTGTTCCATCGCATCCGCGATTACCTTGACCTTTCTGCGCGTACCGTTACGGGGCGCACGCTTGGCGAGAATATCGCTGGCGCCGAGATTTTTGATGAGGAAGTGATTCTGCCTTTGGATCGCCCCCTGCAGGCGGAAGGCGGGCTTGCAGTTCTGAAGGGCTCACTCGCGCCGCGCGGTGCGGTGATCAAGACCTCAGCCGCGGAACCGCGCTTGCTGAACCACACCGGCCCGGCGGTAGTGTTTGAAGATTACGCTGATCTCAAAAAACGCCTGGATGATCCTGATCTGCCCGTCACACCTGATTCCGTTTTGGTGCTGAAACAGGCGGGACCGCAGGGCGGGCCTGGCATGCCGGAATGGGGCATGCTGCCGCTGCCCAAAAAGATGTTGCAGCAGGGCGTGCGCGACATGGTGCGCATTTCCGATGCGCGCATGTCCGGCACATCCTACGGCACTTGCGTTCTGCATGTGGCGCCGGAAAGCCATGTGGGTGGGCCGCTCGCCTTCGTACAGAATGGTGACTTGATCAGGCTTGATGTCGCCAATCGCAAACTGGATTTGCTGGTGGATGAGGCGGAAATGGAACGCCGCCGCGCTGCCTGGAAGCCGCCCGTGCGCCGCTATGCGCGGGGCTGGACATCGCTATATTTGGACAATGTGACCCAGGCCGATGAGGGATGCGATCTCGCTTTCCTGGAAGGCCAGCAACCCACGCCGGAGCCGGATATCTACTGATGCCCAACACCGTTCTTGAAGCCGCCGCCGCGCTTGCCGCCGGGCGCACCTCCTCCACCGCGCTAGTCGAAGAAGCCCTGGCGCGCATTGCTGATCCCGCTAGTGAGGGCAGCCGCGCCTTCATGGTGGTGCATGAGGAGGCAGCCCGCGCGAATGCCACTGCAATGGATACGCTGCGCAAGGCAGGGCGCGCGCCAAGCCCTTATGCCGGCATCCCGATCAGCGTGAAGGATTTGTATGACGAGGCGGGCATCACATCCCGTTCAGGCTCCGTAGTGCTGAAGGGAAGCGCACCGGCCAAGCTGGATGCGCCCACAGTGCAGCGCCTGCGTCGCGCCGGGTTTGTTGTGCTGGGGCGCACCAATATGGTGGAGTTTGCCTTTTCCGGCCTTGGTGTGAACCCGCATTACGGCACGCCAAAAAGTCCTTGGGATCGTGCGACGGGCCGCTTGCCAGGTGGTTCTTCTTCCGGCGCTGGTGTGGCGGTGGCGGACGGCATGGGCTTTGTCGGGCTTGGCACGGATACCGGCGGTTCCTGCCGCATTCCGGCAGCACTTTGCGGTGTTGTCGGCTGGAAGCCTACCGCGCGGCGCGTGCCCATCACTGGCATTCTGCCACTTTCGCCTTCGCTTGATTCCGCTGGGCCTTTGGCGCGCTCGGTCGCGGATTGTGCGCTGATCGATGGCTTCATGGCCGGCGAAGAAACACCCACACCCCCTGCCCCGCCGCCGATGCAAAGCCTGACCTTCGGCTTGCCGCGCGGCACCTATTTGACCGATGGCATGGATGGTCATGTCGCTGCGGCGTTTGAAATCGCCTTGCGCAAATTGTCACTTGCCGGCGCGCGCATCATTGAAGTTGATCTGCCGGAGCTGACCGAAATTCCGCAAGTCACCGCCACCGGCGGCTTCCCGGCGAGTGAAGCCTTGGCCTGGCATCGCCGCCTGATCGCGGAAAAAGCTGATGGCTATGACCCGCGCATCCTGAAGCGCATCCGGCGTGGAGAGGGCATGTCGGCTGCGGATTATGTGGACCTGGTCAATGCGCGCGCACGCATTATCGCGAGTGTCGCACCGCGCACCGCACCCTTCGATGCGCTGATCTGCCCGACCTGCCCGCTGGTGCCGCCTACCATCGCGGAGGTGGAGGATGAAAAGGAATATAACCGCATCAATATGATGCTGCTGCGCAATACGAGTGTCGGCAATTTCCTCGATCGCTGCTCAATTAGCCTACCCTGCAACGCGCCAGGGGAAGCACCGGTCGGGCTGATGCTGACCGGCGCACATGGCGCGGATCGGCATCTTTTCGCGGTATCGGCAGCGGTTGAGGCGGTGCTCGCGGCGTGACGGCACTGCGCTTTGGGTCATTGCATGAGGGAGTTGACGGGCATGTCGGGCAAGGACGCGAGATTGGGCCAGCAAGCCGGGTTTGGCCTGCCAAGCCCAGAACTCATACGCCAGGAAACTGACTATGCGTCGCGCTACTTGGTGGTGACCAAAAACCTCAAACGCATGCCCAATGGGCAGGAGGTTACTTTCTATCTTCGGCAGGAAAACGATGTTGCGGTTTGTCTTCCGGTGACGCGGGAAGGCCGGTTTGTTGTGGTTGAGGAATATCGCCATGGTCCAGGGCGCTGGCTATTTGAAATCCCTGGCGGTGATTTGGACAAGGATGAAAGTGCCGAAATGGCTGTGGCACGGGAGGTTAAGGAAGAAACAGGTTATGCGGGAGAAATTCTTCATCTCTGCTCGACCTGGATTTCAGCCTATTCCAATGCGCGCAAGCACATATACTTGATGCTCAACGCAGAAAAAGTCGCCGCTCCAGAAATGGCCGATGCCGACCTTTTCCGAGTGACCGAAATATCTCGTGACGAATTGGACCTTGTGCTTAAGGCAGGCGCGCTCACTGACCTTGACGCAGGATTGGCCTGCCTCAAAAAGCTTGACCTTATGAAAGTGGCTTGAGGTTGGGTTTGCCAGCCTCAACCCTTTTTCTCATCCCCCGGCAACTCAATCCCCGTCAGCGCCTGCCAAACGCGGATGACAAAACCATCATCGGCGCCGCCCTGGCCCATCGCACGCGCCGCGGTGAAAAGCTGCTGCGCTTGCGCGGCCAAGGGTACCGGAAAATTCAGGCCACGCGCCATGTCATTCACCAGGCCAAGGTCCTTGACGAAAATATCGACCGCGCTGCGCGGCGCCTCATCGCCGGTCAACACGCGCGCCATGCGGTTTTCAAACATCCAGGAATTGCCCGCGGCACTTGTCACCACATCATAAAGCGCTTGCGGATCAGCGCCGGCGCGAATGCCAAGCGCCATCGCCTCGGCTGCGGCGGCGATATGCACGCCGGCGAGTAATTGATGCACAACCTTCACCGTGGCGCCGATGCCGATCTCGGCACCCAGGCGCCAGACTTTGGTGGCGATGGCATCCAGCACGGGCGCAGCCTTGGCGAAGGCGGCTTCACTGCCGGCACCCATCACCGTCATTTCACCCGCACGGGCCTTGATCGCGCCACCAGACACTGGCGCATCAAGATAAAGCAGCCCCGCAGCTTCCGCATTGGCCGCCAAAGCGCGCGCCGCATCCGGCGCCATGGTAGCGGAGGAAATAATCACAGCGCCCTTCGCCAAACGCGGTGCCGCACCTTCTGCGCCGAAAACAGCGGCCTCGGTTTGCGCGGCATTCACCACAAGCACCACCAGCGCTTCCATCCCTGCCGGCAATTCGCTGGCTTTCGCAACGGCAGCACCGCCGGCAGCAATGAATTCATCACACGCTGAGGCGCGGGGATCGCAACCCGTCACCTCCACCCCCGCGCGCAATAGGCTGAGCGCCGCGCCCATGCCCATGCTGCCCAACCCAATTACCCCAACGCGCATCACCGACTTCCTTTTCAAAACAGCGCGCGCAATACCTGCGCCAGCGCCGTGATTACCAGCAGCACTAAAACAATCCGTTGCAATGTGTGCATAGATGGCATGGCAAAACCCTATCCAACGCGGAACGCTAAAATCATGCCATGCGCCGCAGCCGGTGCCACAGCAATGCCGCCGGCATGTTCCAGCATGGTTTCCCCCTCAGCCCGCCACTGGCACAAGCCGCGTGAGCCGCGGCGGGTTTTGTTCTGACAGGAATATGCTGCCATCCGGCGACAGCCACATGCCGTGCGCGCCATTCAACACCGGGCGGCAGCGCCCAATCAGCGTGCCATCCTGCGCCAATAGCGAAAGCCGCGGCACCTGATCCGTGACATAGAGCGTGCCCCCCGGCCCGCCATGCACCGACATGGGCTTGTGATGATCCTCCCAATCCGCCAGCCATTCGCCATCACTGGTGAAAACCTGGACGCGATTGTTTTCACGATCCGCTACAGTCACGCGACCATCGGGCAGGACCCAAACTGAATGCGGGGTGGAGAATTCGCCAGGGCCCGAACCAGGCCGGCCCCAATGGCCCATCGGTGTGCCATCCGCGCTGAAGCGATGCACAACCGAAGCGCCATAGCCATCAGCCACGTAAATTGACCCATCCGGCCCGAAGGCGACATCGCAGGGCGCGTTGAAGGGCTCACCTGGGCGGTGCCGCTTGCCAAGCCCGCCCAGCCTTTTGCCGTGACGATCGAAGATGATGATCTCCTGCGCGTCGCGATCCACGACAAAAACGCGCCCATCAGGATGGACGGACAGCATGTGCCCATCCGCCACTTCTTCCCCACCCCAGGCAGCGATGCGCTTGCCGTCGGGGGACAGCACCACAACGGCAGGACCCGCGGCGCCCGCATAAGGGTCTTGCCGCAACTGGCAATAGACATTGCCTTCCGCATCGCATGCCACATCGGAAGGCGAACCCGTCCCCATCGGCACATCGCCCCATGGGCGTTCGATGCGATAGAGCGTCTCGGCAAGGCGAACGAAAAGCGTATGGCGGGTCATGGCCCTCTCCCGTGCGAGTGGGACCAATCATGCCCCAAGCGGGCCAAGCCGTCGAATGGCGGTAGAAATTGCTTGGAAGGCTGCGCGGCAGGCGTTACCTAAGCCGCCATGGCCAAAGACCCGCTGGCAACCCTGCAAAAGCTCCGCCGTCTGGAAGCCCAGGCGGAAAGGCGCGCCTTGGCCGAACGCCTGGCCGCAGAGGAATCCGCGCGGCAGGCCACGGCTGCGGCTGACAGGGCGCTCCGCCAGGAAAGTTCAGAAGGCTTGAACCCGAATCTCGGCGCCTTCATCCAGAAAGCGCTTGATGATCGTGCTGCCGCCCAAGACGCGGAAGAAAGCGCGCGGCGCGCCACGGATCGGCAGCGGCAAATGCTGGCTAATGCGCGCGCTGCCGAACGCGTGGTGGAAAAGCTCCGCGAAAATCGTGCGGCGGAGGCAGCGCGGGAAGAAGCACGCCGCGAACAGAACCTGATGGATGAAGCGGCGCGCAAGCCTGTGTGAAAAAGGGCGTTACCGCCCTTTGAAGACTGGCTTGCGCTTTTCTGCGAATGCGCGCTGCGCTTCCTGCGTATCTTCCGTACGCGACAGCGCCGCGGTTTGCGTCTGTTCGTAGCGGTAACCTTCTGACAGCGGCAGGTATTCGGTCAGCGTAAAGCCGCGCTTCGCCGCTTCCACCGCAAGCGGCACCTTGGAAGCAATCTCCGCCGCCATGCCCTGCGCCGTTGTTAGCAATTGATCCTGCGGCACACAGGCGGAAGCGACATTCATCCGATAAAGGTCCGGCCCATAAAAACGCCGCGCGGTATAGAGCATGAGCCGCGCATTGGATTGGCCGAAATGGCGCAGCACATGGCGCACGCCACCGGCGAGCCCAACCTCGACCTCCGTCATGGACATGAAGCCGTCCTCGGCAACCACGATGATGTCGCAGACCAAGGCCAGCACGCAGCCCGCGCCAATCGCCGCACCATTCACCGCGGCAATCACCGGCTTGCCGCATTCCATTACGCAGTCAAACCCGGCGCGCACCAGGCGGTTATGGCGCGGAAAGGCGCCTTGCCGCGTTACATCGGGCCTGTCCTTCAAATCCGCACCGGCCGAGAAATTACGCCCCTCACCCGTCAATACAATCGCGCGCACTTCGGGCATTTCGTGGAACGCATCGAAGATGCGGGTGATTTCATCGCGAAAGGCGCTGTTTTGCGCATTCACGGGTGGGCGGGCGATTACCACAGTCGCCACATGGTCAGTGATACTGACCTTGAAGGCCTGCAGATCGGGAAAGGGGTTCATTGGCTACTCCTTTGCCCCGGTTCCAGGGCGGTTTCTTTCGATCATGCGAATCATCCGATGGAAAGCCCAGTCGCGGCCACAATGCGCCGCGCCACTTCGCGGTCCTTGGCAATCACCGCCTGATAGGCGGCGGGGGAGGATATCACCGGGTCCGCCCCGGTCGCTTCCAGCCGCGCCTGAATCGCCGGGTCCTTCAGCGCGTGATGAATGGCCGCGACAAAGCGATTCTGCGCCGCTTCTGGCGTGCCGGCGGGCGCGAAACATCCCGTCCAGGACACCAGATCATAGCCGGGATAGGTCTCAGCAATCACAGGAATTTGGCGAAGGCTGGCTTGCCGTTCGGCGGCGGTGCTCGCCAGCAAAGTGGTGCCGCGTTCCACGGCGGGTTTCAGGCTTGAAAAGGAAATGATGCCCGCATCCAGCCGCCCGCCGGCCAATTCGCGCGCCACATCCGCACCGCCGCGATAGGGGATGTGTTCCAGCTTGATGCCGGCCATCAATTGCAGCAATTCGCCCATGAAATGGCCGATATGCGCGACACCGGGCGTGCCATAGGTGATCTCGCCTGGGCGTCGCTTGGCTTCCGCCACAAACCCCGCAAGGTCTCTCGCCGGAAAGCCCGCGCGCACGCCCAGCATATAGGGCTGCGTTGTGACCTGCACGACAGGAATGAAGGCGTTGGTATAGTCGATCGGCAGGCTCCGGCTCACCAAAGGCAGGGTGGCGAAGGTCGCTCCTTCGAACAAAAACGTGTGCCCATCGGCGGGGCTTTGCGCCACGGCCATGGCGCCGATGGAACCCGATGCGCCAGTGCGGTTTTCGATGATGAAGGATTGGCCGAGATGTTCCGCCACTTTCGGCTGAATAATGCGCGCAATGGTATCGGCAACACCACCCGCGCTATAAGGCACAATCATGCGCACGGGCCGATCTGGATAGCTGCCCTGCGCCCAAGCCTGCCGTGCCAGAAAAGGTGCGGCCAATCCCAAGCCTGCAAGCCCGCGCCGCGTGATCTGCGCCATGTTATCCCTCCCCAGCTTGACCGCGCATCTTTGGCGCGGCGTGATAGGGTCTGACGGTGCGGCGCCAATGGTGCCGCCGTCAAGCATTAGGGGAATGAACATGCCGGCGACGCTGTTTGACAAGATTTGGGACCCGCATGTGATCGCGGATCTTGGTTCCGGCTGGTCGCTGCTGCATTGCGACCGCGTGCTGCTGCATGATCTCTCGGGCGGGCGGGCGCTGCGTGAAGTGGGGGAAGCGGGCTATGCGGTGCCGCATCCCGAACTTGCCTTTGCAACGCCGGATCACGCGGTGGCGACATCGCCCGGGCGCACTTCCGAAAGCTTCCCGAAAGGTGGTGAGCTGATCGCGGGCCTGCGCAAGCGCGCAGCAGAAACCGGCGTCAGGCTTTTTGATCTTGGCCAGGATGGCAATGGCATTGTGCATGTGATGGGGCCGGAGCTTGGCATTGTGCTGCCCGGCACCACCGTGGTGTGCGGCGATAGCCATACCTGCACCAATGGCGGGCTTGGCGCCTTGGCCTTTGGCATTGGCGCATCGGAATTGCGCCATGTGCTGGCCACACAAACCCTGCCGCAGAAGAAACCAAAGCGCATGCGCATTCGCTTTGAAGGCGCGGCACCTGCAGGCGTCACGCCGAAGGACATGATCCTGCATGCCATTGGCCGTTTCGGCACCGGTGCCGGCACCGGTTACGCGGTGGAATATGCCGGTTCGGCAGTGCGCGCCCTTTCCGTGGAAGGGCGACTGACGCTTTGCAATCTTTCTATCGAAATGGGCGCGAAGATGGGCATGGTTGCACCCGATGAGGTGACTTACGAATGGCTGGCCGGCCGGCGTTTCGCGCCGAAGGGCACGGCCTGG
>JBBAUC010000083.1:0-12374 GCA_040398485.1 Roseomonas sp. | reverse complement strand
TTGATGGCGGTGATGGCAATGACACGCTCAACGGCGGTGCTGGCAATGACACGCTAAACGGCGGTGTTGGCAGTGACACTTTGGTCGGCGGCGAAGGTAACGATGTCTTCGTCATAAGCGACACCCTTGACCTAATCATCGAAACCGCAGGAGGTGGCGCGGATACCATCATCACCTCCGTTAGCATGTCCACGCCGGATCATGTGGAGGCGCTGCAAATCGCGGCTGGCATTTCCGGCATCACCATCATGGGTGGTGCTGGCAATGACATTCTGATCGGGAATGGGCTGGCCAATAACTTCAATGGTGGTTCGGGGGATGATGTGATTCTGGCGGGGAATGTGACGCTGGCGGATATCTACGCCCTGTTCGCCATATGAGGGAACGTGAATGACCGCATGTCATTGAGGATATAACTGTGTCCGGCGTCAGCAACCCATGAGACCAAACTGGCGATTTGAGTAAAGGAGGATTTCTGGTTCATCGTAACCCCCAAGAGAGTGAAGATGAGCCAGAAATCCTTCGCCCACCCGCGCGGGCGTCAGCCGAAAAGCTGGTCCGCGATATTCGCCGTGCTATGCGCAAGCACCATTCCACCGATGGCAAGATCCGCATTGTCTCGGAAGGGCTCGTATTCGATTAAAGTATTGAGAATATTGAAAACTAAGGGTCAGAGACTTTCGCCTTTTCGGTTCCCTTTCCTACGCCACTTCCCCTTCCCAAAACATGCTCTCAGCCCTGGGTGGGCTTGGAAATTCCCGAGTATTTGCGGGCTTTTCGCCAGAAATCAGCAGCGTCTTTCGCCCTTGCCAATCTGGCATTCTGCGCGTGAGTAACCGCCAAAATGCTGGACCGTGGTGCGCACGCTCCAGATGGCCAGGGTATCCTGGGTCGGCGCCTTGGGAATGCTGGCCATGCATTTCAGGATATTGCCTCGGCCGCGTGCGGCGTGACGCCGCCGCGCTGGGCGGGAGGTGACCCTGTGCCTAGTTGGCCAGGGTCACTCTGTGCGGGCTGATTTTATCTGACAGGGGACGGAGCAGGCTGTGAGTAGCTGCGGGCCACCATGGCGCTGCTCCTGCTGGCGTGGCGCCGGGTGATGCGGGTGACCAGCGCGTGCTTGCCATCTGGCTTGCGAGGGAGGGTCTTTTTCAGTATCCCGTTGACAACGTGCGGTGTCAGCAATGCTATGATTGACTGGTGAGCGGCGCACTCTTCGGCGCTTAAACAATATGGGGAGCATCACCACCATGGATGAGGTTGCGATGCACCTGCCTTTCCTGATGGCCACTGGCGAGACTTCGACTTGAGTGTACATCGTCGCCACGTGATCTATGTGCCCGGTTACGATCCCCGCGGCGTCGCCCATTATTATCGTTTGTTCCGCGGTGAACTGGCCCGGTTCAGCGACCTGCATGGGCTGACCGCGCGGGTGTCGCGGCCATCCAGCGCGGCCGAAGCCACCTCCACGCGCTGGACCGTTACCACCGAGGGGACGGGCTGGGAGGTGGCGACCACCTACGAATTGCTGCGCTGGGACGACGTGGTACGGGCCGATTCGGCGCGCGGGCCCTGGACCAAGATCGCCCGCGCGTTCGCGGTGCTGGCGCGCTTCCTCGCCAACGGCACCTACGCCCGTTTGGCCGTGGCGCATTGGCGCTTCGCCGCATTTTTCACCTATCCGTATGTGGCCTTCCTCGCCCTGCTGTTCGGCGCAACACTGGCCGGCGGCGCGCTGGCGGCGCTGGTGATGGCGCTGGGCGGCGCGGCCGCGCTGGCGGTACCAGCGGCGCTGGCGGCTGGCTTCGCCGCCTTCGTCACCACGATGCGGCTGACCGAAGCGCGCACTTACATGCTCTACCTCTTTGACGACATCGTCTCGACCGACGAATTCGCCCGCGGCTGTCGTCTGGACTGGGAGGCGCGGCTGGCCGACTTCGCTGGCCAGCTGGTCGCGGCGGCGCAGGCGGCGGAAGTGGACGAGATCGTCGTGGTCGGCCACAGTTCCGGCTCGTTCATGGCTGTCGACTTAATGGCGCGGGCGCTGGAACGCGATCCTGAGCTGGGGCGGCATGGACCGACGCTGTCGCTGCTTACACTGGGCTCCAACCTGCCCCTGCTTGGCTTTAACCCGGCTGGGCGCTGGTTCCATGACAAGCTGCGCCGTGTGGTCGGCGAGTCCGCCCTCACCTGGCTGGACGTGCAGTCGCGCAAGGATGTGATGAGCTTTTATCAGTTCGACCAGGCGGCGGGTCACGGCATCACCGTCGCCGCGTCAAACCTGCGGACCCTGTCGGTGCGGTTCCGTGACGTGCTGCTGCCGGAGAACTACAAACGTTTCCGCTGGCGCTTCTTCCGTGTGCATTTCCAGTATCTGATGGCGAACGAGCGTCGCGCCGCCTACGACTACTTCATGATGATCTGTGGGCCGCGCCTGTTGGCCGAGGTCGCCGGCAGCCTAGCGCCCGCCAGCGATTGAGTGGCGCTACGGCCCCGGCGGCAGTCAGAAGGCGGCGCCGCGCTCACCGCCCGAATGCGCCTAAATGGGGCTCTCAGCTCCACCTTGGCTATGTTGCCAAGGTGGACCTCGCTGTTCTCGTCGCCGATGTGAAGGCCGCTGGTCAGCGCTATTTGCACCGCATCTTTGCGAAATTCATCCGTCCTGCCTGCGCCCTTAATTCATCTTCTTTGCGGCACAGTATGTGATCAAAGGAGCGGCATAAAACCGTGCCAGGTCCACTCTCATCGTTTTCTGTGAGTTGCCGCATATCATGAAAGGCTTATGCCGAACTGGCACCGCCGTTCATGCTGCGCCCCAAAGTATTGGCGCCGGCGCAACGCTATTTCAAAATATGGGATGTATGTTCAGGTGGATTGGCGCCGCGGAAATCGGGCGAAAGGGGGCGGTGCCCTAAGGTACCGCCCCTTTAATTATGGGGCGCGCAATCAAGCGCCCCTTTGGGAATAATATCTCTTCGCCCACTGCCGCGTTAGCCTAAGCGCCAGCGGGCTTCCACAGGGTTCGACCCGAAGTGGCGGTGCCACCTAAGCGGCACCGCCCTCCGAAACAAACCTTAGTGGCGGTCGAGCACGCGCACCCCAGCCGGGTGGGTCGTTTCATAGACCGTACGCGTGGTTTCATGATGAACCACCGGCTCCACGTGACGGACAGCCGGCTCCACGTGATGGACAACCGGGTGCAGCGCCCGCTTGTGACGGGTGCCGAACCAGGCGCCGATCAGCGCGCCGAGCAGGCCGAGCGTCAGCGCCGCGAACAGCGCGCGCGATGCAACCGCGACGCCATGCGCGACGTTGTCGGCAGCGACGCGAGCATTCCGCTCGGCTTGGGCGATGCCGGTCCTGATCTCGGCTTCCATGCGAACAACGCGGCGGGTCGCCTCGTCGCGCGTCACGCCAGCTTCGGCCGCGACCAGCGCAATAAGCCGGGTGCGGTCAGCATCATTGAAGTTGCCGCCATACAGGCCATTGCCGATCACCAGGGCAATTTCACCCTCCAACTGTTCGCGGGTCATCGCCGAAATGTCGCCGCCGGTGCTGAGGCCGAGGCGCACACGATCAACCAGCGACGTGCCGCGCACTTCCGGCACCATCGATTCGGCGGTATCGGCCAGGCGGGTCGCCACTGAGCTGACGCCCTGACCGGCCATGCCGATCGCGCCGCCAAGCGCCTGGGCGAAGAGCCAGGCGCCAAACAACAGGGCGATCGCCCAGGTGGTCAGGCCGTGCAGTTCACCATCGAGGTGCGAGTGAGTACCCGACAGGCGCGCGGCGACATAGCCACCGAGCGCCATGCTGAGCACGTAGTTCACGATCTGCCAAAGGCCAGCGCCCTGGCTGAAGCTGCGCACATCGCTGGCATTGGCCGTCATCGTGTTGATGGAGCCAGTGCCAAGCGCCGCACCGAGCAGGCTCAGCAGTACCGTCGTGGCGACGGCGACTGCTGCGCCGGCGAAGACGGCACCCCAGGAAATCCGGCTATGCGCCGGCGTGTGGTTGGTGACGGCTGTAGCGGCGTTGGTGGTTGTGACGCCGTAGCCGGGGCGGATCGCCTCACCCGGACGGGTGGTGGCGGTTCCAAGGGTAGTGGAAGACATGGTCTCTCCTATACGTATGTCTGATGCGAGGAAGTGGGCGCTCGGGTTACGAGCGCACCACCCGATACTCGATGCGGCGGTTGCGGAAGCGGCCCTCGAGCAGGTCGTTGCTGGCGACCGGCTGAGCGCTGCCATAGCCCCTGGCGACTAGCATGCCGGGCTCGACGCCTGCACGCAGCAGGGCGGCACGGATCGACTCGGCCCGGGCTTGGGACAGGGTCACATTGGCCGCAGCGTCGCCGGTATTGTCGGTATGACCGGCAATCTCGATCACCGTGGTCGCCGGAAGCTGCTTGATGCGCGCCGCAGCGTTGTTCAGCAGGGCCATATTGCCAGCTGGGATATCGGCACTGCCGGTGGCGAAGTTAATGATCGAAAGGTTAAGCGCGCCAACCAGATCATTCGCATTGAAGCCGCTGCGCAGCGCAGTCAGGCTGTTCAACACCCTATCATTCGCATCGGTGACAAGGGTACCAACGCGATCGGAGATCGTGCCGTAGACCAAGCCGCCGCCGAGCACACCACGCATCGCGGTGGAGATACGATCGCGGTCGCCTTCGTTGATCATGCCGCCAAGATTGACCGAGTTGCCTTCGAACAGCGCTTGCACGCCCGGGACCCTCAGATTGTTCAGTGCCGACCGGAAGTTCACCATCCAGGGCGCAGCGCCGCGGTTCAGGTCGATCGCGATGTCGCCCTGTACGCGGTCAGCGCCGAAGACGGCCCGCAATGCGTTGATGATGTTGGTGCGGGTTTCTTCGTCATGCACCGTGCCGCTGTAGCGGATGAAGCCGTCGTCATTGCTGATCGCAAGGCGCGGCGGCAGGGAGGTCACAGGGACCGGCGGCAGCACTGGCGCTGTCCGAACCACCGGAGGCGGCGGCGGCGGCGCTTGGTTGCCGGTCAACAGATAGGCGCCGAGGCCGAGCAGGCCGAGCGCGCCAACCAGCGGCAAAAGCCAACGGCTCATGTGCGGCTCATCATGCAACACGTGCATCGCCATTGGCGCGACCTGTTCGGTGCGCGGGGCAACGCGTGGCGCCACGGTCTCAACGACGCGGGTGGTGGTCGCCGGCGGGTTGAGGAAGCTGAGCACTTCACTCGACAGCGTGGCTGGCACCTGGCCGCCCGGGGTGAGGACGCCGATCAGCTTCGGCATGGTGTAGCCGAGCGCAGTGGCGGCGGCCGGGCCGGCGATGCCGAGGCGGCTGGCGATGCCACCCAGCGCATTGCCGCCAAGCGCGGTTTCGATCTGCTCGCCCGAGAGCGGTTTGGCATCGCGGTTGCCGAGCCAGGATGCGGCCGCATCGCCGAGGCCGGCGCGGCGAAACTGCTCGATTAGGCCGCCGAGGCCGCCCGGCGCGCCGGTGACCAGGTGCAGCGCTTCGCGCATAAGCGGTGTGGCGACGCTGCCGAGGCCGAAGCGGCCAGCGACGTCGCTGATAAGGGTGTCGAAGAGTGCCATTGTATTCCCCCGGCGCGGTCATGTCTCTTGATGACAGTTGCCGCGCAGTTTGTTGACGGAAAAAAAGATAGGTCGCGCCCCCCCCCAGGGGGGGCGCGACCCGGTTAGTAAGGCTTAGCGAACCGGACGGCCATTCGCGTCCATGCGGACGAATTCGGCCTGCTGGCGGCGCAGCTTCTCGTGGATGGTCTCGATGTGATCGGTGCCGACCTTCTTCAGCTCGATCTCTTCGATGACGCGCGCGGTCTTGCTGACCAGCGCACGTTCCGCAGTCTCAACCACCTCGATCTCGGCATCGTTCCAGTCGATGTCGGCCAGGTTCGCGGGCTGGCTCACGGCGCGGCGCAGCACTTCGGCATGCTCCTCGTGCAGGGTCACATTCTCTTCGACCTCGCGCTCGGTCTCGGCGCGGCGCAGCACCTCGTCATGGATCTCAGTCGCCTTCGCGGTCACGGCGACGGTCTGCACAGCGGCCAGCGGCGCGGCAGCGATCTGCTTCGCAGCGGCTTCGACATGCGCTACCGGAGCAATACCGGTGGTCACGGCACGGTCATGCACGTCAACCGGGCGGTGCACGTTGAGGATCCCAGAGGCATGCGCAACTTCGCTCTCGGGCACGCGGACCGTCACAACAGTGCCGCCCTGCTCGACCGCCGCGCCGTAGATATGCGCTTCGTGCTTGAACAGGTCGCCGCCGAGCAGGCGGTTCCAAATGCCGGGCTCACGAAGCGCGGCCGCGTTGGCGCCCCCGAAGCGGCTGCGATCGAAGATGCTGATGTCGTTAGCGTGGAAGCCGCCAGCCTTGAGCGCGCGCACCGCAGCAGCGGCATGCTCGCCCGTATCAAAGGCGGCAACGATGGTTTGGATCGACATAGGAATGGTTCCTTTAGGGGGGGTGGTGATTTGCGCCGGTGGCAGAGTTTATCCCTTGCCGTCCGGAGCCTCGGGCGGGAGCCGCGTCACATCCGCTTCTTGGTAGTGGAGGGTGACGGTCTCCCGATGGTGTTCGGTGGTGCGGATGCGCCGCACATGCAGCTCCTCCTTGAGGCGCAGCTTGCGCTCAACCACCAGAAATTCTTCAACGATTGGGATGACGAGGGTCTCGCCATCGTCGCGGATCGCCGGCATGGCTTCGATGATGACGCCAACCGGAACAGTCGTTATCTCAACAGCTTCGCGCAGCAGATCAGTCTCGACCAACTCATCGCGCGTGCGGGTGTGCTTACCAACATGCAGCCGGCCAGTCTCGACCGTCTCGCGGGAAATGGACGCTTCCTCGGCATAAAGCCGCAGGATGTCCGAGGAGGGCTCCTTGCCGCTCATAGGGCGCCAACCAATTCGGTGGTGCCCACGAAATCAAAACCCAAAAAGGCATTATTCAAGAAGCAGCTCATCTAATCCTCGCGTTTTCCATTAGTGTTTTCCTAGGAGCGACTACTATAAACTCTGGGTTACAAGCTATAGTTTGAAGGCGACTTTTTTATTATGTTTCTGTTTCAATTTTAATGAGGCCTCGGCAGAGATTATAGGTAAAAAAGAGAACATCGCCACAGATACCGAAACGCTCTTTTCAGAGGTCAAAGGCGTTGAGACATTGAGCACGAAGAGAAGTCCTTAACAAGTGATGAAGGGTTCATACTTGATCTCGTGATACCGTCAAAGGGGGGTAGCGATACCTAAATGGTATCAAGAGCTGAGCATGCTAGATTGTCCGAAAGCGGCGCTGGCCTTGGCCGCCACCCTGAATTTTCATAGGGCGGTTCAACAATGAATCAGTCGCGTTTTCTAAGCACCAAAGTAGTCCAAGGCCCAACATCTATTCTGCGTTCAAGCACCAGGCCCTGACGGCGATGCGCCGCCAGCACCATGCGCGCCTGCGTGCCGAGAAGCCCGGCCAAAATGGCCGTTCCCTGCGGTGCAAGATGCGCCGCCAATTCTCGCGCCATGGCGCAAAGCGGGCGCGCCAGAATATTCGCGAAAATCAGATCATAGCGCTTGCCCTGCAAGCGGCGGTCCCGCCAGCCATCCGCCAATAAGGCGCGCATCCGGGCTGACAGGCCATTCAACCGCGCATTCTCCGCACAGATGCGCACGGACCAGGGTTCGATATCGGTCGCCGTCACCCGCGCGTGCAACAACTTCGCCGCCGCCATGGCGAGAATGCCCGAACCGCTGCCTAAATCCATGATCCGCCGCGGCCGCCGATGCGCCATGGCTTCAAACACCATCAGGCAACCTTGCGTCGAGGCATGTTCGCCCGACCCAAACGCGAGGCCCGCATCAAGCTTCAGCACCAACCGATCAAAACTGGGCCGATCCGCAACATGGGTCGGGCGGATCAGAAAGCGCCGACCAATGCGCTGTTCTGGAAAAGCCTGCACGGTGCGCGCAAGCCAGCCATCCGCTTCCACCGGCGCGATCTGCAATTCGGGCTGGGCGATGCCAGCCACCAGCGCCGCCAAAGCCAGCGCACTTTCCAGCGCTTCCTGCTCCGCACCTGCTTCGCGCACGCCTTCCACGCGCCAGGTATCGCTCGGCTCATCGCGGAAATAGGCGACCGTGCCGCAGACTTGTTGCAAAGCGGCTTCGAAGAAGGGCAGGGCTTCCTCACTCAGGCCATCAATGCTGAGCGCTTCAAGCGGTTCAGCGCGGCGCCGGGAAAGCGCCCCCGCACCATCAGGGCCGGCGGGGCGCATCAGGCTTTCTCCACAAAACGATCAATCAGGCGCTTTTCGCCGGCCTTGTCGAAGCGGACATCCAACCGATCATCTTCCACGCCCGTCACCTCACCATAGCCGAATTTCTGGTGAAAGACGCGATCTCCAGGGGCATAGCGCGCGGAACTTGTCGGGCGTTCCTTCACTTCCCAGGCGGCTGCTTCAATCACGCGCGGGCGCTGGCCATAAAGCCCGCCGGCGCTTGGGAATACGCTCGCGGTCCGCATCTCCCGCGCGGCATTGCCTTCCAGCTTGATTTCAGATGCCGGCAATTCATCAAGGAAGCGCGACGGGATAGAAGCCTGCCAATTGCCGTAAATGCGCCGATTGGCAGCATGGCTGATCACCGCAAAACGCCGCGCGCGCGTGATGCCAACGTAAGCAAGTCGCCTTTCTTCTTCCAAGGCGCGTTCCCCGCCTTCTTCAAGGCTGCGCTGCGATGGAAAGACGCCTTCTTCCCAGCCAGGCAGAAAAACGCGATCAAATTCCAAGCCCTTCGCGCCATGCAGTGTCATGATGGAAACGCGCTGGCCTTCCGCCGCTTCGTCAATTTCCATCACCAGCGAGACATGTTCCAGAAACCCCGCGAGCGTCTCGTAATCCGCCATGGCGCGCAGCAATTCCTTGAGGTTATCAAGCCGCCCCGGCGCTTCCGGGCTGCGATCCTGCTTCCACATATCAGTATAGCCGCTTTCTTCGAGAAGCGTGGCCGCCATCACCACATGGCCTTCATTCGGCAACATGGCGCGCCAGCGGGCCAAACCTTCCAGCAATTCACCCAAAGCGGCACGCGCCTTGGCCTGCTTGATGACGCCCTTTTCAAGCGCCAGCCCGGCGGCAATCGCAAGCGGCACGGCTTCCGCGCGCGCCAGCGCATGCATTTCCCGCATCGCGGTATCGCCAAGCCCGCGCTTGGGCAGATTGACGATGCGTTCAAACGCCAGATCATCCGCGGGCTGCGCCACCACACGGAAATAGGCCATGGCATCGCGGATTTCCTGGCGTTCATAAAACCGGGCACCGCCCACCACGCGATAGGGCAGGCCAAGCGTGATGAGCCTTTCTTCAAAGGCGCGCGTCTGAAAACCGGCACGGATCAGAATGGCGATCTCGCCCAGGCCCTCACCCGAACGCCGCGCCGCTTCAATGCGTTCCCCCACCATACGGGCTTCTTCTTCGCTGTCCCAGACAGAGACAACGCGCACCTTCTCCCCATCCGCATCATTGCGCCCGGCGCGCAGAGTTTTGCCAAGTCGTCCGGTATTATGCGCTATCAGCCCGGAAGCAGTGGCCAAGATATGCCGGGTGGATCGGTAATTGGATTCCAACCGCACCACCTGTGCGCCGGGGAAATCCTTTTCAAACCGCAGGATGTTTTCAATCTCCGCCCCGCGCCAGGAATAGATGGATTGGTCATCATCACCCACGCAGCAGATATTATGATGCGCCTGCGCCAAAAGCCGCAGCCAGTAATATTGCACCAGATTGGTGTCCTGATATTCATCCACCAGAATATAGCGAAAGCGCCGCTGATAATCGGCCAGCACTTCCGGGTGCCTGCGCAAAATCGTCACCACATGCAGCAGCAAATCACCGAAATCAGCCGCATTCAGCGCCTTCAGCCGCGCCTGATACGCCTCATAAATCCCGCGTGCGCGCCCTGCCGCGTAATCCGTATCCTCAGCGGGTGTGACCGCATCCGGCGTCAGGCCACGATCCTTCCAGCGTTGAATAATCGCCATCAGCCCCGGCGCCGGCCAGCGCTTCAGGTCAAGATTTTCGGCTTCCATCACCTGTTTCAGCAGGCGCAACTGATCATCCGTATCCAGGATGGTGAAATTGGAATTGAGCCCCACAAGTTCCGCATGGCGGCGGAGCATACGTGCGGTGAGTGCGTGAAAGGTGCCAAGCCAAAGCCCTTCCACGGTCTCACCCATCATGGCGCCAACACGTTCGCGCATTTCCCGCGCGGCTTTGTTGGTGAAGGTCACCGCCAGCACCTGGGATGGAAAGGCCTTGCGACTGCGCAGCAAATGCGCAAACCGCGTGGTCAGCACGCGCGTCTTGCCGGTGCCCGCGCCGGCCAACACCAATAGCGGCCCATCAAGCGCTTCCACCGCCGCGCGCTGTTCAGCATTGAGCCGCGCGAGGTAATCAGCCTCGCTCATTGGCAGGAACCGATAGAAGCGGCGCTGCAAATCTTCTGGCCATCCAGCCAGCGCGCCCCGCCAAGCTGCGCGCCGGAAAGATTGGTGCCGGCAAGCTCAGCGCCAGTCAGATCGGCGCCGCGCAAATCGGCGCGAAACAGAGTCGCGCGGCGCAAATCTGCCCCGTTCAATATCGCGCCGGCCAGCACGGCGCGGGTGAAATCCACGCTGCGTAGCGTGGCACCCGTCAAATCCGCTCGGGAAAGATCGGCGAAGCTGAAACGCGTATCGGAAGCGTCAACGCCCGAGAGCTTCGTCTCCACAAAGCGCCCACGCGCGAAGGAGCTATCGCGGAGCGTCGCCCCCGTCAGGTCACGGCCCGATAGGTCCACGCCATCCAGCAGACAGCGCCGCCATTCCACGCCAGGCGCGGGAGAATCGGCGCAAGCGCCAAGGGCGGGGCCAGCCAGGAGCAGCGCACCAAGCAGGAGGGGAATCTGAGGGAATTTGATCACACGCAGGATATAGAGCCTTCCCCCCGCCGGTCCAACCGCACCCGGCTTGCATCCTGGCCCCGAAGCGGCAAGCATGATCGGACTTAACCCCGGGAGGTCACGATGCCCCGCCATTCTTTCGCCCTTGGCCTTTTGGCCCTGCTGCCTTTGCCGGCGGCCGCGCACCACCCTATGGACGGCGCCATGCCGCAAACGCTGTGGCAGGGTTTTGCTTCTGGCATTGGCCATCCGGTGATTGGGCTGGATCATCTGGCCTTTCTGCTGGCGGCCGGCGTGCTGGCGGCAACCTTGCCGCGCGGCGATGCTTTCCGGGCGATGGCCGGCTTCCTGATCGCCAGCATGGCCGGGGTGGCGCTGCATTTAGCCGGCATCGACTTGGGTGCGACCGAGGCTTTGGTCGCGGCATCGGTGCTGCTGGCGGGGCTGGCGCTGCTGATGACGCGGCGGGTCAGCGCTGGGGCCTTGCTGGCAGGTTTTGCCCTGGCCGGGCTGTTCCACGGCCACGCCTTTGCGGAAGCCGTGATCGGCGCGGAGGCAACACCGATCCTTGCGTATCTGGCGGGGCTTGCAGTGATACAGGGTGCGTTGATGCTGGGTGCCATGGCGATGGCACAGCAGGCCAAACGCGCCCGCTGGCTGCGCCCGGCGATGGGCGCGGCCGCGAGTTTTGCGGGCTTCGCCTTTCTTGTGACGGCCTTGGTCGTCTAAACCGCCCGCCAAACCACCGGAAACACCTCACTATCCATCGCGGCACCATGTGCCGGCGCATTCGCGGGCGCGGGCGGGCTTTCAATCCCCTTGCGGCGCGTGAATACCGCATCATCGCCCGTCCAACGTGCTGAAACCGCGCGGCGCCTCAGCTTCCCGCTGCGATTGCCCGGCGCGCCATGCAAAGTCAGCCCGTGGAAGGCCACGCAATCGCCGGGCTCCAAATCCCAGCCCAGCAGCGTGTAGGCGCTGCGATTACCTTCAACATCGGGCACCGGCAGAAAGCGCGGATCGTCAGAAGGATGGTCAGCGCTATCGGCGAAGCGCTTCGGCTTGAACCATTCGCCTGTCCGATGCGACCCCGCGACATATTCCACGCCATTCTCCCGCGCCACGGTATCAAGCGGTATCCAAAGGGAACAAACCTGCCAGCCCTCAACTGTCCAATAGGGCTGGTCATTATGCCAGGGCGTCGGTTCTTCCGTGCCTGGTTCCTTCACCAGCACATGTTCGTGGAACAGATTGACCTTGCCGCTTTGCATTAGCGCGCCGGCAATGGCGGCGGCGGGGGAATGGCGCAAAAACGCCTCATATTCCGCAATGCGCTGCCAGGAACAATAATCGCCAAAGAACATGCCGGGCTTGCCTTCCGGCGTATAGCGTTTGCCGAAGGGGCCGGGTTCGCGCAGGTTGCGTTCCACCCCACC
>JBBAUC010000082.1:0-12376 GCA_040398485.1 Roseomonas sp. | reverse complement strand
CCGCGCTTGATGCAACGCTTGAGCGTCTCAACGCTCACATCGCCCTTGTCGAAATATTCTTCCATCGCGGCCTCATCAATGCCGACAACGGTATCCAGCAGCTTCTGGCGATATTCTGCGACCTTATCGGCCAAATCGGCGGGGATCGGCGCTTCATGATACTTGGCGCCGAGTTCGTCGCCTTCCCAGATCAGCGCCTTCATTTCGACGAGGTCAACAATGCCCTGGAAGGTGTCTTCAATGCCGATCGGCAATTGCAGCGCAACCCAATTGATGCCGAGCTTTTCCGTCAGCGTTTCGGCAGCGCGATAGAAATCGGCGCCGGTACGGTCAAGCTTGTTGATGAAGATGATGCGCGGCACGTTGTAGCGGTCAGCCAAGCGCCAATTGGTTTCAGACTGCGGCTGCACGCCGGCGACACCTTCAATGATGAAGATCGCGCCATCCAGCACGCGCAAGGACCGGTTCACTTCAATGTTGAAGTCAATATGGCCAGGCGTATCAATGATGTTGATGCGGTGGTCATTCCACACGGCGGTCACGGCGGCGGAGGTGATGGTGATGCCCCGCTCACGTTCCTGGTCCATGTAATCGGTGGTGGTATTGCCTTCATGCACTTCACCGATCTTGTGGGACTTGCCGGTGTAATACAGGATGCGTTCCGTCGTGGTGGTCTTGCCCGCGTCAATATGCGCGGTGATGCCGATATTGCGGATGCGGTCTAACGGGGTACGCGCCACGGTGGGCCTCCATAAGCAAAAGCCGGACGCCCGCCCCGGCTTTCGCCGGACGCCGCCCGCCATAAGGGTTCAGGGATTAGTCTATGGTGGCCGCTATCTGCGATGTTCGGGCGCGGTTTGCAAGCGCAAAGGGGCGGGGCGTCAGGCTTTATTCAACTCTGGCGGCGCTTTGTTGTCCCTCAGCCGAGAAAATGGCGCTATTGTGAGGATCATGAGGCCAGAGCCTTTCATCGCCGCCATCCGCTTCGGCCATGGGCGCCGTCCCTGGGAGCCCTTGCCCGCCGACCCGCAGGCTGCGCTAGTCGCGGAATTGGCGGCAACGGCCGCCCCGCCAATCACTCAGGCCGGTCTTCCTGATCTGAAGGCGATCGGTCAGATGATGGAAGAAGATGCCGAATCGGCGCGCCAGGGGCAGGGTCGCCCTCATCAGGCACGGCTCTGGCGGGTTGAAGCCAATGCCTTCCTGGCGGAAGCCATCACCAGCGCGGCGCCGTTTCGTGAAAGGCTGGTCCAGTTCTGGGCCAATCATTTTACTGTCGCCCGCGGCAAGGTGCCCTATTTCACCGGGCATTTCATCCGTGAAGCCATCCGCCCACATGTGACAGGGCATTTCGCGGATATGCTGATTGCCGCGGTGCGCCACCCGGCCATGATCGCCTATCTGGATAACCAAGCCTCCATCGGGCCGAATAGCCGCGCGGCCCAAACCCGTCCAGGTGGCCTCAATGAAAATCTTGCGCGTGAAATTCTGGAACTTCACACGCTGACGCCGTCTGTAGGCTACAAGCAAGCTGATGTCACCAGCTTTGCCCGAAGCCTGACCGGCTGGTCCTTCACCGCGATGCGCCCGCCCCATGGCTTTGTGTTCCGTGCCGCTGCCCATGAACCCGGCCCCAAAACGCTGATGGGGCAGGAATTTCCGGAAGGTGAGGCAGGCGGGCTTGCTGCCCTTGCCTGGCTTGCCGATCATGAGGCGACCTATCGGCATCTGGCGCGGCGTTTGGCGATTCATTTCGTCGCCGATAGCCCCCCGCCAGAAACGATTGAGGCCCTTTTTGCCGTGCTACAGGATACGCGGGGCGATTTGGGCGCGGTGGCGCGGCATCTGGTGACGCTGGATGCCGTCTGGAAGCCGCCATTATCCAAGCTCCGCCTGCCGTTGGACTACGCCATTGCTGTATTGCGTGCCCTTGAAGCGCCTGCACAGGTGACTGAGGGACTGATCAACGCTTCCCAGTTTCTGGGCCAGCCGATCTGGAATGCGCGGGCGCCGAATGGTTGGCCGGATCAAATGGCGGATTGGGCGGCGCCTGAGGCGATATTGCGGCGCGTTGAATGGGCGCATGGTCAGGCCGGGCGGGGCGCGGGCCGCGATGCAGCAGCCCTGGCCGAGGCCGTCATGGGGCCGCTGATCCTTCCGCAGACATTGCGGGCTGCCTCACGCGCCGGCTCCGCGCGTGAGGCGTTGACGCTTGTTCTGACGAGCCCGGAGTTTCAGCGCCGATGACCAAGCCGCATCTTCCCCCGATTGGTCGTCGGTCCCTGCTGCTTGGCCTGGGCGCCAGCATTGCTTTGCCGGGGGTGCGCCTTGCCTTTGCAGAGGCGCCGGGCCCGGCCCGGCTGGTTGTTGTGCTGCTACGGGGCGGGTTGGATGGGCTTTACGCGGTACAATCCTATGCGGAACCAGGTTTTGCGGATTTGCGCGGCCCGTTGATGTTGCCGGAACCTGGCCAGGAAGACGGGCTTTTGGACCTGGGCGGGCGCTTTGGCCTGCATCCGCGCCTTGCCGGCATCCACGCCATGTTTCGCGAAAATGAGGCGCTGATTCTGCAAGCCGTGGCCGGGCCTTGGCGCAGCAGAAGCCATTTCGATGCCCAGGATTTTCTGGAAAGTGGCGCTGAACAACGACTTTCCAGTGGCTGGCTCAACCGCGCTTTGTCAGCCATGCCTACACCGCCCGTCGGGCGTGCGGCCGGCCTGGCGGTTGGCACAAATACGCCCCTGCTGCTCCGGGGCGGGGCGCGCGTTGACAATTTCGTGCCGCGTGGCACGGCGGAAGTGCCGCCTGATCTTCTGGCGCGCATCCTGGATTTGGCTGCGCGCGATACGGTGCTTGGCCCAAGCTTGCGCGATGGCATCGCAGCGCGGGGCTATGTGCTGGAAACCTTGGGCGATGCTGCGCGCCAGCGCCCTTCACCGGAGGGGCAATTTGCCATTTTGGCGAGGGCGGCGGGCCAGTTAATGGCAGTACCTTCGGGCCCAAGTGTTGCGGCTTTTGAACTGGGGGGCTGGGACACGCATGCACAACAGGCGGCGCGGCTCAATGCGCCGCTCTCCCAATTGGATGGCGGGTTGGTGGCCTTGAAGCATGCGCTTGGGGATGTCTGGCGGCGCACCGCAGTGCTGGTGGTGACGGAATTTGGTCGTACCGTCCGCGTCAATGGAACCATGGGCACGGATCATGGGACGGGTGGAGCCGCCTTCATTCTGGGCGGTGCGGTGCAGGGTGGGCGTATCCTGGGTGATTGGCCTGGGTTGGCTGCGGCAAACCTATTCCAGAATCGTGATCTTTTCCCCACCACCGATATGCGAAGTCTGGCCAAGGGCTTGCTCAGGGATCATCTGCGCCTGCCTAGGCCGGCGGTTGAGGCGGCCTTCCCGAATAGCGCAGAAGCCGCACCGCTGGGCGGGATTACCCGCGCCTGAAGCGGCCCTTCACTCCAGCCTGATCCCCTCAGCCGCGATCAATTCCCGCATTTCGGCCCGCTCGGCGGCCAGGAAGCGGGCGAAGGCTTCGGGGCCGTCCGCGGCTGGGGTCAGGCCAAGCGCTTCCAGCCGGGGTGCCAAGGCCGGCTGTTCCAGCGCTTCCTTGGCGGCAGCGGCCAAGCGGGCAATGACAGGGGCCGGGGTGGCGGCGGGCGCCAAAAGCCCAAGCCAATCGCCCATCTGAAACCCCGCAAAACCCTGTTCGCTGATGGTCGGCAGCGCCGGGAAGACCGGGCTGCGCATAGGCGCGGAAAGCCCAAGGGCGCGGGCCTTGCCGTCCCGGATCAAAGGCGTGGCCAGCGCAAGCGAGGTAAAGCCGAAGGGCACATCACCACGCAACAACCCCGCCATCTGATCCGCCCCGCCGCGATAGGGGACATGCTCCCCTGCGATACCGGCGCGCCGCAACAGGCTTGCCGCCGCCAAATGGGTGCGGGAACCAACGCCAACACTGCCATAGCGCGCTTCATTCGGATTGGCGCGCAGCCGCGCGAGCAAGCCAGGCAAATCCGCCACGGCATATTCGGCACGCGTAATCAGGATCAGCGGCAGGGTGGCGAGCAGCGTGACGGGCGTGAGGTCTCGCACATAATCAAAACCAAGCCCGCGCATCAGGAAGGGATTGACCGATTGCCCGCCGGAATCGAGCAGAATCGTCGTTCCATCCGGCGCTGCCTGCGCGACAAACCCCGCGCCAACCGCGCCCGAAGCGCCGCTGCGATTTTCTGGCGTGACCGCACTGCCCAGCACTTCGCCCATGCGCGGCGCGATCAGGCGGCCAAGGATATCGGTGCTGCCGCCGGGCGGGAAAGCGATGATCAGGCGAACAGAGCGCTCTGGCGTCTGGGCCAAACTCGGCGAGGCTAAAAGGCTTGCAAGGATGGAGCGTCTAAGCATGGCTTCACCTGCCTTGCGCGAAATGCTTGGTCAAATGAAATTGCCATGACAGGGCCAAGCTTTCTCAAGACCCCCGATAGGTCGCGTAACTCCAGGGCGAGCACAGCAACGGCACATGGTAATGCCCCTGATCCGCCATAAGCCCGACTGCGAGTGTCACCGTATCCAGATAAGGCGTCTCCGCCCCATTGCCGCGGGTGCGGAAATATTCGGCGACCGCGAAGCGTAATTCATAGCGCCCGGGGATGAAATCCGCCTGGGCCATCATCGGGCCATCGGTGCGGCCATCGGCATTGGTGCGCCGCGACACCACAAGCACCGGCGTGGGGTCCATGCGCCAAAGCTCCACCGCCATGCCTTCAGCCGGAATGCCCTCAGCCGTATTCAGCACATGCGTTGAAAGGGAACCGGGTCCGCTGCGGGCCATGGTGTTTTCCTTCAATCCAGGGGCGCGCCGGCGGCGACCCAGGCGATCAGCTTGGCGCGTTCCTCGGCGGTGATTTCGGTCATGTTGCCGGGGGGCATGGCCTCGGTCTGCACCTGTTGGCGCATGGAAGCCGCCCAGCGGCGAATTTGCGCCGGGGTTTCCATGATCACGCCCTTGGGGGCCACCGCAATGCCCTCAAAACTCGGCTTCGCAGCGTGGCAGTTGGCGCAGCGCGCGGCGACGATGGCCTGAACCTCGGTGAAGGCTGGCACCTCAGCGCTCGCGTAATCTTGCTTGCCTGATTGCACGATGAAGAAGGCCGCGACCATGGCCGCCACCGCGCCGGCAGGCAGCCAAAGCGCGTTTTGTCCCTTTTGGCGCAGCACGAAGAATTGCCGCACCAAAGCGCCGGCCAGGCCAATCACCAGCAGGATCAGCCAATTCAGCGGGTGCTGCCAAGTCATGGGGTAATGGGGCGAGATCATGATGAAAATCACGGGCAGCGTCAGGTAGGTGTTATGCACACTGCGCTGCTTGCCCCAGCGGCCATATTTCGGGTCGGGCGTGGCGCCGGCACTCATCGCCGCCACCATTTTGCGCTGGCCCGGGATGATCACCATGGCGACATTGGCGACCATGATGGTGCCGGTCATGGCACCCACCTGCAAAAAAGCGCCGCGGCCCGAGAATATCTGGCAGGAGACATAGGCAACCACCGCCAAAGCCACGGCGCCAATCACGCCCAAAAGCGCCTCATTTTCGCCGAGCTTGGATCGGCAGACGAGATCATAAGCCACCCAGCCGCCCACCAGCATCGCCGCACTGATGCCAATGGCCTGCCAGGGTGTGAGCGGCATCACGGCGGGGTCAATCAGGTAGCTGGAAGCCTGGCCCCAATAGATCAGCACGAAAAGCGCAAAGCCGCTGATCCAGGTCCAATAGGCTTCCCATTTGAACCAATGGAGCTTTTCCGGGAGCTTCTCCGGGGCCAATAGGTATTTGCGCTTGTAGTAGAAACCCCCGCCATGGATCGCCCATTGCTCACCTCGTACGAGGGGGTTTTTGTCCGCCGGCGGGTCAAGCTGATTATCAAGCGCGATGAAATAGAAGGACGCCCCGATCCAGGCGATGCCCGTGATCAGGTGCAGCCAGCGTATGGCCAGATTGACCCATTCGGAGAGGGCGGCGAAATCCATCTTCTATCCCAGGCAAAAGACTTATGTTGCAGCGCCACAATGCGTCGCAAGATGCGATTACGGCAAGGGCTAAGCCGCTCTGGGCGGATTTACCCTTGAAACCGGGCCGAATGAGGCGCAGGAACCGCCTCCCATGAGCCCCACCCGCCTCTCCCTCCCCAAGGACAAGATCAAGATCCTGTTGCTTGAGGGTATTTCCGATAGCGCTGTCGAGCTGCTGGCCGATGCTGGTTATCGTTCCGTCAAACGCGAAACCAAGGCGCTGGATGGCGCTGTGCTGGCGCGCGCGCTGAAGGGCGTGCATGTGCTCGGCATCCGGTCCCGCACCCAAGTGACGGAAGAAGTGCTGGCGGCGGCGGATCGGCTGATCACCATTGGCTGCTTTTGTATCGGCACCAATCAGGTGGCGTTGGAAGCGGCGGCGGCGCGCGGCATTCCGGTATTCAATGCGCCGTTTTCCAATACGCGGTCGGTTGCGGAACTGACGCTTGGCGAAATCATTATGATGATGCGCGGCATCTTCCCGAAATCCAATGCCGCGCATCGCGGGGAATGGGACAAATCCGCCGCCAATAGCTGGGAAGTGCGTGGCAAGACGCTGGGCATCATCGGCTATGGCAATATCGGTGCGCAGCTTTCGGTGTTGGCGGAAGCCTTCGGCATGCGCGTGATCTATTTTGATCACACGACCAAGCTGCCGCATGGCAATGCGCAGCCTATGCCAAGCCTGCATGCGCTGCTTGCCGAATCCGATGCCGTGACGGTGCATGTGCCCGAAACCGCCGAGACCATGGGCATGATCGGAGAAGCCGCGATTCGCGCCATGAAGCCGGGCGCTGTTTTCGTGAATAATGCGCGCGGCACAGTGGTGGATCTGGAAGCACTCGCGCGTGCGATGAAGGATGGCCATGTGTTGGGCGCGGCGGTGGATGTTTTCCCCGTGGAGCCATCGCGCAATGGGGAGGCGTTTGTTTCCCCCTTGCAGGGACTTCCGAATGCAATTTTGACACCGCATATCGGCGGCAGCACCGGGGAAGCGCAATCGCGCATCGGCCAGGAAGTGGTGCGCAAGTTGATTGATTTTTCCGACACGGCGGCGACGTTTGGCGCGGTGAATTTCCCGCAGGTGCAATTGCCGGCGCGGCCATCGGGTGCGCGTTGGACTCATGCGCATCGGGATACGCCTGGTATGCTTTCGCGCATCAATGAGATTTTCGGGCGGCGCGGGTTGAATATCTCGGCGCAGTTTCTGCAGACGGCTGGCGATATCGGCTATCTGGTGATTGACAGTGCCGAGGCGCGGAAGGAGGCCGAGGAGATTCTGGCTGAGCTCCGCGAATTGCCGGGCACGATCCGCGCGCGATTGATTTACGAACGCCATTGAAGCCAGGTGCAGCATGGCGCCGGTTTGTGGCGCCTTTGGCGGTTGTTGTTCTGGTGGCGCTTGCTTGGGCCTTTGGTCTGCATCGGTATCTGACGTTGGAGGCGCTGGCCGCGCAGCGTGAGGCTTTGGCGGGTTTGGTGGCGGCGCGGCCGGTGCTGGCGGCCTTGGTGTATATTGCGGCCTATATCGGTGTGGTGGCGTTTTCCCTGCCTGGTGGCGCGGTGATGACCTTGGCGGGTGGGTTGTTGTTTGGCGCCTTTATCGGCGCGTTTTTGGCAGTGCTGGGTGCGACGATTGGGGCGGCGGTGCTGTTCCTTTTGGCGCGATCGGCTTTTGCGCCTTTGGTGGCGGGGCGTGCGGAGGGGTTGCTTGGACCTTTGCGGGCGGGTTTGGCGCGTGATGGGTTCTTTTATTTGTTAAGTTTGCGTTTGGTGCCGGTGTTTCCGTTTTGGTTGTTGAATTTGGCGCCGGCTTTGCTTGGCATGCGTTTCGTCCCTTATCTGGCCGCGACTTTCTTGGGTATTATTCCCGGTACCTTGGTTTTTGCCGGTATTGGTGCGGGCCTTGACGAGGTTTTTTTGTCTGGTGGTGTGCCCGATCTTGGTGTGATCTTTTCCCCCGGCGTTTTGCTTCCGTTGCTTGGCCTCGCGTCGCTTTCGTTGTTTGGCGTGTGGTGGCGCCGCCGTAGTTTGCGTTGATTTCGTCCTGGCGGGGTCCGGGGTAATACTATTACCCCGGCGTACCCCGGCGGGGGCTCGGGGGCAGCGCCCCCGTTTTTCGAGGATTTTTGTAGTGCCAGACACAGATATCGCCATCATCGGCGCCGGTGCTGCCGGCCTTTCGGTCGCGGCGATTTCGGCTGCGCTCGGCTTTCGGGTGACGTTGATTGAGCGTGGTGAGATGGGTGGTGATTGCCTCAATACGGGTTGTGTGCCGTCCAAGGCGTTGCTGGCGGTCGCGCATTTGGCGGCTGAGGCCAGGCGAGCCCCGCGTTATGGTGTGGTGGTGCCGCCGCCTGTGATTGATTGGGCTTTGGTGCAGGCGCAAGTGAAGCGCGCGATTGGCACGATTGCCCCGCATGATTCTGAGGAGCGGTTTCGTGCCATGGGGGTGGATGTGTTGCGCGCGGCGGCGCATTTCACCGGGCGGGATAGTTTGGATGTTGGCGGGCGGCGTTTGGTGTTTCGCCGTGCTGTGATTGCTGCTGGGTCGCGTGCGGTGGTGCCGGCGGTTCCTGGGCTTGGGCAGGTGCCTCTCCTGACTCATGAGACGATTTTTGATTTGCCGGCCTGTCCTGAACATTTGTTGGTGTTGGGGGGTGGGCCGATCGGGTTGGAGATGGCTTTGGCGCATCGCAGGCTTGGGGCGCGGGTGACGGTGGTGGAGCAGGCGCGGATTGCGTCGCGGGAGGATGAGGAATGTGTGGCGGTGCTGCGTGCGGCGCTGCTGGCTGAGGGGGTGGAACTGCGCGAGGGGGTTGGCCTGGCCGAGGTTGCGCCGGCGCCTGCCGGCCTGACGGCGCGGCTGGCTGATGGCTCGCAGGTAAGCGCCAGCCATTTGTTGGTGGCCGTGGGGCGTGCGGCGCGGGTTGAGGGGCTTGGCTTGGAGGCGGCGGGGCTGGTTGGTTCGGCGCGCGGTGTTCAGACCAATCTGGCGCTGCGGGCTGAGGGTAATCGGCGCATTTGGGTGGCGGGCGATATTGCTGACCCGGTGGGGCTTGGGCCGCGTGCTTTTACGCATGTGGCGTCTCAGCATGCGGGGATTATTGCAAGGTCCATGCTGTTTCGCCTGCCGGTGCGCTTGGATTACGCGGCCTTGCCGCGGGTGACTTATACCGATCCGGAATTGGCGCAGATTGGGTTGACCGAGGCCGAGGCGCGGGCCGCACATGGGGAGGTTCGTGTACTCAGGCGCGGGCTGGGCGAGAATGATCGCTTGGTGGCAGAGGATCGGGCAGAGGGGTTGATCAAGCTGATCGCCTCCCCGCGCGGGCGGCTTTTGGGGGCTTCGGTGGTGGGGCCTCGGGCTGGGGATATGGCGGGGATGCTGGGGCTGATGATTGGGCGCCGGCTGCCGCTTTCGGCCTTGGCAGGGGTGGTTATGCCGTATCCAACGGTGCAGGAGGCCGCGAAGCGAGCGGCGGGGGATTTTTATGCGCCGAAGCTGGCTTCCCCTCTGGTCAAACGGCTTTTGGGGTTGTTGAAGCACCTGCCCTGAGACGGTTCCCCCGAGGGGCATTCCAGGCTAATTGACGTCAACTTAAACCGACACAGGTGTTCCATGGAACGCATCCTTACGGGGCGCTCGGCGCTCGTCACCGGTTCAACCTCGGGCATTGGGCTTGGCATTGCGCTGCTGCTGGCGGAATCCGGTGCCAAAGTGATGCTCAATGGGATGGGCAAGGCAGAAGATATCGCCGCGGCGCGCGCCAAGGTGGGGGCGGCGATGGGCGGCGGTGACGCGCCCTATTCGGCGGTGGATTTATCGAAGCCTGCCGGCGTGCGCGCCATGGTGGCGGAAGCCGAAGCGGCGCTGGGGGGCGTTGATATCCTGGTGAATAATGCCGGCATCCAATTCGTGAGCCCTGTTGAGGATTTCCCGGAAGAAAAATGGGATGCAATCATCGCGATCAATATGTCGTCCAATTTCCACGCCATACGCGCGGCATTGCCGGGGATGAAGAAGCGCGGCTGGGGGCGGATCATCAATATCGCTTCCGCGCATGGGCTGGTGGCCAGCCCCTATAAGGTTGCTTATGTGGCGGCCAAGCATGGTGTGGTGGGCATGACCAAGGTGGTTGCTTTGGAAATCGCCGAGACGCCGATTACCTGCAATGCGATTTGTCCCGGCTTTGTAAGGACGCCGCTGGCTGAGGCGCAGGTGAAGCCGCTGGCCGATAAATTCGGCATTTCGGAAGAAGCGGCGCTGCGCGATCATCTGCTGGTGAAGCAGCCTTCGCGCCGCTGGATTGAGGTTGAGGATATTGCGCGCATGGCGCTTTATTTGTGCGGGCCGGGTTCGGGCGCGGTGAATGGCGCCGCACTTTCCATTGATGGCGGGTGGCTGGCTGCGTGATGGACGCGAGTAGCCGGGCAGGGAAGGGGCCTCAGAGCCAGCCGGAAGAATTGGCATCGCCAGCCGTTGCCAAGCCGGTGGCGAAAAAGCGCATCAGTCTTGCGCTGCAAGGCGGCGGCACGCATGGCGCCTTCACCTGGGGCGCCATGGAGCGCCTGCTGGAAGATGAGCGGATTGAGTTCGATGGCTTTTCCGGCACGTCCGCGGGCGCGATCAATGGCGCCATGGTGGTGGAAGGGCTGATCGAAGGCGGACCGGCGGGCGCGATTACGGCGCTGGATCGCTTCTGGCGCAGCATGGCCGCCAATATGGCGATGAGTCCCTTGCAGGCGCTGCCTTGGGAAAAGGCGATGTGGGGGCATGACCTTACCTGGTCCATCGCCTATCGCACCTTTGATACGCTGTCGCGCGTGCTTTCGCCCTATCAGATCAATCCGTTTCCGATCAATTACAATCCACTCCGCGATGCTTTGAACCAGAGCATTGATTTTGAGCGGCTGCGCGAAGAAACCAAGGCGCCACGGCTGTTTGTTTCCGCGACCAACGTGCGTACCGGCAAGCCGCGCGTCTTCACGCGGCGTGAGATTGATGCGGAGGTGCTATTGGCTTCCGCCTGCCTGCCGCAGGTTTTCAAGGCGGTGGAGATTGAAGGCGAACCCTATTGGGATGGCGGCTATCTTGGTAATCCGGCGCTATGGCCGCTATATGAACAGGGCGGGCCGCCCGATATCATGCTTATTCAATTGAACCCTCAGGCGCGCGAAGAAACGCCGACGAGCGCTTCGGATATTGTTAATCGGCTGAATGAAATTACCTTCAATGGTAGTTTGATGGCGGAAATGCGCGCCATTGATTTTGTGCAGCGGCTGTTGGATGCGGGGCGCTTGGAACAGCCGCGCTATCGCCGATTGTTCATCCATTTGATTGAGGATGAGGATCGGCTCCGTTCCTTCAAGCTTTCGACTAAATTCAATGGCGATTGGGAGTTTTTGTGCATGCTGCGCCAATTCGGGCGCGATGCGGCAGAAAAATGGCTGACGGAACATTTCGATAAGCTCGGCCGTGAAAGTAGCGTGGATATCCGGGAACGTTTTCTGTGACGCGCAAGGATATTTGGGACGCCAAGACCTATTTGCAGTTTGAGGATGAAAGGCTGCGGCCTGCGCTCGATTTGATTGCGCGGATTCCGCATGAAGCGCCGAAGCTTGTGGTGGATTTGGGCTGCGGTGCGGGTAATGCGCTGCCGGTGTTGGCGGCGCGCTTTCCTGATGCGCGGGTGATGGGCGTGGATGGCAGTGCCGCGATGCTGGTGAAGGCTACGGCGGCGGGGTTTGAGACGGCGCAGGCGGAGATCAGTACTTGGGCACCGCAGACGCCGGTGGATGTGATTTTCAGTAATGCCGCGCTGCAATGGTTGGATGGGCATGAGGCACTGTTCCCGCGCCTGCTGGAATGCCTGGCACCAGGCGGCGTTTTGGCCGTGCAAATGCCATCCATGCATGCAGCGCCCTTGCGTGCGGAACAGGACCGTATTGCGCGGGAAGGGCCTTGGGCGGAGGTGTTGGCCCGCGTGAAAAGCGCGCCGCCGATTTTATCGCCCGAAGCCTATTACGCGATGCTCAGCCCGCGCGTGGCGAAGCTTGAAATGTGGGTGACGGAATACACCCATGTGATGCGCGGCGAAGACCCGGTGGTGCGCTGGGCCATGGGCACGAGCCTGCGACCCTTCATGGATGCGCTGGGGCCGGAAGGTAGCAAGGGGTTTTTGGCGGAATATGCGGCTGCAATGCGCGCTACCTATCCGCCGGGGCCGGATGGGGCTGTGTTGCTGCCGTTTCGGCGGTTGTTTGTGCTGGCGCGGAAGTAGGGTTAACCCCCGCGCCAAATCCAG
>JBBAUC010000081.1:0-12429 GCA_040398485.1 Roseomonas sp. | reverse complement strand
ACCCGGTAGCACTCGCGGGTGCCCCAATCCTCGACGATTACGCTCGCCTTTTGTTCGCGGGCAATGCGGCGCGCGGTGTTGATTGTGGCGTTAGAAGCGGCCTGCGACTGGACGCCTTCGGTAATCGTGTAGCCGGTTTTCAGGCTGTAGATGGTGCTGCTCATGGCGCGGCCCCTTGCGCGTCGTCAAACGCTTCTTCCTCATCCCCTGTGCAGGCAATGCCCTTGACCATGGCAAACTCAATGCGGCCGCCACGCTGTTCAACGTCAGCTACAAGCGCTGCCGTAGCGGGAAAGGCCTTAAACTGGTCTTCGTGCCAGTAGTTTGGGCAATACGCATCTTCAGTGTCCACGTCGTCTTGGTGCGGTATTTTGGCGAGGGTCATGCCCCTGCGAAGGTCGGCCCATGCGGCATCTTCGCTATCGCCATAGCCCCAAATCGCGACTTCATCAGCGATGATGAACTTGGTGGCTTCTATGGTCACACTCATCTGTCTATCCTCCCTTAAGCTGCGGATTTCAGGCGCCGGGCCATCAGATCGGCGCGGATGGCGTAGGCGATGGTCTGCACCATGCTTTCCTCGTCGCCTATCGTGCCGTCCGGCATGGCTACAGGCAAGGGTTCATCTTCAAGGCGGCTTCCCTGCATAGCCTGGTCGCCACGGACCCATTGCGAGCGCAGGCGGCTCAAGCCCTGGATCGCGTCGTCCATTCGGGGCACCTTCCGCCCGGCTTCGGCGCCAGGGCTCGCCCATGCGCGCTTTTGGTGGCTGGCGTGAATGTGGAAGCTGGCATGGGGCCAGAGCAGGGCCACGGCTTGCCCAAATCGGCGGAGGGCCGGTTCAATCTCGTCGGCCTTGCGGATTGTGACCAGCAGGCGGGGCAGTTGGTGGGCAAGCGATAGGTTGATCGTCATGCCGACGGATTCCTGCACGGCGGAATTGGCTGACAGGGCCATGAGGCAAGGTGGCTTCGAGGGGTTCATTTTGTGGTCTCCGTGTTCGAGGCTGGATTGCCTCGCCGGGCTGGCCAATGCCAGCCGGGCGAAGGGCGCGCGCGGCGCCAGGATTGGGCTGGCGCCGGGTGGTGGGTCTCGTGCGCGGTGGAAGGAAACGCGCATGGTCAATTCACCGCGTCGGACGAAGCGGGCGCCGTGCTGGTCGCGCTCTGGTTCTGTCGCGCCATCTTAGCCAGTTCGCTCAGGTGGCGGTCGTATTCCAGTTCCGCCATGCCCTTCATCGCCACCAACACGCCCTCAAGCCTTTGCTCAAGCCCGACCGGCCCACTTTGGCGGATTACCAGCATGATCGAGGCAAGGGCGGCTGACAGGGCAAGCGTCGGCCCCCTTAGCCCTAGCGCTTTATTGGTTTCGATCAGGCTTATAACTTGGGCTTCAGCGCAAATCCGCATGGTGACGGCTTCTTCGGACGTGTTCATTGGCCGGCCTCCGCCGCAATCGGCTCACGCAGCAAGCGGGCCGTGTCGTCCACCGGCAGCACGTCGCTTTCCTCAAGATCGTCGTCAATCTCGGGGCATTCGGCGTCTTGGATTTCCGGATTAGGCTCCCACTCCACGCCGGCAGCGCTACTCCCGTCTGCATCAATACGCTCGCGGGCAATCACAATCGCCTCGGCTTTATTGACCGCATTGACATACATCGTGCCGGGCTGGATGGCGTGGAAAACCACGCGCGATATTGGCACTAGCCAAGCGGGCTTGTCGGGGTTGCTCATTGGTTGGTCTCCTTGGCGGCTTGATTGCCGTGCCAGCCTCGCATCGCGGCGGGGCTGACAAGGCAGGGGGCCGAAGCCCCCGGCCAGGGTCACAGAAGCGCAGCTTGCCGGGCCGGTTCGGTTGCTTGCGGCTCCGGCTGCGCCAGCACAGGCGGGCGGTTGGATAGCTGCATGGTCGCGCCAGCCCGAATGTGCGGGCTGGACGGGCGCCCCCCTTCCGATGGCCAGAGCAGCGCCCGCTTGATGTCGTATTCGTGGCTTTCCATGGTGGCGTTTGCCAATGCCTCCGCCACCTTTTCCGGGCCGTGCTTTTTGTGGCGCCGGTAGGAAAAGAGAAGCTGAACCGCGCACCATTGCTGCGCGCCTTCCTGAAGCGCGGCGCGCATTATCGGCTGCAGCGCGTCGTAGGCGTCCATTTGCGAGGTCTTTTTCGGCTTGCGGCGCACCAGCCGGGCGTTGCTTTGGGTCATGTCAGCCTCCAATCCAGGGGCAGGCCGGCATTTGCGCCATGCCGATAATGACAACGGCAACCGGGGCGATGGCGAGGGCGATTAAGCCCGCGCCGATCAGCAGGGTCTCCCAGCGCCGGATTGGCGGGGGAGAGGGATGCAGGCGGCGATAGTTGCTCATGCTCAGAACTCCCCGTCTTGGTATAGGCGATGGGCCAAACGCGTCCGCAATTCCTTCGGGCAATCGCGTTCGCGCGTGATGATGCGGCGGGGCAGGCGGTAAGCCACCTCGCGCGCTCCCCGTTGCCATTCGGCTGACCATTTCCGGCCAACGCCAAACCCTGCTATGTGCCGATTGATGCGCTCCGCCATACCGTCGCGCATTTGGCGCAGCAGTCGGTCAGCGCGGCAGCCGAATCCATCCCAATCGCGCGGGTTTATCCATTGGTTTGGATCGGCTGACCGGACCCTGCGGAACGCGGCGCAGTAGGTCGGGATTGTGACTTGCCGGCCATTTGGCAGGCGAATGACCGGGACCAAACGCGCGCCGTCGTCGCCGGTGGTGGCGTGATAGGTCATCATGATCCTGTAACCTCCGCGTTTTGGGTTTCCTGAAGGTCAAACCAGAAGGCTTTGACCAGTAGCCACTCGCGCTGGGGCATCTTGAAGCCCCAGCGAGCAGCGCGGGCGCAGGCAAGCGCAGCGCGTTCCATCCAAGTGTCGTCAGCGTCGCGGGCGCGTTCGATCACGTCCTGGCAGATTTGGAGGTCGCTCATGCTGTCACCCCCTGGCCTTCATAGGGGTTCAGCAGGGGCACTTGTCCCGGGTGCCACGGCGCGGCGGGCCAAACCTTCCCGTTGTAAGACACGCGGGCAACCAGCGCCCCGGCAGCGTTCACAATGCGGGCGGTAGGAAATTGGCTTGCACCCCATCCATACTCACGCTCCGCAAAATCGCGATGG
Source organism: Roseomonas sp. (assembly GCA_040398485.1). Lineage (GTDB taxonomy): Bacteria > Pseudomonadota > Alphaproteobacteria > Acetobacterales > Acetobacteraceae > Neoroseomonas. Next base: position 9,286 of record JBBAUC010000081.1, on the reverse strand, counting down.
AAAGCATAGACAAATGACGCTGCGGCAAAATCGGAAACTCGGCATTGCTGATTGTCGGGTTTCAGCAGGCCGGGATCATTGCCCCATATACCGGGCGTTCGGCGGTCCACAGGAATGCGGCCATCAAAGACCAGAAACAGGCAATCAGCCTGGACAAGCGGGGCGCTCATGCTGCACCGCCTTCCACGCGGGCGAGTATGAAGCGGGCGCGCTGGATTATCTGATCCAGCGGCACAGGGCCGCCGCGCTCGTAGGCATCCCACACGGTTGTGAGGTCGCTCAGGATCGCCCGCATGTCATGCGCGGCGTGGATCAGCCTCGCGTCCGCGTCGCGCTGCGCCAGCAGATCGTGGCCACGGTCAGCAGCGTATTCAATCCGCGCCTTGCCGGGGTGCGCCAATACAGCCGGGCCAACGTGCAGCGCACCGTAGGCGCCCTTGGTGATGGCCCATGGTGGAGGGGTGAAGGGGGCGCTCATTGCGCCACCGCCTTCGGCATTACTGCGGCAGAGGCAGCCACTTCATGCACGGTCAGCCACACGTTGCGCCCTCTGGTCGCGTTGTCGCGCGGCACCGGGCGACCAATAAACGCCTCAAACGTGTGGCTCTTGCCGTTCTCCGTCCAGCTATCCAGCCGAACCGCGCGGCAGTAACCCCGGCGGCCGTATTCGCGCCGCGCCTGCCGGTCAGCAAACAACGCAGCCGCATAGCTGGCGCTTGGCGCCTTGAGTCCCCTGAACCCACTACAGACAAATTTCCTTATCATCCTGAGAACCTTTCCGCATAAACCAGAAGCCCAATCGCTTCCGATACCGTGGGTATAAACTAATACCTACACGGATAGCAAGAGAATAATACCATACCCCATGCGATTATCTCAAACACAAAAAAACCGCAGGAAGCGCAGATTTCACTTTACACTTGTGTCAAAATCAGGCCAGCGTCCGCGCCAAGCTGGCAAAGCCGCGCGCCGAGAATTGAGAAAGGGGGGATCAGGGGGGAAAGAGCCAATCAGCCCTACCCAACCTCCCGAGAACCGGCTGATGAGATAGGGGATAATCCGCACACACGCGCGGGAAGCCTCCACCGGCCAGGGCACAAGCCCAAAGCCCCACCACAAGCCCGCCACACGGCAGGCAAGCCCACACGCAGCAGCAGGCGCCTTCTCAGGCCGATCTAGCCGATACCAGGCACGCTAATCCGCGCTTAGGTCGCCCACAGAGGCAGTAAAAGCCCCGAAAAACACAGGAAAATGGCAGAAACCGCCACACCGCGCGCAACCGGACGAAAAGCCTCGTCAGGGAAGAAAAGAGGGGGGACGGTTCCGCCATCCGACAAAAATGGTGGCAAGATCGTGGTGGATGATGAAGCCCGCGCCCTGGCGGCTATGATGATCGAGCAAACCGCCGATCAAGACCGAGTAGCCCGCGAATTGGGTGGAAGCATTATGCAGGCGGCGGCCTCGCTACTGGCCAGCGCCACCGCCAAAGGGCCAGCCGCCATCCCATCGCTAGCCATCCTGGGGCGGATCATCGGCGCCACCTGGGCAGAGAAGCGCACCGAGGCAGGGAACAAGGCGGCAGGCAACGCGGCGCTAGTCTCGGCCCTGCAATCGGCGCTGTCACAGCCCCGAGACCCGGTTCGGGTGGTCGCTTCCATGCCTGGCGGGCGCAAATCGGACACAATGACGCGGGCGGAGACCACCGAAGCCCTGGGGTTCTAAGCGATTGGCGGGGTAGCGCGCCGGTGGATGGAACATGCGCGCTATGCCGAAGGCACTTTGCCGGGATCGGGTCGGCCCAAGTAGGCCGGCGATCGGAAGGGGTGGCAGGCAAGCAGGGTCGGCAAGCGGGGTCGGGGGTCAGGCAGGGGCAAGAGCGGGTGGCGAGGGTGGCGCCGGCGAGGGCGACGCTTGGACGGCGGGCGGTCGGACGGCGGGCGCGGCCTGGCACGGCGGCCACCCCCCGGCACACCAAAAGCGAGGGGGTGGGGGTCTAATCATAACCCCCCCCGATTATTTTTTCTTGTAGGGGGTGGGTTTTGGGTCGTCGTCGTGTTGAGGCTGTTGGTGCGGAGGATTTGGAGGCTGCGCTGGTTGCTGATGTTGCGGCGTGTGTGAATGATCCTTTGATGTTTGTTCGGACGATGTTTCCTTGGGGTGTGAAGGGGACGTTGTTGGAGCATGAGGATGGGCCGGACGATTGGCACGTCGAGCTTTTGACGATGGTTGCCGAGGATTTGGCGAAGGGTGCCAGCCCTGACGGTGCTTTGCGGTATGCGGTGGGTAGTGGTCACGGTGTTGGCAAGACGGCTGGCGTGGCGTGGCTCATTCTTTGGTTTATGAGTACGCGGCCTAATCCGCAGATTGTGGTGACGGCTAATACGGTTTCTCAGTTGACGACTAAGACCTGGCGAGAGTTGGCCAAGTGGCATCGTTTGGTGAGGAATGCGGGTTGGTTTTCGTGGAGTGCGCAGAAGTTTTCGTTGAAGGCTGCGCCTGAAACTTGGTGTGCCAATGCGGTGCCTTGGTCGAAGGAGCGGGCTGAGGCGTTTGCTGGTACGCACGAGACGCATGTGTTGCTGATATTTGATGAAGCGTCTGCCATTGAGGATTTGATTTGGGAGACTGCTGAGGGTGCGCTGACGACGACGGGTGCGATGTGGTTTGCGTTCGGGAATGGGACGCGGAATACCGGTCGTTTTCGGGAGTGCTTTCGTCGGTTCCGGCATCGGTGGCGTGTGCTGACGGTGGACAGCCGGAAGGCGAAGAAGGCGGATCAGGGGCAGATTAACCAGTGGGTTGAGGATTACGGCGAGGATTCGGACTTTGTTCGAGTTCGCGTGAAGGGTGATTTTCCTCGGGCTGCCAGCAGTCAGTTTATTGCTGAGGATTTTGTTGAGGCGGCGCGGGCTCGGTATCGTGCGCTGTTGCGGCGCAAGCGCGAGCGCATGGGTGAATTGGCTGATGCTGGTGCGCCTGTGAGGGTGTCGCTGGTGGAGGATGCGCCGGCCTGGGCGCCGCTGATTATGAGCGTGGACGTTGCGCGCTTTGGCGACGATCAGAGTGTGATCGGGTTGCGCCGCGGCAATTTGTTCATGGTTCATGCCAAGTATCGCGGGAAGGACACGCAGGAATTGGCGGCGTTGGTTGCGGAGGCGATCAATAGCCTGGGGCCTGATGCGGTGTTTGTGGATGCGGTTGGTGTGGGTGGTGGTGTGGTGGATGGTCTCAAGCGCCTTGGCTATGAGGTCGAGAGCGTGATGGGTTCCATGAAGCCCCTGGATGAAACCAAGTTTTTCAACCGCCGTGTTGAGATGTGGCATTCGGTTCGGGAGTGGCTGAAGGACGGTGGGATTATCGAGGACAGTGACGAACTGCGCGATGATCTGACCGGCCCTGAGTATGGCTTTGACAGCAAAAGCCGGTGGCAGTTGGAAACCAAAGACGACATGAAGGCGCGCGGCTTGCCTTCGCCGGACGTTGGGGACTGCCTGGCTATGAGTTTCTTCATGCCGGTGGCGCCGCGGCAGGTGTCGGATGCTTTGATGGCTAGGCTGATGGCCAAGCAGACCGGCAATACCTCGCACATGGCGCACTAAGGCTTTTTGCAAATTTGGAATGAAAGGAGCGCATCATGCCTGATGTGCCGTTTGTGCCAACGCGCCTTGAGACTAGGGCGCAGCATGTAAGATGGGCAAGCTTGAAGGCGGGTGAGGCCGGCGCTCCGTTTTCGCTGCATGGAGGGCCGGATCGCAGCGTTCAGGTCACTGGCAATTTTTCTGGCAGCGCCATCCTGCATTGGGAAGGCAGCAACAATGTCTTTGAGGCATCGCCGGATTGGTTCACGCTGACGGACCCGCAGGGGAATCCGCTGAGTTTTGCGACGGCCCGGCTTGAGCAGGTGACGGAATACACGCGCTGGGTGCGCCCGCGTGTGGCTGCCGGAGATGCAAACACCAGCCTGACCGTCAATCTGTTCCTGGGGATGTGATGCCATGATGAGCGCAACCGAAGCCATGGAGACCCTGCGGCCGCTGCTCACGCAGCGCCGGGCGGTCGAATCCCTGGTGCAGATTTTTGAGGCGGCAATTCAAACTGAGGCCGCTATCCCAGAAATACAGAAGCGCCAGGCGCAAGCGGAGAAGGATTGCGCCGAGGCTCTGGCGCGCTTTGCGGCTAAGGTGGTTGCTGCTGACCTGAAAACGCAGGAGGCTTTGTCTAAGGCCCAGGAAGCGCAAGACAGGGCGGCGGCGGCCGAAAGACACGCGCTGGCAAGTGCCGATGCCACTGTCGCCACCGTGAAGGCGGCGGCAGCGCAGCGCGCCGAGGCAGCGCGGGTTGAGGCTGACGCCAAGTGCGCTGAATACATTGCGCAGACCGTAGCAGCGCAGCAAGAAGCTGAGGCAGAAGAAGCGCGGCTCGCCACGCTCAAGGCCGCCACTGCCGAGCAAGACAAAAGCCTCAAGGCGATTGAGAAGCGATTGGCCGATTTGAGGGCGAAGTTGGGATAAGTGAAGGGCGGGATATGGCGAACGCACTCTATCCGAAATTCAAGGAACAGGCGCTGCAAGGCGGCGTGGACCTTTCCAGCGGCAATATCAAGGCCGCGCTGGTTGACTTGGCAGATTACACCTATTCTGCCGCGCATGAATTTCTGTCTGACGTGCCTGTGGCGGCGCGTGTGGCGACCAGCGGCAACCTTGCCAGCAAAACCTTCACCAATGGCACCTTTGACAGTGCAGACCCGTCCTTCACGGCGGTGACGGGCGATGTCTCAGAAGCGCTGATCTTGTTCATTGATACGGGCACGCCCAGCACTTCGCGGCTAGTGGGGTTCTATGACACGGGCGTCACGGGCCTGCCTGTCACGCCGAATGGCGAGGGCATCAATATCACTGTCAATGCTTCTGGCTGGTTTTCTTTGTAGCGCCATCAGAAAGGGCATCCCATGTCGGGTTCCGATAATGTTTCCCTGCCTGCGAGTGGCGTAAAGGCGGCAGCGCGGATAGTTAATTATTCAGGCGAGCCCGCGCAGGTGCAGGCCGTTGCGCTTGTGACTGTCGCCGGGGCGGATGACGCCAAGGCGGTGGCTGACGTTTCGCCAGACAGCCCGCTTCCAGTCGCCGCGTATGGCGAATTGATTGAAGCCATTGAGGCCATGCGGATTGCGATTGCGGCACTGACCAAGACTATCGGTTTTGCGCTTCCGAATGCGTTGGGTCAGCCGATCATGGAAGTGCGGCAGGGGACAGCCGGGCAATTGCAAATGACGGCTTCTTTGGCAGGTGGTCAATCCTTAGCGACCCTGACAAACCAAGCGCAGATCGGCGGCTTTGCGGCCAATGACAAAATCCCCGCGCTAATGCACCTTCAGGCGGACAACCTCCGTCGCAACATTACGGTGGTGCCATAAGATGACAACGACAAACGGCAACAAGAAAATTCTCGATCTAAAGCGGTGGGAATTTTGCGCCATCCTTCCAGCCAACACGCAAAGCGGAAGCTTCATCGCTTCATCGCGTCATTTCCGCCAGCAGCAGCTTTGTGTTCGGGGTAGTACCGAGGCTTTTATCTATAACCCTTCCGAGGATGGATGGGTGCCAATTACCTCGCCGGGCTTGGCCGGTACGTTTGGCGGTGGCGCGGCTGGGGTGGCGGGCGCGTGGTCCACGGGTGCGACGGTTGGCGGGGCTTCACTGACCGCGACGGGTGGCAGCACGACCACGATTATCACTAACCAGACGCTTACGCGAGACCTTCGCGGCTACAAGGTTCACATCTTGTCAGGCCCAAACGCGGGCGCCGTCATTACGATTTCCTCCAACACGATTGCCACGAACGCGGTTATAACGGTCCCGGTGCAGGCCAGCGCATTCACGGCTTCGACGGTCTATCGCTTACTGACCCCGCGCTGGTATGTGGTGGGGGCAGGCACTTTGGCGGCGGCATCTTTCCGCGTGTATGACTACGCCACCAACACATGGCAAACCCTTTCCCAGACCGGCTTGCCCGGCACCATAGGCACTGACGGTAAGCTGGTTGCCACGCCTTCGATTGTTGATGGCGATTTCAAAAACTTCGCTACCGGCACCGCGACCAGCGCCACCGGCACGACACTGACACAGACAGGCAAGACTTGGACCGCATCGCAGTGGATTAATTCGCAAGTTCGCATTACGGGCGGCACGGGCGCGGGTCAGATCAGGACCATCACGGCCAACACAGCGGACACGCTTACCGTGGCCACATGGACCACAACGCCCGACGCGACCAGCACATACGCAATCGAGGGAAATGACAATTTCCTTTACTACCTCGGCAACAACGCGGTTGCGATGTATCGCTATGACATCACAGCTAACACATGGTCAACGCTATCCCCGATAGCGGCGCGGGCGGCGGCCCCTCAAGCCGGGATGTCGGCGCATTGGGTGCATTCGGTGCCAGTGTCGGAGAGCGATTGGAACAACGAGAGTGTCATCTTGAATGGGCGCTACATCTACTCGTTCCAGGGCGGCAATACTGCAAACCTGCATCGCTATGACATCGCGGGCAATACCTGGGCGACCATCACTTATTCGCCGAATGCCGACACGCTCAGCACAGGCACCAAATACGCGCTGCACAACGGCATTTTGTATATCCAGAAAGATCAGATTGGTCGCTGGTATGCGTATGACTTTGCTCGGTCAGAAATGTTTCCGTGGGGAATGATGCTTTACCCGCAAGGTGCCGCCGTGGTGGGCGATACGGCATTTGATGTGGTCTATAAAGATGGCCCCACGGAAATCTACTATGTCCACATGGTTCTAAATACGCTCAACATCCATCTCAGACAGCAGGTGGTGTGAAATGACGACCAAGGCGGAAATCATCGCCCAGCTTGAATCGGAAATCCGCAGCTTGCAGACTCTCATGGCTTCTCAAGAACGCCTTGGTCGTTTGGCTGACGCGGCCAAGACTGAGGCAAAAATCAACACTACCCAGGCCACGCTGAACGACATTATTGGCGGATAATCTGCCATGACCCTGCTTTTGCTTTTTGCTGGAGGCGGGGCATCTGGCGCGCAATCGCTAACGTTGCCGTTCCTGGCTGATGGAGATACGCTTTACGCGCCATCGGTTGCGCCGGGTGCGGTTGCGCTTAGCCTGCCCTTCATCACGTCCGGCGATGTGCTTTACGCGCCCGCTGTCAGCTTGGTGGGTGGGGCGCAGTCGCTCGCTTTGCCCTTCTTGGCTGATGGAAACGCGCTTTTTGCGCCCATCATTTGGCAAGAAACCGCAACGGCAGATGCGCAGATAATTTTTCGGCGCCGCCGGCGCTGGATGAGCAGATAGCGGGAAGCCTAAACATGGACACAGTTGAGCGGGAGCCGTGGCATTTGGACAAGAAAGTGCCCCTTGCATTGATCATGACCATGGCCCTCCAAACCCTCGGGGTCATTTGGTGGGCAGCTTCGCTATCAACCCGCGTGGAGCATCAAGAGCGGCAGATCGTCGCCCTGACCACCTCGGACGCCCAGGCAAAGCAGGAAGCCCGCCGCATCGGTGAGTGGCTATCGCGCGTGGACGAACGAATAGCGGCGCAGACCGAAATGCTGCGCCGCGTTGAGGTCAGCCTAACAGCCCGCACCCAGCAGCAAGGGAACCGATAAGATGAAAGCCAAACAAAGCCGCGGCTACCGCAATAAAAACCCAGGCAACATTGACTGGAACGCGCGGAACAAATGGGTCGGCCAGGTCGGCATTGAGCAGACCGGAAACCCGCCCCGCTTTGCGGTTTTTGAAACCCATGAGCATGGCATTCGCGCGCTGGCGGCATTGCTGACCACCTATCAGGACCGGTACAACCTGCGCACGGTGCGCGGAATCATCGATAGGTGGGCGCCGGGCAACGAGAACAATACCGATGCCTATGTTCATGCCGTCTCGCGCAAGATTGGCGTGGGCGAGGGTGATATGCTGGACCTGAAAACCTACGCGCACATGCGCCCGCTGGTCGAGGCGATCATTGAACACGAACTCGGCAGCAATCCCTACGAGGCGCGCGTGATTGACGAGGCAATGCGCCTGGCTGGCGTACCGCGGCCCGTCCACACGGCGCGCGAGGCCGCGACAACCAGCACCGGCAAGGGCGCAATCACGGTGGCTGCCGCCGCTTCTGCCGCGGCCACGGCTGCGCCGGCGCTGCAAAGCCTATCTTCCCTACCTCAGTGGGTCGGCGTGGCCCTGGTGGTGGGCGTGGCGGCGGTAGCGGTGGCGTGGGTGCTGACGCAGCGCGCCAAGAGGGCGGTCTGATGTTTGCCACCTGGGCCGCCTTTGTTGGGGCGCGCGTGACCAAGTACCTCGCTGCGATTGGCCTAGTCGTGGCGGCGTTTTGGGCCGCCTGGCTCAAGGGGCGCAGCGAAGGTTCTGCTGCGGCCCGCGCCAGGGCCACGCAGGCAGAAGTGAAGGCCGCAGGAGAAAGAGCCAATGCTGAAATTCGCGCTGATCGTGAGCCTGATCCTGTTGAGCGCCTGCGCAAAGACTGGTCCCGTGAATGACTGCTCTGCATGGCGGCCTATCTTGATTGGCCAGCAAGACAACCTGACGACGGAAACGGCGCGGGCCATCCTGGCTCACAACCTGACCGGCCGGCGGCTTTGTGGGTGGTGAAACCAAAATGAACGCAGCCGCGCGCGCCCTGCCCGCCCAAGACAGCGATAAGGTTCTGCTTCATGCGCAGCGGTGGCGGCGCGCGGCCGATGCGCTGCAAAAGTGGTCGGATACCGCCCGCAAGTGCGTGGACTATTTTGAGGGGCGCCAATGGAGCGAGGCCGATCTTCGCAAGCTGCAACTTGAAAAGCGGCCGGCGCTGACCCTCAATAAAATCCGCCCCCTGGTCAATCTGGTGCTGGGGTACTTCCTGAACCAGCGCAATGATATTCGCTTTCTGCCTGGTTACGACGGAGTGGGGACTGCCGAATTGGCCGCGGCGCTTTCGCATGTCGAAAAGCAGATTGGCGAGATGTGCCAGCTTGGGTTTGTGGATTCCGAAGTCTATCTTGACGGGCTCCTGACCGGGCGCGGGTACTTTGATACGCGCATGTGCTTCCAGCGCAATGACCTGGGCGACGTGAAAAGCCGGGCGGCCGACAATTTCGCGGTCTATATTGACCCCGATCTTGAGGATTACGATCTGAACCAGGGCAGCTATGTCATGCGGTCCAAGTGGGTCAGCCTGGACGACATAGAAATGTTCTACGGCATGGAGGCGGTAGAGCGCGTCGGGCCGTTCATGCAATCA
>JBBAUC010000080.1:0-12457 GCA_040398485.1 Roseomonas sp. | reverse complement strand
ATGGTACGGCTTTGATGATGCGCCTTATTCCGCTGTGCGGCTGCTTGGCATTGTGGCGCGGCTTTCTGGCCCGCTTTCCGAACTGCGCGCCGCTTTGCCGCAGGTGATCAATACGCCGGAGCTTCGTTTTGACTGCACCGAGGAGCGCAAGTTTGAAGTGGTGCGCGAAGTGAAGGAACGCCTGGCCGCTGCGGGTGCCAAGGTGCAAGATGTGGATGGCGTGCGTGTGCTGACCGATGATGGCTGGTGGCTGCTGCGCGCTTCCAATACTCAGGCCGTGCTGGTGGCCCGGGTCGAGGCTTCCAGCGAGGCAGGGCTTGAACGGCTGAAGGCCGATCTGGCGCATCAGATCACCGCGAGTGGCCTGGCCGTGCCGGATTTCTCCGGCGCCAATGCGGGGCATTGAGGCAAGGCGCCACTTCGGGTTACGGTTCCTTCAACTTCAACAAGGGAAGGAACCGGGGATGAAACTAAATCGTCGTGATGTCTTGATTGCGGGCGCTGTTCTGGCGGCGCCGGCCACCGTCCGCGCGCAGGATTTTCCCACGCGGCCCATTCGCATCATTGTGCCCTTCCCCGCCGGCGGCACCACGGATTTGCTCGCGCGGCTTTTCGCGCAACGCATGACCGAAACAATGGGTCAATCCGTAGTGGTAGAAAATCGCGGCGGTGGCGGTGGTTCGATTGGTGCTGATGTTGTCGCGAAGGCAGCACCTGATGGCTATACGCTGCTGATGCACAACATCACCTTCCCGACCACCACGGCGGCGATGACGCTCGCGGGGCGCCCACCGCATGACATTGAACGGGATTTCGCGCCACTTTCACTGGGCGCCAATGTGCCGCTGGTGATCCTGGCCAATCCTTCAGTGCCCGTCACGGATTTGCGGGGCTTTGTTGCCTGGGCCAAGGCGCAAAGCTCGCCGCCCTTTTATGGCTCCACCGGGCCTGGTTCCTTCATGAATATGGTGGGCGAAGTGCTGAAACGCGACGCCGGCATTGCCATGGAACATGTGCCGTTCCGTGGCGCGGCGCCGATGATCCAAGAATTGATTGCCGGGCGCGTGCAATTCGGCGGCGATCAGATTTCCACCTGCTTCGGCCATGTGCGCGCCGGCGCGCTGAAGGGGCTTGCCACCACGGCTTCCAAGCGCGCCAAAGTGCTGCCCGATGTGCCGACTGTGCGCGAACAAGGTTTTGCTTCCTTGGAATTGGATGGCTGGAACGGGTTTTTCGCGCCCGCGCGCACGCCGGCGCCGATCATGGCGCGGCTGCAACGCGAAATCGCCGCGGCCGCAGCGCAGCCCGATTTCATCCGCCGCTGCGATGAGGTGGGGGCGGAAGCCGTGGGGTCTGATTCCGAAAGCTTCGGCGCCATGGTGCGCGCCCAGGCCGCGAAAATCCGCGATCTGGTGGCGAGTGTGCAGTTAAAGCCCGAGTGAGAATGCCGATGACCGAAGCCCCTGAATCCAGCCTGATTGCCACACGCGAAGGCGCCGCCGGCACGATTTTGATGAACCGGCCCAAGGCGCTGAATGCGCTCAATCAGGAAATGATCCGGGGCTTCGCCGCCGCCATCCGCGATTGGCGCCATGATCCGGCGGTGAAGTTGGTGCTGCTGGAAGGTGCCGGCGGGCGCGCCTTTTGCGCGGGTGGCGATGTGCGCGCCGTGCGCGCGGCAGCGGTTGCTGGCGATCGCGCGGCGGTGGAGGCGTTTTTTTCGGAAGAATACGCCGTGAATGCCGGCATTGCCGATTTCGGCAAGCCCTGGGTCAGCCTGATTGATGGCGTTTGCATGGGGGGTGGCATTGGCGTTTCGGTGCATGGCTCACACCGCATCGTCACCAATCACGCCATGTTCGCGATGCCAGAAACCGCGATTGCGCTGTTTCCGGATGTTGGCACTTCCTTTGCGCTGCCGCGCCTGCCAGGCGCGCTTGGCATGTGGCTGGCGCTGACCGGTGCGCGCTTGAATGGCGCCGATGCTGTGCATGCTGGGCTTGCCACACATTTCACAACGCGTGAGGCGCTGCCTGCTTTGCGTGCTGCGCTGATTGCGGGCGATATCGGCGCGGTTGCGTGCTTTTGTGAAGCTGCGCCAGAGGCAAGCTTCGCGCCGCATCGCGCCGCGATTGATCGCTGTTTCGGGGCCGGGTCCATCCCAGCCATTCTGGCCGCGCTAGAAGCGGAAGGCACGGATTGGGCGCGCGAACAGCTTGGCATTTTGCATCACGCCTCACCAACATCGCTTTTTGTGACGCATGAATTGCTGAGCCGCGGCGCCAAGCGCGATCTGGCCGGCTGCCTTGCCATGGAATTGGCACTGACGCGCGTGGTGGTGAATGACCAGCCGGATTTTCGCGAAGGCGTGCGCGCGGTGTTGGTGGACAAGGACCATAAGCCGCAATGGCAGCCCGCCAATATTGCGGCGGTGGATCAGGCAGCGATTCAGGCGATGTTCAAAGTTTGATTATCGCCCAATCAGCACCAGTACGACGCCGGCCACAACGGCAAGCGCACCAATAATGTCGCTGCGCTTCATCTTCTCCTTCAGGAAGAACTTGCTAAACAGCAGCGTGAACAAAATCTCCACCTGACCGATAGCGCGCACCAGCGCGACAGGTGCCAGCGCAAAGCCCGTGAACCAGCAGGCGGAACCGCAAGCGGAAAGCGCGCCCACCTGCGCGGAAGATCGCCAGGTGGAGAAAACCGCACGCACACTGGCGGGTTCGCGCAATACGAGCCAACCACCCTGCATGATCGTTTGCATGGTATTGATCACCACCAAAGTTTCAAGCGCCCGCAGCACCACATCCGGCCCCTGCAATTCTTGCGTCGCCGCACGAATGGCCAAGGCACAAAGCGCGAAGGCAAAACCTGCACCCAGGCCGCAAAGTGCGGCGGGCTGCACCGTGGCGCGCAGCATTTCGCCAAGCGAACCAACGCGACCAGCGAGCGATAGATAAAGCGTGCCGCCCACTGAAACGGCAATGCCGGCCCAGGCGAGTGGCGCGAAATTCTCGCCCAGCAATAGCAGCGCCAGGAAGGCGGCCTGCACCGCTTCGGTCTTGGCGTAAGCCGTGCCAACCGCGAAACCGCGATGCGCGAAGGACATGATCAGCAGATTGGTGCCGATGATCTGCCCAAGCCCGCCTAGTGCGGCGTAGAGGAAGAACATCGGTGTCGGCGCAGAAAGCGCGCCGCCAAAGATCAGCATGTGTAGCCCAACCAGCGCCATGCCGACCGGCACACCGTAAAGATAGCGCACCACGGCGGCGGCATTGACGGAAAGCTGCCCGCGCAGCTTTTGCTGCAAGGCGGTGCGCCAGGTTTGAAACAGCGCGGCGATGACGGTGGCGGCAACCCAAAGCGGCATCAGCCGAGCCTCGGGTCTAGCCAGGGCTGCGCCATGGGCTGCCATGGGGAAAGCTGCGCGCTGGCTTCAACAAGTTGCACGCCAAGCCCCGGCGCTTGCGGCAGGCTGGCGCTGCCGTGCTGAAAGCGCAGATCGTGGCCGCTGATCATGGTGAAGAAACGCTCCGTTTCGCCGAATTGCACTTCCAGCGGCAGCAAGTTGGGGAGCGTCGCGCAAAGATGCACCGAATGGGCGTGGCAGATCGGGCCTGTTGGGTTATGGGGCGCGATCTCAATACCCGCGGTTTGGGCGAGGGCCGCAATGCGCCGAATTTCCTCGTGCCCGCCGGCATATTTGATGTCTGGCATCAGCACGTCATAACAACCAGCCTCGATGATGCGGCGATAGGCGCCAAGGCCCGCGAGGGTCTCCGCCCCCGCCAGCCGCATGCCGCGATCATTCGCAATGCCGCGCAACCGCGCGATGGCGGTGTGATTGGCTTCGGATACCGGGCATTCCAGCCAGAACAGGTTGAAGGGCGCGACATCGCGGATCAGCGCCGCTGCACCGCCTGGTGAAAAGCGCCAATGCGCATCCACCATGACAGCAATCGCATTCCCCACCGCATCACGCACTGCGGCAATACGCGCGATACCTTCCGCATAGGCGGCGCGCTGCGCGGGGTGTGCGGCATCTTCCCAGACCATGGGCTCAAAAGGGGCGAGTTTCACGGCGCGAAAGCCAGCCGCCACCGCGCGCCTGGCGGCATCGGCGAAACCCGCAGGCGTGCGCGGTGATGCACCGCGATTGATATTGGCGTAAAGCGGCACAGCATCGCGCAAGGCGCCGCCCAGCATGGCGTGAATGGGCCGGCCTGCTTCCTGCCCCGCCACATCCCACAGCGCCTGCTCCAACCCCGAAATCACCGCATGCGCGACCAAGCCCGCCGGCGCATGTGGCAGCAGGCGCGCGAGGCGATTGCGTGCGCTCGCATCCTGGCCCTTCAGCGTTGCTGATAAGCGCGCCACTTCTGCGGCCAGCAAAGCCTCATGATCCGAAAGCGTGATTTCGCCGATGCTGCTGCGGCCATCTTCCAAGCGCAGCACAACAAAACACCAATTGGTCTTGGGCGTGACATTCACACCCACAAAATCAAGCGCGGCAATGCGCATCAACCGCGCGCCTTTCTGAGTTCAATCGCCAGCGGCGGATCATCGGTCGCGAAGGCATCCATTCCGAGATCAAGCGCTTTTTCAATCTCCGCGCGGTGATTGGCAGCCCAGACGCCGGTGGTGAGGCCCGCCTTGCGCGCCGCGGCGATGAAGGCGGGGGTCACATCGCCCATGGAACATTCACAGCCCGTAACACCAAGGGAAAGCGCCGCCGCCATGCAGGCATCCGGCCCCAGGCTCGCCAGAATGGGGCTATTCACCAGCCACACAGCACCTGCCAGCCGCTTTTCCTGCGCTGCCGCCGCGGCTGTGCCACCATGAAAGGCGATGATGACGCTGCGATGTAGCATGCCCTCCGCTTCCAACACGCCAAGGACGCGCGGCAAGAAGCCAGGATAGGGCTTATGGTCGCGGTCACCCTTCACTTCCACGCGGAGCAGCTTGTCGCTTGGTGCCACAAGGCGCGCGAGTGCGGCGAGTGTTGGGATTGCCTCATCCGGCGCCCCGCGAAACCGCGCCGCGCTAAGCTCAGCGGCGCTGCGCGCCACCAAAGGCCCAGCCAGATCTGTCATGCGTTCTAGCGTCGCATCATGATGCACCATGGGCACGCCATCAGATGAGGGGTGCACATCGCATTCCAGAACCTCAACGGGCAAGGTCAGGCTCTGGCGGAAGGCGAGCAGGCTATTTTCTGGCCAAAGATAGGCACCACCCCGATGCGAAATGATCTGCGGCTGCTTCATAGCCATCAGCGCGCCGCGCGTTCGGCGTGTTTGCCCATGGTGTTGAATGGCGCATAGGGCGGGAATGGCCCAATCGCGTTCATATCAACCTCCACCAGCGCAGGGCCAGAAACTGCGAGCGCTTTTTGTAGCACTTCAGTCACCTCCTCCGCTTTGCTGATACGGAAGTACGGCATGCCGGCAAGTGCCGCGAGGCCTTCCAGATTCGGGTTCAGGATGTCATCGCCAAACAGGCGCCCATCCGCCAAAGCATCCTGGATATGACGGATCACGCCATAGCCGTGATCATTCATCACCATCGTGACCAATTCGGCTTTTTCCTGCGTCGCGGCCCAAAGTTCATTCATGCCGAGCGCGAAGCCGCCATCACCCACCATTGTAATGGTCTTCCGCCCACCCGCACCAAGCGCGGCACCAATGCCGAGCGCCAGGCCCGGCCCAATGGCAGCACCCACCGGATGCACCGCATTGCGCGGGTCATAAATCGGGAAAATACGATTGCCCCAGGTAGAGTTTGAAATGGTGATGTCACGCACCCAAACGCCGTCACGCGGCAGCGCGGCGCGCACCGCGTCTGGAAAGCCCTGATAGGGGCCAAGGGTTTCGCGATATTCCTGCCCAGCACGGGATTTAAGTGCAGCAAAATCCGCAGCGAAGCCCGGATCAACCGACATCTTACCCGCCAAGCGATCCGCGAGTGCCGCCATGGTCAAGGCCGCATCACCATGCAGGAACAGCGAAGAAGCATAGCCACGCCCATTGGCTGAAGGATCACCATCCACGCGGATCAGCGTTTGCGGCAGCTTCATATTGAAGTCCATGGTTTCATGCCCGCGCAGGCGAGACCCCACGACCAGCATGGCATCCACGCTGCCATAAAATTCCTGCACGCGTGGCGATCCATTGCCGTGCAAAGCGCCGAGCGACATGGGGTGATCTTCGGCGATAATGCCGCGCCCGTTCCAGGATGTGACCACGCCAAACCCCAGCGCCATCAGCCGCGCCGCTTCCGCACCCGCCTGCTTTGCGCCATTGCCAAGCCAAATCATGGGACGCTTGGCTTTGGACAGAATGGCGACAGCTTCATCCAATTCCGCAGGATTAGGCGGCAATGGAGCCGTGATGGGCAGCACCAGCGCATCCAGCCCGGCTGGGCGCGGGATGGCCGTGCGTTGCAGATCAATCGGGATTTCGACCGAAACCGGGCCGCGCGGCGCTGAGAGCGCTTCCGCCGCCGCGCGTACCAGCACGCCAAAAGCCTCACCAGCACTGCGCACGCGATAGGCCGCCTTGCAGACGGCAGCGAGGGCCTGGGTTTGGCCAGGCACGTCATGCACCGTGCCGACATCTCGATCAATGAAGCGCGTTGCGGTTTGCCCAGTGATGTGCAGCACGGGGCTGCCGGCAAAACGCGCTTCCACCAGGCCAGGGATGGCATTGGCCATGCCTGGCCCCGTGCTGGTGAAGATCACGCCCAAATGGCCGGTGACGCGCGCATAGGCATCCGCCATATGCGCGCCGCCCATCTCTCCGCGCGCCTTCACATAACGCAGCCGATTGCGCTGGCCGATCGCATCCAGCATGGGAATATTATGCACGGACACAATGCCGAAGACGGTCGAAACACCAATCTGCGGCAGGAATTCCGCCACCAGATCGGCGACGGTGTATTTCTCGGCCATGGCGCGGCCTCCCTATTTTTTTACAGCGCTTCAGAAACCGACGAGATCGCCGCCCTTGAGCTTCAGCATCTCCCGCGCTTCCGCAGGTGTGGCGATTTCCAGGCTGAGTTCTTCGAGGATGCGGCGGATTTTCGCGACCTGTTCAGCGTTGGATTTCGCTGCCACACCCTTGCCGAGCCAGAGGCTATCTTCCAGCCCCACGCGCACATTGCCGCCCATCATGCCGGCCATGGTGGTGAAGGGCATTTGGTTGCGCCCCGCTGCCAGCACGGACCAGACATAATCCTTCCCGAAAAGCCGGTCCGCCGTTTCCTTCATGAACATCAGGTTGCGCGGCTCCGCACCAATACCGCCCAGAATGCCGAAAATGGTCTGGGTGAACAGCGGCGCCTCGACAATCTTGCGGTCCAGCATATGGGCCAGATTGTACAAATGCCCGACATCGTAACATTCAAATTCAAAACGCGTACCATGCTCCTTACCTAGCCGTTCCACGACCTGTTCGATATCCTGGAAGGTATTGCGGAAGATGTAATTGGTTGTGCCTTCAAGGTAAGGCTTCTCCCAATCATATTTGAACTTCTTCACGCGCGCGGCCGATGGCGCGATGTTGAAGTTCATCGAACCCATATTCAGGCTGCACATCTCAGGTTTTGCCAGCAAAGGCGCGGCAAGCCTTTCATCCAAAGTCATGCCAAGCCCGCCGCCCGTGGTGATATTGATCACCGCATCGGTGGATTGCTTGATGACGGGCAGGAATTGCATGAAGACCTTCGGGTCTGGCGTGGGCTGGCCGTTTTGCGGGTCGCGCGCATGCAGATGGATGATCGAAGCGCCTGCTTCTGCTGCCGCGATGGATTGTTCCGCAATCTCCTTCGGCGTGATCGGCAGGTATTCCGACATGGAAGGCGTGTGGATGGCACCCGTCACGGCGCAGGTAATGATGACCTTGGTCATGGCTTTCCCCTTGTTTGGCTTCTGACTGATCCTGCCGCGCGGAGCGCCGGAACGGAAGGGGGTTATTCGTGCCTGAGCGCCGTTATCGGGTCCAAATGCGCCGCACGGCGCGCCGGCCAGAAGCCAAAGAACAGGCCCGTCAGCGCCGAAACGCCAACCGCAATCAGCACCGCATCGGCCCGGACCAGTACCGGCCAGCCCGCCACATCGGCCAGAATATGCGATAGTGCGATCCCCGCCAGCACGCCGGCCGCGCCACCCAGCAGCGCCAGCATCACCGCTTCCAATAGGAATTGCGCCAGCACATCGCGCCGCCGCGCACCAATCGCGAGCCTAAGGCCAATTTCGCGCGTGCGTTCCGTGACACTCACCAGCATGATGTTCATCACGCCAATGCCACCCACCAGCAGCGACACCGCGGCGACAGAGGCGAGCAAGGTGGAAAGAGTACGCGCCGATGCATCGCGCGTTGCCTGAATATCGGAAAGATTGCGGATGGAAACACTATCCGGTTCATTGGCGGCGACGCGATGGCGTTGGCGCATCAGGACGCGAATGGCTTCTTCCGCCGCGGCCATATTCTCACCTTCATGGACCTTCACGGAAATCACACCCACCTGGCGCGCATTGGCGCGCGATGCGCCCATTACGCTGCGTCGCGCGGTCCAATAAGGCACGAAAACCGCATCATCCTGATCCTGGCCCGTGGGGTTCTGGCCCTTGCGCGCCATGACGCCAATCACCTCAAAAGGTGTTTGGCGGATGCGAATCTCGCGCCCCACAGGGTCTTCTTCGGCGAACAACATCTCGGCCACGGTGGCGCCCAGGATCACCACCTTGCGCCCACCGGCAGCTTCTTCAGGCGAGAATAAGCGCCCGCCATCGGCCACCCATTCATGCGCGATGAAGTAATCAGGTTCGGTCGCCAGCACGGTGGTGGACCAGTTCTGATTGCCGGCCACAACTTGAAAGGTCTGGCGAATGGAACCAGCCGCCACCTGCACTTCAGGAATCTCGCGCGCAATCGCCACCGCATCATCCCAAGCGAGGTTGGAACGCCCGCCCGCACCAAGCCGCACGCCCCCCATGGTAGCACTGCCACCCCAGACGATCAGCAGATTGGCACCCAGAGATTGGATCTGCGCCAGCACTTGCCGCCGCGCGCCTTCCCCCACCGCCACTGTTGCAATTACCGCCGCCACACCAATGAAAATACCAAGCGCCGTCAGGATGGAGCGCAGCAGATTAGCCGAAAGCGCCGATAGCGCGCCGCGTAGCGCTTCCAAAACATCAATCCCGCGCCTGGCGGCGTTAGTGATGGGCGGCAGAAGCGCATTCATGCCGCTGCATCCGCCTCAGGCAGTGCGGCGAGGGCCTCTTCGGCATTGGCGGGGCTTTGCGTTTCATCCGCAATCAATCGCCCATCCCGAAAGCGCAGCACGCGTTCGGCAAAGCGCGCCACATCCTGATCATGTGTCACCATCAAAATGCCGACACCTTCGCGATTGAGCGCCTGGAACAGCGCCATGATGGAAAGCCCGGTGCGCGTATCCAAAGCGCCGGTGGGCTCATCCGCCAGGATCAGATCAGGGCTGCCGACAATGGCGCGCGCAATCGCCACGCGCTGCTGCTGGCCGCCGGAAAGCTGCGTGGGGCGATGATGCATGCGATCCGCCAGGCCCACCGCCGCCAGCGCTGCCGCCGCGCGTTCACGCCTGAGCCGCTTTGGCATGCCGCGATAAATTAGCGGCAATTCCACATTGGCCAGTGCATCCGCACGTGGCAGCAGATTGAAGGATTGAAAGACAAAACCAAGCCGCCGACTGCGCAGATCAGCAAGCCGGTCATGGGACAGCGCCCCCACATCTTCACCCATCAGGCGGTAATTGCCGCGTGTGGGCCGATCAAGACAGCCGATCAGATTGAGGAAGGTGGATTTGCCTGAACCCGATGGCCCCATGGCGGCAACGAAACGCCCAGGTGCTATGGAAAGCGTCACATCCTGCAGCGCGGCCACCACGCCCTCTCCGGCTGGGTAATGCTTGGTGAGGCCGGTGGTTTCAATCAAAGCCGTCATGGCATCAGAAAAGCCGCCTTGCGCCGGAAGCCGCGGCGGCGCCAGCGCGTTCCTGGCCGATGATCACCGCCGCGCCTTCGGCGATATCACCGCTGATTATTTCCGTGACGCTGCCGTCAGAAAGGCCAATACGCAGTTGTACGGCGCGCGGTGGTGCATCGCCTTCCTGCACCCAAACCGTGCCGGCCTGGCCGGCTGCGGCATTGCCTCGAAGGGCGGCAAGGCGCGCGCGTTGATCCGGGGTCAGCACCGCATTCAGGCGTGCAATCAGGCGCTGGCGCCCCGCTTGCGCCTGTTGGCGCCGTGCATCCGGGTCCTGCGGGAGCGCCGCCATGCGTGCGCGCATTTCCGCGCGCGCGGCTTCGATTTCGGCGCGCTGCGCCTCGGTCAAATCCGTGAGCTGCGCCAGCGCCTGATCCATTTGCTGCCCGCCGGCCTGTGCTTGCGTAGCGCCGCCTGAAGTACCGGTGCTGCCCACTGGGCGCCAGCGCAGTGCCGCATTGGGCACACGCAGCGCATCATTGCGGATGTCGGTGATGATACGCAAAGTGGCTGTCATACCCGGCAGCAGCCGGCCAGAAGCATTGGGCGTATTCACCACCACCGTATAGGTCACCACATTCTGTACCGTGGTCGCAGCCAGGCGGATTTCCTTGACGCGGCCGCGCAGCGTCTCATTAGGGTAGGACGCCACCGTGAAGGTCACATCCTGGCCTGCCCGTACACGGCCAATATCGGCTTCATCCACGGTCGCATGCACTTCCATCTCATCCAGGCTGGCGGCGATCTGAAACAGAATGGGTGATTGGAAGGAAGCCGCGACGGTTTGGCCGACATCGATATTGCGCGATACCACCACGCCATCAATCGGTGATTTGATCGTGGCGTTGCGAAGGTCCACTTCCACCTGGCGAAGCTGCGCTACCTTCTGTTCTCGCGCCGCAATGGCGGCTTCAACCTGCGCGTCAGCGGTGCGGGCGGCGGCAGCAGCGGCCAAAAGCCCGGCATCAGCGCGGGAGATATCAGCCTGGGCCTGTGCAACCGCGGCGCGCAGCCTGTCTGCCGTGAAGCCGGCGCGCAAGGCTTCGCGTTCCGTACCAACGCCTCGGGCACGCAGTTCCGCGGTGCGCGCGGCTTCTACCTCAGCATCGCGCAGACTGGCCTCGGCCCCCAAAAGCGCGGCGCGCACCGCTTCAATCTGCGCCCTGGCTTGCGCGTGATCCGCGACCGCGCGTTCCGCCTGCGCGCGGGAGACAGTGATTTGCGCGGCAGCGGCATGGACATCAGCCTCGGCCGCCGCGCGGCGGGCTTCTAGCGTTGCGGTATCCAATTGCGCGATGGGTTGGTCGGCTTTCACCTTCGAATTGAAATCGGCCAGCAAGGTGCGAATTTGGCCGGAAAGCTGACTACCCACCTGCACCAGGGTCACAGGGTTTACTGTGCCTGTCGCCGCCACCACGGCGGTGATAGACCCGCGATCAAGCGTTGCGGTGCGAAGCCTGGGCGCGCCGGCCTGGCCATCGGGTTCCAGAAAGCCAGGGCGTGGCATGCCGGCACCCCACCAGGCAGCGCCAGCACCAAGCAACAGCACAAGGGCAATCAGCCATTTCCGCATGCGAGCAGCATAGCAGAGATCTTGTAACGCGCATGCCCCGAAACTTATCGCCCGGTAACCCCCGGGAGCGCCATTCGCAGCGCACATGCTTTGGGCTAGGCTTGGCCGCGCTGTTGGGCATGAGGGTTTGATGCGTATTCTGATTTTAGGTGCAGGCGCCTTGGGCGGTTATTTTGGCGGACGGCTGCATCAGGCGGGGCTTGATCCCTGCTTTCTGGTGCGCCCCGGCCGCGCGGCGGTGCTCGCCCGTGATGGCTTGAACATCACAAGCAGCCTTGGCGATTACCAGGCCAAGGTGACCACCATCACGCCAGAGGCGCTCAACCCCGGTTGGGATCTGCTAATCTTGACCTGCAAAGCCTATGATCTGGCCGATGCGATGGAAACGATCCGCCCGGCAGTGGATTCGCGCACGGCCATTCTACCGGTGCTGAACGGCATCAGCCATGTTGAGGCGCTGCAACGTGCCTTCGGCGCTGAGCGTGTTTTGGGTGGGATCGCGAAAATCCAGGCAAGCCTCGCGCCCGATGGCACGATACGGCATTTGAATGATTGGCGTTGGCTGACCTTTGGTGAGGTCGCGGGCGGCATGAGTGCGCGGGTTGAGCGCTTAGCAGCGGCCTTCAGTGCGGCGCCCGGCATGGTGGCGACCGCCGTGCCCGATATCATGGCGCAGATGTGGGAAAAGCTGGTGCATCTTGGCACCAGCGCTGTCTGCACCGTGTTGATGCGCGCCAATGTCGGCGAGATTGCCCGTGCACCAAGCGGCATTGCCTTCATGCATGGGGTATTGGAAGCCAATGCCGCCATCGCCGCCGCGGAAGGCTTCCCCGTAAGCGCTGCCTTCATGCAGCAA
>JBBAUC010000079.1:0-12658 GCA_040398485.1 Roseomonas sp. | reverse complement strand
GATGCTGGGGTCGGTGGAATTGAGTACGTAGACCAGATCGGCCCGCGCACTGGGACAGAACGCAACAATGCCAAGCGTAATCGCCATCAACCATGAGGAGAGTGACGTGGTGAGCTGGTGCTTCATGCGGTGGCCTGAATGGCGAGGAAGGTCATGATAGTTCATCTCACAAAGGCTCATGGCGTGGCAACGCAATTAAATGAAAGGGCTGCACCATTCAGGCAATAACGCAGGCCGGTCGGCGCTGGTCCATCGGGAAACACATGCCCCAGATGCCCGCCGCAATTGGCGCAGTGGACCTCGGTGCGCACCATGAAAAGTGCCCGGTCAACCTGCGTGCCGATGGCACCTTCAAGCGGGGCATAAAAGGAAGGCCAACCCGTACCGCTTTCATATTTCGTGGTGGCGTCGAACACGGCTTGGCCACATCCGGCGCATAAGAATTGGCCTGGACGCTTTTCGGCATTCAGTGGGGAAGAACCGGGTCGTTCTGTGCCATGTTGGCGTAGTACGCGGTAGGATTGGGCTGAAAGGGCTGCCCGCCATTCGGCATCGGTCCTCTCGACTGGGAAGCTTTTGCTCTGCGCGGAGTTCTGCCTGAAGAATGCCATGAGATGTCAGTCCCCTCCCTGGGCTTTCAGCGTGCCGGAAAACGCCTTCCTGAATTTGGTGAGTTTCGGTGCGATCACGGCTTGGCAATAGCCCGACCAGGGGTTGCGGGCAAAGTAGTTGTCATGCTCGGGCTCCGCTGGCCAGAACTCCGTCAGGGGCATGATTTCAGTTACAATCGGCCTCGGCCATAGACCTGCGGTGGTGATCTCGGCGATGACGGTCTTTGTGGTGGCTTCCTGTTCGGCACCATGGGTCAGGATGATGCTGCGATATTGCGGGCCGATATCCGCCCCCTGCCTATCCTTCGTGGTCGGGTCATGGATGGTGAAAAACACCCGGAGCAGATCGGCAAAGGTCAGCAGCGCCGGGTCGAAGGTGACTTGCACAACTTCGGCATGGCCGGTTCGCTTACCGCAAACTTCCTCATAGCTTGGATTGGCCACATGGCCCCCGGCATAGCCGGATTGGGCCGAGGTAACACCCGCCATTTCCCGAAACACGGCTTCCAGGCACCAGAAGCACCCACCGCCAAGTGTCGCCTTTTCCATCTCAATCCCCGCCTCAGGGCCCTTGGGGGATGCTATTCTCCCGCCGCGGGCTACAACCAGATATCAAATAAGGTCTCTATATCGGTAAGGCCTTGGCTACCTGCAAGGATGCAAGGATGTCGGTCAGGCGGTCGCTTTCGGTGAATTGTCGGTCAGCCTTGGGGTTCAGGAAATACCGCGGAGCGCGCCGATAGGCGGCGATTCACGGTGGTTGGAAGCAGAAAACGGCTCTCTGGCGATTCGCGCAGCTCATCTGAAAAGGCTTCCTCACGCGTATTGCAGGGTACGGTGGCGAGAATATTTTTCGCCGACGATTGAACCATTGGTCCTTCTTCATCTTGATCGGACCAATTTGGAAGGGTTATACCCATTCAGGAATAACGGGGTCACACCATGCATCGTCGTTCATGGCTGGTCTTGGCCTCCGTAGCCTTGGCGCCCGCGACTTCTGGCGCAGCGCCGCGACCATTGATTGCCGCCGCCGCCAGCTTACAGCCGGTGCTGGAGGAAGCGGCAGCATTGATCTCGGCGGAAACCGGCATCACGCCGCGCTTCGCCTATGGCGCCAGCGGCAATCTGGCGCGCCAGATTGCCGCTGGCGCACCTTTTGAGATGCTGCTGGCGGCGGATGAGATCAGCATCCAGAAACTCGCCGAAGCGGGGCATACGCGCGACGCCGGCCATGTCTTTGCGCTTGGCAGGTTGGCGCTGTTTGCGGTGCGCGGCTCGGCGCTTGACCCCGCTGGCGGGCTGGAAGCGCTGCGCCCCTTATTGGCGGCGGGGCGCGTGCAACGCTTTGCCATCGCCAATCCGGAAATCGCCCCCTATGGCCGCGCTGCCGAAGAAGCCCTGCGCCGGCTTGACCTGTGGGTGGCGCTGCGCCCGCGCCTCGTTTTTGGCGAGAACATCGCCCAGGCAGCGCAATTCGCCATGATGGAAGGGGCGACCGGTGGTTTGATCGCGCATTCTCTTGCACTCGCGCCCGCGCTCAAGGCGCGCGGTGATTTCAGCTTGGTGCCTGAAGTGCTGCACGGGCCGCTCCGCCATCGCTTGGCCTTGACCAAGCGCGCCAGCGATGCGGCGGTCAGCGTGCAGGCTTGGTTGCTTTCCCCCCCGGCGGCGGCACTTTTCGCGCGCCATGGCTTGCAGGCGCCCTGAACCATGGATTGGCCCGCCCTTCGCCTTTCGCTTTGGCTCGGCCTCAGCACGGTGGTGATCCTGCTGCCCTTTGCCCTTTGGCTCGGGCGGCATTTGGCGCTGCGGCGCTTTGCCGGGCGGGGCGTGATTGAGGCGGCCGTGGCGCTGCCGCTGGTGCTGCCGCCGACGGTGCTTGGCTTTTATTTGCTGACCGCCTTTGGCGCCGGCACCTGGTTCGGTGGCGCCTTTCAGGCGATATTCGGCCGGACCCTTGCCTTTTCCTTTGAAGGACTGCTGTTGGCGAGTGCCATTGCGAATATCCCCTTCGCCGTGCAGCCGATCCAGAACGCCTTTGGCGCCATTCCGCCCAATCTGCGCGAAGCGGGCGCTACTTCCGGTATGACACCTTGGGCGGTGTTCCGGCGGATTGAATTGCCGCTCGCCTGGCCCGGCATTGCCACCGCCATTGTGCTGACCTTCGCCCATACGCTTGGTGAATTCGGCGTGGTGCTGATGGTGGGCGGCGCCATCCCGGGCGAAACCCGCACCGCCGCCATTGCCATTTATGATCGCGTGCAGGCTTTTGACGATGCCGCCGCGGCCAGTATGTCTGCCCTGCTACTCGTGATCTGCCTGGTGGCCTTGCTGCTGGTGCAGCGCTTGACGCGCGGGATCGGGCGCCGCCGCCATGGCTGATCCGGGTCTTAGCCTGCGCCTGAAGGCCACAGCGCCGATAGCGCTTGACCTCGCGCTCGATTGCGCGCCAGGGGAGTTGCTGGCCATCATCGGCCCGTCCGGCGCGGGCAAATCCACCACGCTCCGCGCCATTGCCGGGTTGCATCATCCTGAAAGCGGCCATGTGATCTGCGACGGCGAGGCATGGCTCGACACAAGCCGCGCGCTTGACCTGCCGGCGCATCGCCGCCGCGTGGGGCTGGTGTTTCAGGATTACGCGCTATTCCCGCATATGACCGCGTTGACCAATGTCATGGCCGCGATGGGCCATGTGCCCGCCGCTGAGCGTGCCCCCCGCGCTGCTACCCTTCTGGCGCGCGTGCATCTGGCAGGGCTTGAACAGCGCCGCCCAGCTGAACTTTCCGGCGGGCAGCAACAGCGTGTCGCCGTCGCGCGGGCTTTGGCGCGCGACCCTGCCGTGCTGCTGCTGGATGAACCCTTCAGCGCTGTGGACCGCGCCACGCGTCGGCGTTTGCAAGTGGAATTAGCCAATCTGCGCCAGGGGCTTTCCATCCCGATCATCCTGGTGACGCATGATTTGGATGAGGCCGCGTCGCTCGCGGACCGCATGCTGCTGTTGCATCGGGGCAGGGGGCTGCAAACCGCACCGCCCGCGGAAATGCTGGCCCGCCCGGCCTCAGCCGAAGTCGCGCGGCTGCTTGATCTGCGCAACCTTTTTACCGGCGTGATCCTGGCGCATGAGGATGGCCTCACGCGGGTCCGCTGGGGTGACCAAATGCTGGAAGCCGCCCCCATCCCAAGCCTGCCGCCTGGCACCGCTGTGGATTGGCTGATTGGCGCGGGCGGCGTGGTGCTGCATCGCCGTGGCCGACCCTCGGCGGGTGAAAGGGAGAACCCGGTTTCCGGCACCATCATCGCGCTGCTGCCGATGGGCGAGGAAATGCGCGTAACCCTGGATGTGGGCGACCCCGAGGGAAGGCAATTGACCTTCGCCCTGCCGCGCCATGCCGCGCAGCGCAATGGCCTGGCAGTGGGCGAGGCCTGCAGCGTTTCCCTGCTGCGCGATGCGCTGCATGTGATGCCCCGACCATGACGGAAGCAGCTCTTTGGCTGCGCATTGATCTCGCCGATGGCCGCGTGGGCCCAGGCAAGATCGCCCTGCTGGAAGCGATTGCCGAGGCTGGTTCGATCAGCGCCGCCGCGCGGTCGCTTGGCATGTCCTATCGCCGGGCCTGGGAATTGGTGGCGGAACTGAACCAGACCTTTTCTTCCCCGGTGGTGGAGCGCATCACCGGCGGCGCTGGGGGCGGCGGCGCCAAGCTCACCCGCCTGGGGGAAGCGCTGGTGCTGGGCTTTCGTGACATTGAAGCCGCCGCCAGCCGGGCCGCAGCCGCGCATTTGCGCCGCCTGGCAAAAGGTTGAAGGGGGCACCTTGCGGCGAAGCGCTGGGCGCGCTGCAATGCCCTTATGAGTGATACCCCAAACGCCCCCGCCCGCCCGGCTTCCTCGGTCATGCTGCTGCGTGATGGGCCAGGTGGCATGGAAGTTTTCATGGTGGTGCGCCACCGCCAGATTGATTTCGCTTCTGGTGCTTTGGTGTTTCCGGGCGGGCGCGTGGAAGCGGCTGACAAGACCTTGGGTGGCGGCGACGTCCATGCAGCCTTTCGCGTCGCGGCCATTCGTGAAACCTGGGAAGAATGCGGCGTATTGCTGGCGGAGGACGGCCAGGTGCCGGAAGCCGAGGGCGAATTCGCCGCCATGCTGGCCGAACGCCGTCTGGTGCCGGCGATCTCCACACTCGGGCATTTCGCGCATTGGATTACGCCGGTGGAAGTGCCGAAGCGTTTTGACACGCATTTCTTCCTGGCCGCAGCACCCGAAGATCAGGCCGCTGGGCATGATGGGCATGAAGCGGTGGATAGTGTCTGGATCAGGCCGGCCGATGCGCTGGCAGAAGGCATTGCCGGCACCAAGAAACTGGTGTTCCCAACACGCATGAACCTGACCAAGCTTGCCCGGCATGAAAGCGTGGCGGAAGCCTTCGCCGCCGCGCGCGCCAAGCCCGTGGTAACCGTATTGCCCGAACTTGTGGGCATGACCCCTGAAGGGCGCATCCTGCGCCTGCCTCGCGCAGCCGATTATGGCGGCGAGGAATTCCTGGCGGGCGATCCGCCTTCGATGTGATGGAGAACCCAGCCATGCTGCCTCGCCGCCTTCGCTTCGGCATTTTCTTGGCCCCATTTCATCGGGTTGGCGACAACCCAACCCTTGGGCTCACGCGCGATTTGGAATTGATCGAATGGCTTGACCATTTGGGCTTTGATGAGGCCTGGATTGGCGAGCATCATTCCGCCGGCTGGGAAACCATCGCCAGCCCGGAGATCATGATTGCGGCGGCGGCGGAACGCACCAAGCACATCAAGCTTGGATCGGGTGTGACCAGCCTGCCGTATCACCACCCGCTTCTGGTCGCGCAACGCTTTGTGCAGCTGGACCACATGACGCGCGGGCGCGTGATGCTGGGCTGCGGACCGGGCGCGCTGGTATCGGATGCTTTCATGATGGGCATTGATGCCGCGCATCAACGCCGGCGCATGGATGAATCGCTGAATGCCATCACGCGGCTTTTGGCCTGCGAAGAACCTGTGACGATGGAAACCGATTGGTTCACCTTGCGTGAGGCGCGGCTGCATTTGGCACCTTATTCGGAACCGCGTTTCCCAATCTCGGTCGCGTCTTCCACGACACCTTCGGGCGCGCTGGCAGCGGCGAAATATGGGCTTGGGCTGATATCGCTGGGTGCCGGGCTGCCGGGCGGGCCTAAATCACTCGCCGGGCAATGGCAGATGGCGGAAGCGGAAGCCGCCAAGCATGGCCAGAAGATGGAACGGCGCAATTGGCGCCTGGTGGTCAATCTGCATTGCGCTGAGGATGATGAACGTGCGCTGCGTGATGTGCGCCATGGTGAGGCTTTGGAGACGCTGACCTATTTCAGCGAAACCCTAGGCCGGCCACCGATGCGTTCGGAAGACCCGCTGCGCGATGGGTTGGCGATGGGGTCAACGTTGGTGGGATCACCGGAAACCGTGGCGGCGGGGATTGAGCGTTTGCTGAGCTTCACGGATGGCGGTGCCGGTGGCGTGTTGTTCCGCGCCCATGAATGGGCCGATCGCGAAGCCACCATGCGGTCCTTTGAACTTTTCGCGCGTTGGGTCATGCCGCGCTTTCAGGGCTCGCTCGTGATGCCGCAGCAATCGCGTGATTGGGTCAGCAGCAATCGCGAAAGCATCTTTGCGCCGAATATGGCGGCGCTGAAGCAGGCCTTCCGTGATGCGGGGCAGGATGCGCCGGAGATGTCGCGGCTCAAGCTGCATACCGGCAAGGTTGAAGTGCCGCAGGTTTGAAGGCGATGATAACGCGGCGTGGCTTGGCGGCGGCGGCCCTGGCACCGCTTGCCGTGCCGGTCGCGGCGCAGGGTGCGGCGATCAGTCGCATTGCCTTCGGAACCTGCGCCGATGAGAAGCTGCCTCAGCCGATCTGGCGCGCGGTGCGTGCCTGGCAGCCGGAATTCTTCATCTTCGCCGGCGATAATGTCTATGGTGGGGTTCGGCGGCATGATCTGGTGGAGTTGCAGGAAGCCTATGCCCGGGCGCAGCAACATCAGGAATTTATGGGCTTCATCGCAGGCCAACAGCATCACACTGCGATTTGGGATGATCATGATTTTGGCGTGAATGATGGCGGCGTTGAAAACCCCTTCAAGCAGGAAGCGAAGGACGCGTTTCTTGAATTCTGGCGCGTACCGGCTGATGAGAACAGGCGCCGGCGCGATGGGCTTTATCATCATCTGACGCTGGGGCCGGCAGGGCAGCGCGTGCAGATCATTCTTTTGGATACGCGCTGGTTCCGTTCACCCTTGCGCATTACGGATATGCGTGGTGCGCCAGGCCGCGAACGCTTTTTGCCTGATGATGATCCGGCAAAGACCATGCTCGGCGAAGCGCAATGGGATTGGCTTGGCCAATGCTTGCAAGCACCGGCGGAACTGCGCTTGATTGTTTCTTCCATCCAGGTCGTGGTGGAAGGCCATGGCTGGGAAAGATGGGGCAATTTCCCGCTTGAACGCCAGCGACTTTATGATTTGATCGCCAGCACCCAGGCACGGGGCGTGGTGTTTCTTTCCGGTGATCGACATATCGGTGCGCTTTATCGTGAAAGCCAGGGCACGCCCTATCCGCTGACGGAAATCACCTCAAGCGGGATCAACCGGCAATTTGTGAATGCGCGGGAACAAGGCCCCAATCGCCTGGGGGAGCTTTATCCGCGCGTGAATTTCGGGACGGTGGAGATTGATTGGCAGAACAGGCGCGTGACGCTGTCGATACGCGATGAGGATGGCGCCGTGCAGCGCCATGTCTCACTCGCGCTGGAAGATTTACGCGCGAGTTAGGCGGGGTGGCGATGGCAGCAGTGCCATCGCCGGGTGCTGATTAGTTGATCCTGAGATTGAGGCGACGGATCACCGCGCCTTCTTCTTCGATAATCTTCTCCACTGAAGCGCGGTAATCCTCGCTGCTTTTGTAGATCAGCGGCATATCGAAGCGTTCCAGCGCGGTGGTATGCACGGGGTCATACAGTGCCTGCTTGAAGCCATCATGCAGCACTTTGACAATGCCTGGATCAACGCCCTTGGGCGCGGCAATGCCATAGGGTGAGGTGGAGACGATGTTGATGCCGCTTTCGACAAGCGTCGGCGCATCCGGGTAGCGCTTGGCGCGTTGTTCGCCCCAGGTGCAAAGCAAGCGGAACTGTCCGCCATCCACCAATGGCGCCCAGGAGGTGGAATCCACCATCGCCTGGGTCTGCCCGCTCAGCAGGGATTGCGCATTATCTGCGCCGCCCCGGAAGGGCACATGCAGAAATTCAATGCCGCGTTCGAGCGCGATGCGTTCCATGGTTATGTGAAGCGTGGTGCCAACGCCAGGCGATCCATAAGCGACCTTGCCCGGATTGGCCTTGGCATAGGCGAGGAATTCTTCCCAATTCTTCCAGGGACTATCGGCCTTCACCACCACCCCGAAAAGATAGCCCGTGAGGTGAATGATATAGGTGAAATCCTTCATCGGGTCCCAGGTCGGGCGGCTCGACATCATTGGGAAGCGGAAGACGGTGATGGGCAATTGCCCGACCATATAGCCATCGCCGCGCTGTTCCTGCGCCATGGCCGCCGCCGCCAAGGTACCGCTGGCGCCGCCGCGATTGTCAATAATCACCTGC
Source organism: Roseomonas sp. (assembly GCA_040398485.1). GTDB lineage: Bacteria > Pseudomonadota > Alphaproteobacteria > Acetobacterales > Acetobacteraceae > Neoroseomonas. The sequence goes on along the minus strand of JBBAUC010000079.1, from coordinate 4,388 downwards.
TGGCCAAGATAGCGCGATCCCGCTTCAGCCAAGGCGCGCAATTGGCCATCGGTGGAACCGCCGGGCGGCCAGGGCACGATCAGGCGAATGGGACGATTGGGAAAGCCTGATTGCGCAATGGCGGGCGTTGCAAGCAACCCCGCAGCGGCAGTCAAGGCAGTGCGGCGTGTCAGTTTCATGTCTTCCTCCCGGTTTTGGCGCGGTTCTGGCATGGCCCACGCTATTTCATGTTCAGTCTAACATCGGGCAGCACGTCAAGACTATGGCTGCGCCTCTGCCCAACACCTGGCCCTTGCATCCGCAATGCGCTGGCCGATGGCGGTGATCGTCACACGGTCCTGTGCCAGGCTATCGCGCCGGCGCGCTATCAGCGCTGCCATGGCCTCTGGCGCCGGGCCACCTTGCACATTGCGCCCGATCAGATTCTCGGCCGGATCTAGTGCTGCGTGCAGCTTCGCGGTTGGAATATGCAAGGCTTTGCCGAAAAGCACCTGCGCGGCTTCATCCAAAGCAGCGCTTGAAATGCTCTCCGCCGTACGGCCTTCTGCCAAGGCATCGCGCACAACAATGGCGACGATATTATGTGCCATGCGGAAACTAAGCCCGGTTTCGCGCACAATCACATCGGCCAATTCGGTGGCCGAGCCAAAACCCTCGCGCGCCGCATTTCCCATGCGGTCGGCATTCAGGCTGATGCCCTGCATCACTTCCTGAAACAGGGCCAGGATGCGCCGGCTGCGAAGTGCTGCATCCAGTACGGGTTCATTCACCGCCGTCACCGCATCATTCACATCGGCAAAGGCGGTATTCTTCGTGCAAGCCATGGCGGCGTGATGCGCGCCCTGCACCATGGCCGCCGCCGCCTTCAAATGCTCCAGCGCCACAGGATTTTTCTTCTGCGGCATGATGCTTGAGGTCGCCGAATGGCGATCCGCCAATTCGACAAAACCATATTCCCAACTACCCCAATTCTGCAGATCGGTCGCAAGGCGCGACAGCAGCGTCATCATCACCGCCATGGCGGAAGCGGCTTCCAGCGCATCATCGCGTGACGACACCGCATCATAGGCAAGTTCCAGCGGCGCGGCGAAGCCAAGCGCATCAGCGACCCAGGGACGATCAAGCGGGAAGGCCGTGGTGGAAAGCGCGCCCGCGCCCAAGGGGCAAAGATCACAATGCACCAGCGCACCCATCAGCCTTTGATGGTCACGCGCCAAGGCATCCGCGGCCGAGGCCAGCCAATAGCCAAAAGTGATGGGCTGCGCATGCTGGCCATGCGTATAGCCAGGCATGATGGTGGCGATGTGTTCTTCAGCAAGCGCCAGCATCGTCTGCCGCAGATCGGCAAGCAGCCCCAGTACCGTGAGCAATTCCGTGCGCAACGCCATACGCCAGGTGGTTGCGTTCAGATCATTCCGGCTCCGCCCAGTATGCAGCCGCCCCCCAATATCGGGGCCGAGTTTTTGGATGATGAGTTTCTCGACATAGGAATAGAGATCTTCCTGCCGGTAATCCACCGGCACCGCATCCGGCCCCGCATCGGCCATGGCGAGGATTTCCGGCAGGATCCGCGCCATGGCATCGCGGGCGATGATGCCTTGGCGTTCCAGCATCAGCCCATGCGCCAGATGCACCCACATCTCATGCGCAAAAACATAATGCTGCGCACGCGCGACCGACCCGCGATAATAGCTCTCCACCAGCAATGGCGAAGGCGGTTCCTTCACCCTTTCGCGTAAATTCACCGCCTCCGTCATCTTCAACCCCTCAGGGACGTTGATTGCTGAGCACTACCGTGCCGGAGGCGGAGAACATGCCGCCCACGCCATGCGCCACGCTGATTTTCACATTGGGCACCTGGGCCGGCGCTGTGCCGCGCACCTGGCGCACGCTTTCTTGCAGGGCGAACATGCCATACATGCCGGTATGGGTGTAAGAAAGACCACCACCGTTGGTATTGATCGGCAGCTTGCCGCCCGGCGCGGTATTGCGCTCCCAGATGAAATCCTTGGCTTCACCGCGCTTGACGAAGCCAAGATCTTCCAAGCCATACATGGGCAGATGCGCGAAGGCGTCATAGATCATCAAGTGATCCACATCGCTGTGCTTGATGCCGGCCATGCGGAAGGCTTCCGGCCCCGCCACGCGGAAGGCGCGAGATGAGGTGAAATCTTCCATCTGGCTGACCATGGTGGTTTCCACGCTTTCGCCGCTGCCCAGGATGTAGCAAGGCTTGGTCGGGAAATCCTTGACGCGATCAGATGAGGTCAGAATCAGCGCTCCACCGCCATCCGTCACCAGGCAACATTGCAGCAGCCGGAAGGGATAGGCGATCATTTTGCTGTTCAGCACATCATCAATCGTGATCGGGTCCTTGAAGGCCGCGCGTGGGTTCTTCGCTGCCCATTCGCGCTGCACCACCGCAACCTGCGCCATTTGTTCATGCGTGACGCCATAGGTCTTCATGTAGCGCAGCACGGGAATGGGGAAGAGTGTCGGCGGACCCATGGGGCCGAAGGGCGCTTCGAATTGGCCATTCAGGCTTTGTGGTTCCGCCGGGCGCGGCGTGCCATTGACGCGGGATTTGCCGCTTTCCCCATGTGTGATCAAAACGGTCTTGCAGTAACCGGCATGAATGGCCGCCGCCGCATGGCGCACATGCAGCATGAAGGAACAGCCGCCCACACCAGTGCCATCCACCCATTTCGGCGTGATTCCAAGGTAATGCGCGATCTGCTGCGGCATCATGGGGCCAACACAGGCAACGCCATCAATATCGGAGGGCTTCAAGCCTGCATCGGCCATGGCATTCAGCGCCGCATCCGCATGCAGCATGATTTGCGCCATATCGGGCACAGCGCCGATGCGTGTGCTTTCAGCCGCGCCAACAATGGCGATTTCACCGGGATTTATCATGGCTCAAGCCTCCTTCGCGGGGCGGAAAAGGGGCAGGGTGATGTCGTCATCCATCTTGGTCGGCGCCAATTCCAGCTTCATGTCCAGCACCAAGGCTTCCGGCGTTTGCGGGCATTCAACGATATTCGTCATCATGCGCGGGCCTTCTTCCAGTTCCACCACTGCAATCGCATAGGGTGGCTTGAAGCCCGGCACCGGGCGATGATGGATCACATAGGAATGCAGCGTGCCGCGGCCGGAGGCTTCAAACACTTCCACATTGCGCGTGCCGGTATAGGGGCTGAAGGGGCGTGGCGGGAAATAGGGCTTGCCCGTATCGCCGCAGCGCTGGAGCAACAGCTTGCCTTGGCGCAGCCCCTCCCAGAAGTGGCGGGTTTCGGGCGTGGGTTCCGGCCGGGCGCGGCCTGGTTCAAGGCTCATGGCTGAGCTTCCTCCTGATATTGATCAGGCGATGTTCCTATGGCTTGGCCGGGAGGGAAAGGGGGTAAATGCGCGGATCAGGCGCTACAAATCCAGAATGCGTTCCGGTGTAACGCGCCCGCGTAGCAAATCCCAAAGCCCGATCATATTGCCGCGAAACCGGCCCCAGCGATCCGCCCAGGGTTCCGGAAAGGGTGAGCGCAGCAGATTCTTCGCGCAATGGCGCGCAGCACTTGGGATGGCGTGGCTCCAGGGGAAGGAGCCTTTGATCGCAAGATAAATCGGGTTCACCACCTGCGAATAGCCAAGCCTGAGGCCCGGTACGCGGCCCGCTTTCACGCCAAGATGCACACCGCGCGCGCCCGCAAGACGCAGGATTTTCCCGTGCGCACCAAGCCGGCGCGTCACATCAATATCCTCATACCAGGCGTAAAGCGGCAGGCGTTCATCCACGCGAATATCATGCGCGCGCACGGCAGCCATGCGGAAGGCCATGTTGCAGCCATAGCCGTTGAAAGCCTCGGTCACCGTAGAAGCATCCACCGCACCGGGATCGCCGGCGAGCAACGCCGCGCCCTGCTCCAGATCATAGCCAGGCGCATTGGCGCCATCGGCAATTACCGTGCCGGTGGCAACCACCATCTCAGGATGGTTCTGAAAGCAGGTTTCCAACACCGCCAGGAATTGCGCATTGCAGAGGAAATCATCATCCAGGAACAGCACAACATCGCTATCACGTGCTTCATCCAGGATTCGGTTGCGCTGGCGCGGCAGGCCTGCGGGTGCGGTGATGAAGTCCACATCGGGGATGGTTTCACAGCCCGTTATGTCATCTGCTGAGACATGGCAGACAAGAATGCGATCCGCTGGGCGCGATTGCCGTGCAAGATCACGCAAGACGCCCGCCAGAATGGCCGGCCTGCCACGCGTGGCGATGCCGATGGTGATATGCATCACGCGTCCCCTTGCAGCGGTGTAGGCAGAGGCGATTCACGCGCTTCCCGCGTCAGGCCACCGATCAGCCGGCCCCAAAAGCTCATCGCGTAATAGGC
>JBBAUC010000078.1:11883-12739 GCA_040398485.1 Roseomonas sp. | reverse complement strand
CCATCCAGATGCGCCATCACTGCCGCGGGATCAATCGTGGCACCCGCTTCGGCCACCAGCACCGCAACCCCGCTTTCGCCCCATTTCGCATCCGCAACACCTACCACGCAGGCTTCCGCAACAGATGGGTGCGTCAGCAGCGCTTCCTCAACCTCACGCGGATACACATTGGACCCGCCAGAGATATACATGTCCGAAGCGCGGCCTGTGATATAAAGAAACCCGCGCGCATCCAAATGGCCAAGGTCACCGGTATGGAACCAGCCGCCGGCAAAGGCCTTTTCATTCGCGCTGTCATTTTCGAAATAGCCAGCGAAAACCGCAGGACCACGCACGCAAATATCGCCGGTTTCGCCTGCGGGTAAGGGCTGATTCGCGGTATCCAGAATAGCGACCTCAATCCCCGTGCGCGGATAGCCGCAGGAACCGATCGGCATGGCAGGATCATCTTCCAGGCTATGCCAAGCGGGCGGCAACACGGTGATATTGCCGGTCACCTCGCCCAGGCCGAAATACTGCACCAGGCAGGGGCCGAGCTTGCTCAGCGCGTATTTCTGATCCTCCCGATACATCGGCGCGCCGGCATAGATCACGTGGCGCAGAGACGCATGATCATGCGTGTCCACCGCCGGATCACGACAGAGCGTATTCAGGATGGTCGGCACGGTGAACATGTTGGAAACACGATGCGCCTCAATCAGCCGCCAGGCTTCCGGCACATCAAAACGCTCACCTGGCAGCAGGATGGAAACCGCACCGCGCGCCACTTGCGATAGCGCATGCACGCCAGCGCCATGGGAAAGCGGTGCGACCACCAGGGATGCATCATGCTCATTCAGCCCCGGCATCAGATCGG
>JBBAUC010000078.1:3466-11873 GCA_040398485.1 Roseomonas sp. | reverse complement strand
CCCGGCAGTAGATCGGCGAGGTGGTTGTTGATGACAAAGGCCATCTGCCCATGCGTCAGAATGCCACCCTTGGGCCGGCCTGTGGTGCCTGAGGTATAGAAGAACCAGGCCGGATGATCACGATCCACATCGGCGGGCAGGGTCACGGGCGCGGCCTGGCCTTCTGCGATCAAATCCTCCCAGGAAAAGCCAGCGCCATCGCCAATCGCGATATCCAGCACGCAGGCGGGGTTTTCCGCGCGGCAGGCGGCGCGATGTTCCGGGAAGGCCACGTCGAAAATCTGCGCCTTGCAGCGCGAAGACCCGGCCAGATAGGCGGCTTCTGGTGGGCTCAGGCGGAAATTTGTCGGCACCCAAACCGCGCCAATCAGCCAGCAGGCCCAAACGCCTTCGAAAATCGCGTTGTTATTGCGTGAATGGATCAGCACGCGATCGCCGGCGCCAATGCCGCGCGCGCGCAGCCCAGCAGCGGCGGCACAGGCCCGTGCCGCGATTTCCGCCCAACTCCAGACCCTGTCGCGCCAGATCAGGCCGGGGCGGTCCGGTAGGCGGCGTGCCGTTTGCAGCAGCATGGCACCCAGGTTGGAAGTCGGGATCATGCGGCGTCTCCTTCTTTTGCGGCGCCCTTCCGGCGGTTCGCGCGATGTTTCGCTTGCCTCCGGCGCTGGCCTTGGGCAAGTGATGATCATAGTCTGTACTTTACCAAAGGGAGAAGAACGCCATGAACACCCCATTCCAGGGCGCGACGCGCCGTAACCTGCTGCTGGGCGCCGGCGCGCTTGGCCTGGCCGCCCCCAGCATTGCGCATGCCCAAGGGCAATACCGCGCCGAGTATAAGGTCTCGGTTGTGGGCAATCGCCCGCTGCCGATCTCCGACGGCGCCTTCACCTGGGCAGAGCTGGTCACGGAACGCTCGGGCGGGCGGATCAACATGAAGGTCTATCCGGGCAGCCAATTGGTCGGCGGTGATCAGACGCGCGAATTGGTCGCGATGCGCCAGGGTGTGATTGATATGGCGGTGTTTTCCACCATCAATATCTCCCCGCAGATCCGCGAAATGAACATTTTTTCGCTGCCCTTCCTGATGCCCAATCACCGCGCTTATGACGCGATCATCAATGGCGAAGTCGGGCGCGATTTATTCGGCACGCTCACCAGCCGCGATGTGACGCCGGTTGCCTGGGGCGAGAATGGTTTCCGCGAAATCTCCAACAGCAAGCGCGAAATCAGGAAGCCCGAGGATCTGCGCGGCCTGAAAATCCGCTTCGCGGCGGGGGCGATTTTCAGCGAAATCTATCAGGGGCTTGGTGCTAATCCGGTGCAAATGTCCTGTGCTGATCTGCAACCTGCCCTTTCCACCGGAGCGGTGGATGGTCAGGAAAACCCGGTCAATCTGTTCCTGGGCTTCCGGATGGACACGCTGGCGCAGCGCCATTTGACCATCTGGAATTACTGCGCCGATGCGGCGATTTTTGTCGCTTCCAAGGCCGTGATGGATAGCTTCGCGCCGGCGGATCGTGACCTGGTCATCGCCTGTGCACGTGAAGCCGCGCAAAGGCAAATTGCAGCCGCGCGCAAAGGCCTTGGCATTGATGGGGATCGTTCTTCCATCGAAGAATGCGTCCGCCGCGGTGTGGCGGTGGCGGAACTGACGCCGGCTGAAAAGCAGGCTTTCGCCCGCGCCACGCGGCCCGTTTATGACAAATGGGCGCAAACCGTGGGCAGCGCCTTGGTGCAAAAGGCCGAAGCCGCCATTGCGCGCGCCATTGCCTAACGCGCCGTGAGTGTTGAACTGGATCCGGGAGCGAGCCTCCCGGATCCGAAAACCCGCATCCCGCTCAGTTTTGAACGCGTGCTGCTGGCGCTTGCCATGGCCGCCATGGCGTTGATTACGGCGGCGAATGTTCTGGCGCGCTACCTCACGAATATATCGCTGGCAATTACGGAAGAATATTCGGTGGTGTTGATGGTGGTGATTGCGTTGATCGGCACCGCGCTCGCCATCGCAACCGGGCGGCATATTCGGGTTGGGTATTTTACTGACCTCATGGGCAAGCTTGGGCAACGCCGGGCAGAAATGCTGGCGCTATTGCTTGCCATTATCTGCTTTGGCCTGCTCGCGGTGTTCGGGGCCAAACTGGCCTATGATGAATATCGCTTTGAAGTGCTCTCCAACGGACTTGGCAATCCGCAATGGCTCTATACCGGGTGGCTGCCTTTGGTCTCGCTTTTGGTCATTGCGCGCGCGGCGGGCCGACTGATGCGGCTGGCACGCGGAGAGGATGGCTGAGCCATGATCGCCACCATCCTTTTCCTCGCCTTCGCCGTGCTGCTCGCGGGCGGCGTGCCGGTCGCGATTTGTCTTGGGCTGGCCGGGGCTTTCGCAATTTGGCTCGCGGATCAATCCATCATGGCGATGCCCACCAATGTCTATGCCGGCATTGCGAAGTATCCGTTGATCGCCATTCCCATGTTCGTGCTGGTGGGCAGCGTGTTTGACCGCACGGGCGTGGCACTTCGGCTGGTGCGTTTCGCGACTTCCCTGGTGGGGGCGGGGCGCGGCGCGCTTGCGTCCGTCGCCGTCCTGGTCGCGATGGTGATCGGCGGCATATCGGGATCAGGCCCCGCCACCAGCGCGGCGGTGGGCCAGGTGGTGACGAAAAGCATGGCGGAAGATGGCTATCCACGGCCTTTCATCGCAAGCACCGTGGGTGCGGCGGCGGCCACTGATATCCTGATCCCGCCTTCGATTGCCTTTATTGTTTATGCCGTACTGGTGCCGGGTGTTTCCGTGCCCGCCATTTTTGCCGCCGGCATGATTCCAGGGATTCTCGCCGGGCTTTGCATCATTGCCGCCGTGGTGATCATTTCCATCCTCAAGGATTTCGGCGGCAAGGCGCGCCAGAAGGAAGCCATTGCCGTCTGGCAAAGCTTCAAGGAAGCCTTCTGGGGCCTGATGGCGCCGGTGGTGATCCTGGGCGGTATGCGGCTTGGGTTTTTCACGCCAACGGAAGCCGCCGTTGTCGCGGTATTCTATGGGCTTTTCATTGGCTTTTTCGTCTATCGCAGCCTGAGCTTGCGCGATGTCTATGAAATGCTGGTGGAGGCTGGGGAAATCTCCGCCGTCATTCTGATCGTGATCGCCTTGGCGACGGTTTTTGCCTGGTCCACCAGCACGCTTGGCATTGTGCGCCCGGTTGTGGAATGGGTGGTGGGGCTTGGGTTTGGTTCGGGCGGCACGCTGGCGCTGCTCACGATTTTCCTGATCTTCGTTGGCATGTTTCTGGACGGCATTTCGATTTTTCTGATCCTGCTGCCGGTACTGCTGCCGATTGCTGCTGCCTTTCAATGGGATTTGACCTGGTTTGGCGTGGTGCTGACCATGATGATCGCGATCGGGCAATTCACGCCGCCCATGGCGGTGAACTTGATGGTGTCCTGCCGGATTGCGGGCGTTTCCATGGAAAGCACCGTGCCCTGGGTGATCTGGCTGGTGCTGGCCATGTTGCTTTCCGCCGTGGCTGTCATGGCCGTGCCCGATTTGGCGCTTTGGTTGCCGCGCGTGATGGGGCTTGGCTGACTGCTTTCAGTTCCGCGGCGCGCCGATTTCAACCATCAGGCGTTTCTCTGCCTCATTTTCTGCGGTCACATGGGCGCGATAGGCGGCGGTGTCCAAATAGCGCAGCGGCATATCGAAGCGCGCAATCACGGCCAGATGCGCGGGATCGTGCAGCGCATCACGGAACGCATCATGCAGAATGGCAACCACCGCAGGGTCCATGCCGCGCGGGCCGGCAATGCCATAGCTGCTCTCACCATCAATCGGAAAGCCAAGCTCCATCAGCGTGGGCACAGTGGGGAAGCGCGCCGCGCGTTCGGGCATCCAAAGTGCCAGCGGCCGCACCCGGCCATCAAGGGCCAGCTCCGCCCAGGCGCTGGTTTCCACCGAGAAATGAATATCGCCCGCCAGCAGCGCCTGCAGATTGGGCGCCGCCCCCCGAAACGGCACAGCCACCCAATCAATACCAGCCATGCGGGCCAATTGGGTCATCTGCACATCTGATGTCAGCGCGCCGGGCGTGCCATAGCTGAACTTGCCCGGATTGGCCCGCGCATCAGCCAGCAAAGCGGCAAGGTCTCGCCATGGTGCATCGGTGCGCACCACAATCCCGCCCATATAGCCGACAAGGCGCAGGATATAGGTAAAGTCGCGCATCGGGTCCCATAGCGGGCGATCCGTTAGCGCCGGCAGGCGGAAGACTCCATTGGGCATTTGGCCAAGCGTATAGCCATCTGGTCGCGCTTCCCGCGCCATATGCAAAGCACCAAGCGTGCCGGCAGCGCCGGGGCGATTTTCCACCAGTACGGGCTGCCCCAGGCGGCGCCCTGCCGCTTCGCATAGGGCGCGCATTTGTGCATCCGTGGGGCCACCAGGCGCCCAGGGCACGATCATGCGTATCGGTCGTTCGGGAAAACGCTGCTGTCCGACGGCAGAGCAGGAAAGTGCTACGCCGGCGCCAAGCCCTAAAAGCCCGCGCCTGCGAGGAACAGCTAAATGTGCAGAGGATTTTTGTGCCACGCGGCCGACCTACACCAAAGCCGAACCGGGGGAAATCGCCGCCGGCATGGCGCAGGCCATGCCGGCGGCGTTAGTTCAGGTGGTCTGCTGAATTGCTGACAGAAGCCAGCGCTCCTCAGGGCCACTGCGGACAAAGGTCCAAAGCTCGGTCGAGGTTTGGCGATCCGTCGTGCTGCCTTCCACTACCTTGCCGGATGCCTGATCAAAGGTCGCATCCAGCAGGCTGAAGCGCATGGCAACCGTCGCGTAATCCAGCCCATCCTCATGCCAGGCTTCGGAAAGGTCACCTCCCTCCAGCCGGACATCGCGGGTTTCATTACGCCAGCCACGCGCATCCAGATCGCGGTAGTCATTCGCGAAATAGCCAACCATTTCCGGCGTTGCGAATTCCCGCAGGCCCTTCAGGTCACGGCGGGACCAAGCAGCATTCACCTCGGTCAGGGTTTGCTCAAACGCCTGATAATCCTGCGGCGTCAGTTGGACATCGCGCACGGGCGCGGCATAGGCGCCGCCTGCAACCGGGGCAGCGGCACCGCCCATGGGCGCGGGTTCCATCTGGCGCGCATAGCCGGAAGGCCCGGCCATGGCAGGCGCGGCCTGGCGGCGGCGGAACAGGCGGAGAGCGAACCAAATCAGCCCGCCGATCAGCGCCACTTGCAGCAGCATGCCAAGCATCGCGGCGAAACCGCCGGCGCCGCCCAACAAGCCACCGCCCAGGAACATGCCGATCAGGCCGCCCATCAGCAAACCACCAGCAAGCGAGCCCATGAAGGAACGCTGCGGCTGTGCTTGCGGCGGCATGCCGGGACGCGCGGCGCCGCCGGCCTGTTGCGGGCCAGAAGGCTGCGTTGCCGTCCGTTCCATGGGCCGCGCGGTATTGGGCGCAGTCTTGGTCGGCGGTGGCGCGGAATAGGTCCGGCTGCCGCGGCTGCCGGAAGATGAATTGCCACCCGGCTTGGCATCGGCCAGGACCGGCACCAAAACCATGGCAAGGGCCGCGAAAGCGGTAACAAGAAGACCAGGACGACGCATAGGAATCAGGACCTCCCAAGATGAACAGACATTAATATAGGCATTTTCGCGCCAAAGCGAAGGGGTAAATCGCGCCGAGTGATTGAAGCTTAGGCGCAGCCGGGCCAAAAGACGCGGTCGAGGGCGCTGTCGCTCAATTTTATACGTCTCGCTAGTAGGTTTCTGCTACCATTCCCAGGCATATGTCCAATCCACGCACCTCCGCCGCCAATCTTCAGTCAAGCCAGACCTCGTTGCAGGACGCCCTGCGGCGGGCCCTGCGCGATGAAGCTGGCCGGGCGGCTGTGCGGGTATCACCCGGTTCGCAGCCCGAAGCGCAGAGGCTGGTATTCGCCCTGTTGCGCGAAGCCGTGGATGTCAAAGGCGGTTCATTGCTTGAAATCACGCCGGATGATTGGCTGCTGACTGAGCTACCAAGCTTCGAAGCCGGCAAACTCCAGGTCCTGCTTGGAAAGATCCTTGGCGATACAGCGGTCCAATTGCTGCCCCTGCCGGCATCCAAATCCATTCTGACTGGGTTGTTGAACGCCGCCCGCCCGCCGCAATTCCTGGAAGTCCCGACGGCCGAGTTGGTTTCCCCGCTTGGCCTGCACGCAAGGTTGGACAGGCTAAATTTGGCGCAAGTCTATCGCCGGCAAAGCATTGTTGGCATCACCGGCGCGGCGCTGCCACGTTTGGTCTTCCAGCGCCTTGGCTTGGACAAAGCAGCGCTGCAGCAGCACCTTGGTAGCATCGGAGAGGATCGGGCGCTGCTGCGCCATGCGCAAACCCTATTGCAGAAGCGCGTCCTGGAAGCGCTTGGCGATGAGGGCACCCGCAAATCCCTGCTGGGGGGCGGACCAATAGCCCCGCTATTGTTGGAATTGTCCCCCGATCTCTTGCCGACCGTGGCCACGGAAGCCGACGAAGCACCGCAACCCGCCGCCGCCCCTGCACTTTACGCCACACTTCCCCTGCATGAAGCCATTTCCATCAGCAACCTCAACACCAGGCGCGAGGCCCTGCGGCAAGATGCCTGGGGCATTGCCATATCGGGGCTTTCGGCATCAGCGCTTAGCCTGGTGGAAACAGAAGCCCTACCAGCAGATTGGCTGATCCTGCATTGGTCACCGGCGCTGGAAGATACGCAATCGGTCAAGGCGCTGCGCCGCCTTGATCAGGCGCGTCTTATTCTGGATGGCTGCGATGGTGAAGAAGCGCTTTCCTGGGGCCTCAGCCAGGGCATTCACCTTTATGGCGGCCCATGGATTGAAGACGTCATCGCCGCAGGTCGCATGGAGTATTGCAGCGAAGCCGCGCGCTGCCTGCGTTCGGAATGTCGCGCTCGCGGGCTTGCCACCTCCCCCTCCGACAGGCTCGGCTGCCACAATCCCCTTTTGCTGGAAGCCGTATTACCCGAGAATCCTTCATGAGTTCCGCCGTCCAGAGAGCGGCAACTTTGCCGGTTGAAGCGCTTGGGGCCGTCGCGCTTTCCAACGCCATTCGCGATGCCGTCGCGCTGGGCGAGGAGCGTCTGGTTCTCATGCTGCGATTTTCCACCCTGCCCCGTGCCCGGCGCTTCGGCACCAGGGCAGAATTATTGCGTGAAGCCTGGGAACCCTTGAACAGCACGGCCCGGGTCAGAAGTTTCAAACTGCCCGGCGGTGATCTGGTTGCCATCGGTCTGCCCAATGCGAGTGACGCTTTGGAGCATGAGCGGAAGATCCTGTTTTCCATGCTGGAGCCTGAGGAAGCGGAGCAAGCCGTCCATATGCTCCGGCTGCCGCAGCAGGCAGCGGCTGTTATGGCTGCTGTCGAAGACAGCTTGGGCATGGTGGCAGCGATGCGGGCCATGACGCTGGAGGAACCCGAAAACCGCATGGTTGACGCCGAGGCGCTGGCTTCTGCAGAGCGCGGCTTGATCACGGCTGATCTTAGCATCTTTTTCCGTCGGCAGAAGGTTTGCTGGCTTGAGCCTGGTGGGCAGAACACCAAGCTGTTCTGGGAAGATCGTCGGGCTGAGCTTTCGGAAGTATGTGAAAGGCTTTTGCCGGGCTGTGATATCTCGCTGACGCCCGCCTTCGCGCAAAGGCTGATGCAGTCCATTGACCGCAGGCAATTGAGCAATATCGCCCGACCAGAGGAATTGCGCGACATGCGCGCCCTTGCGCTGCCGCTACGCGTCGAAAGTCTTTTTTCGGCGGAATTCCTGCGCCTTGATTCCATCATGCCGCAAAGCCAGCGGCATAAGCTGATCATCGGGCTTAATGCGGAAGATGTGCTGGCAGCGCCTGATCTTTTCCTGCTGGCGCGCCATTTCGCAAAGGCGCGGGGTTATCGGCTGATGCTTGAAGCGGCTTCACCCTTTGCCGCAACGGTGGTGACCAGCTTACGCGGCGGCTTTGATTTTCTGCGCATCAAATGGTCTGAGGAATTTCCCGGCGCCGATAGCGCTGCAACCGCGGAGCTCAGCAAAAAGCTCGCCCAGGCGGCCGAACATGTGGTGCTGGCGGGTGCGGATCGCCCCGCGGCCATTGCCTGGGGCTGGGAAGCGGGCATTCGCATGTTCCAGGGCCGCCTGATCGAAAGCCAACGCCCCGCAAGCTGACGTCATGGCTTGGCGAAACGCTGGTTTGCGCCGATATGCCCCCTATGCCGCTTCCCGCCATCCAGGCCGAGGGTCTGACGAAAATCTACAAAGACAGCGACCCGCCCGCCGTGGCGGGGCTGGATTTCACCCAGCCCGCCGGCAGTACCTGGGCGCTTTTGGGCGGCAATGGCGCGGCGCGTGTTTGCCTGATTGATTTGGATTTCCAA
>JBBAUC010000078.1:2277-3456 GCA_040398485.1 Roseomonas sp. | reverse complement strand
CCACGACCATCGCCATGTTGCTGGGCCTTTTGGTGCCAAGTGCGGGACGTGTGGTGGTGCTTGGCCATGACATGGCGCGGGACCGGTTCGCGGCGCTCGCGCGGATGAATTTTTCCTCACCCTATGTCGCGCTGCCGCATCGGCTGACGGTCCGGGAAAACCTGATGGTCTATGCGCATCTGTATACCGTGCCCAAGGCGCATGAGCGCATCGCCGAATTGGCGGAAAGGCTGCAATTGACCGCGTTCTTGGACCGCCCGGCGGGGCAGCTTTCGGCGGGGCAGAAAACGCGCGTCGCTATTGCAAAATCCCTCATCAATCGCCCGGAATTGCTGCTGCTGGATGAACCAACCGCGAGCCTTGACCCCGATACGGGCGATTGGGTCCGCAGCCTTCTGGAAGAATATCGCGCGGAGACCGGCGCCGCCATTCTGCTGGCCAGCCATAATATGGCTGAGGTCGAACGCCTTGCGGATCATGTGCTGATGCTGAAGGGCGGGCGAATTGTGGACCAGGGCAGCCCCAATGATCTGATCGCGCGGTATGGCCGCGATGATCTGGAACAGGTGTTTCTGGATATCGCCCGCGGCCAGGGGCGCGCGGCATGAGCGGCGCGGCGCGGCGTGTTTGGGGGCTGATGTATCGGCATTTGGCGCTGTATCGGCGTTCCTGGCCGCGCGTTTTGGAATTGATGTATTGGCCCGTCTTGCAAATGCTGGTCTGGGGTTTTTTTACTGCCTGGCTTGCGGGCGTGCAGAACAATACCGCGACTGTCACCGCCGGCGTATTGCTGGGCGGTGTGCTGCTGTGGGAGGTGACGCTGCGCAGCCAAATGGGCTTTGCCATTTCCTTCCTTGAGGAAATCTGGTCGCGCAATCTGGGCCATATCTTCGTGGCCCCGCTCAGGCCCACTGAATTGGTGGCGGGCTTGGTTGCCATGAGCATGGTCCGCACCGCCATTGGCGTGGGCCCAGCCATCTTGCTGGCCTTCCTGTTGTACGGCTTTGGCATCTGGACGCTGGGGCCGGTGCTGGTGCTCTATTTCGCAGCCCTGATGGCGATGGGCTGGGCGGTGGCGCTTGGCGTGACGGCCCTTATCCTCCGCCATGGCGCGGGGGCGGAGGCTTTGGCCTGGGGCGTGCTGTTCGGTTTGGCGCCCTTCTCAGCGGTGTTTTATCC
>JBBAUC010000078.1:0-2267 GCA_040398485.1 Roseomonas sp. | reverse complement strand
GTACTGCCGGGCTGGTTGCAGCCGATCTCACTCGCCATTCCGGCGACGCATGTTTTTGAAGGCATGCGCGCCGCGCTGTTGGACGGGCGGCTGGCCTGGGATCATCTGGCCTATGCTTTTGCGCTTGATCTGATCTGGCTTGGCTTGGCGGCCTGGCTTTTCATGGCGCAATTCCAGGCGGCGCGCGTCCGAGGCGCTTTGATGAATATTGGCGAATAGATCAGGGCGCCCCTTTCATCTTGCGCACTTTTCCGGCAAGTTTCCGCTTTCTGGTCCTTGGTGGGGCGATGGTCGCCTTTGCCCGGGCCGATTGCTTGCGGAGACTGGAAACGTGATTCCCGCCCTGATGCCGACCTATAACCGTGCCGACCTTGCTTTTGAGCGGGGCGAAGGCGCGCGACTTTGGACGGAAGATGGGCGACGCTTCCTGGATTTCGGCGCGGGCATCGCGACATCCTCCCTCGGCCATGGCCATCAGCATCTGACGCGGATGATCGCGGAACAGGCGGGCAAGATAATCCATGCCTCCAACCTCTATCGCATCCCGCAGGCGGAACGGCTGGCGCAGCGGCATGTGGAAAATTCCTTCGCCGACAGCGTGTTTTTCTGCAATTCCGGCGCCGAAGCCAATGAAGGCATGATCAAGGCTGTCCGCAAATATCATGCGGAAAACGGCCACCCGGAACGCTACCGGCTCATCTGCTTTGATGGCGCCTTCCATGGCCGCACCATGGCCGCGCTGGCTGCCACGGGGAATGAGAAATACCTGGCCGGCTTCGGCCCGCCGGTTGAAGGCTTCGACCATGTGCCCTTCGACAATATGAATGCGGTGCGTGATGCGATTGGCCCCAATACCGCCGGTGTGATGATTGAACCCGTGCAGGGTGAAGGCGGCGTGCGCCCCGCGCCGCTTAGGTTCCTGCGCGAATTACGCGCCATGTGCGACGAATACGGGCTATTGCTGGCCTTGGATGAAGTGCAGACCGGCATCGGCCGTTCCGGCAAGATGTGGGCCCATCAATGGGCCGGGATCGAGCCTGATGTGATGTCATCCGCCAAGGGCATTGGTGGCGGCTTCCCGCTGGGCGGCATTTTCGCCAAGGAACATGTGGCGAAGCATTTGAAGGCCGGCACGCATGGCTCAACCTATGGCGGCGGGCCGCTTGCCTGCGCGGCCGGCAATGCTGTGATGGATGTGGTTTCCGCCCCCGGCTTCCTTGACCGTGTGGACCAGGTGGCGCGTCATTTGTGGCGCGGCCTGCTGGCGCTGGCCGCCAAGCATCCGACGGTGATTGAAGATGTGCGCGGCGCTGGCCTGCTGCTTGGCCTCAAGCTGCGGCCGGAGGTGAATAACGGCGAAATGCAGAATGCCGCCGTGGCCGAGGGTCTACTGACTGTAGCGGCGGGGATGAATGTGCTGCGCCTGGCGCCGCCGCTGATCATCACTGAGGCAGATGCGGATGAGGCGGTGGCGCTGCTTGATCGCGCTTGCCTGCGCCTGACCCCAGCCGGTGCCCAAGCCGCGGCGCAATGAGTGCAATGTTGAAATCGGTCAGGGGCGGCGATGCGCCGCCCCGCCACTTTTTGGAATTGATGGATCTTGAACCGGCGGTGCTGCGCCGGATGCTTGATGTGGCCGGGCGCGCCAAGCGTGGCGAGCTTGCGGGCAAGCCCTTGGCCGGCAAATCCATTGCGTTGATTTTCGAAAAACCATCCACCCGCACACGCGTTTCCTTTGAAGTGGGCATTCGCCAATTGGGTGGCGATGTTGTCGTGCTGTCTTCCAAGGATATGCAGCTTGGCCGGGGCGAAACCCCGGCGGATACCGCGAAGGTGCTGTCCCGCTATGTGGATGCCATCATGCTGCGCACCGATAATGTGCAGAAAATCCGCGAATTGGCAGAACATGCGACGGTGCCGGTGATCAATGGCCTGACCGATGTATCCCATCCCTGCCAATTGATGGCCGATGTCATGACCTTTGAGGAACATCGCGGCCCGATTGCCGGGCAGGTGGTGGCCTGGACAGGTGATGGCAATAATGTCGCGCAATCCTTCATCCAAGCAGCGGCGCGGTTTGGCTTTACGCTGCGGCTGGCAACCCCACCGGAATTGGCGCCGCCCGCGGAATTGATCGCCTGGGCGCGCGCCCAAGGTGCTAAGGTGGAATTGACGCACGACCCGATCGCCGCGGTGCGTAATGCGCGCTGTGTGGTGACCGATAGCTGGGTTTCCATGTCTGATGAGCGCGAGGGGCGCGCCGAGAG
>JBBAUC010000077.1:0-12770 GCA_040398485.1 Roseomonas sp. | reverse complement strand
GGCGCGTGACGCTTTCAATCTCATCAATCCGGGCGATATCAGCATCGGTGATGCCAGCAGCCCGCGGGGCGCCCTTTTCACGAATAATGCTCGCGGCCTCAGCCGGGATGGTGCCGATGCGGCCCATTTCCTCAGCCGCCAGGGCCTCAATCTCGAACCATATGCGGTAGCGATTGGCGGGGGCCCAGATGGCTTCCATTTGCGGGCGGGAATAGCGCGGGACCATGGCAGAGACTCCGGAAACAAGACTTTCCTCTGGCCCCTTCCCCCACGGAAGGCAAGCAGGCAGCCCCCGGCTTGCCGATGCGGTGAGGGCTGGCTATCTAAGGGAACAACACCAACCAGCGTCTGCCGGATTGAAACAATATGTTGGAAATGCTCCCCGAGTGGCTTCAGCCGCTCGCCATGGTTCTGTTCATTGACGTTGTGCTCGCTGGCGATAACGCCATTGTGGTGGGCATGGCGGCGGCCGGGCTGCCGGCTGAGCAACGCAAGAAGGCCATTTTCTGGGGCATCATCGCGGCGACCGTGATGCGTATCGCTTTTGCTTCGGTCACAGTGCAGTTGCTGCAAATCGTCGGTATTGTTCTGGCCGGTGGCGTCTTGCTGCTTTGGGTCTGCTGGAAAATGTATCGGGAATTGCGCGATGGCGGCGGTCATGGTGATCCCAACATCACTGAACAGCACGAGGGTGTGGAAGCGCTTGAAAATGGCGCTGTGCCTGGTGCACCGAAAAAGACGCTCCGTCAGGCCATTACGCAAATCCTGGTGGCTGACGTTTCCATGTCGCTCGATAACGTCCTTGCCGTGGCGGGTGCTGCCAAGGACCACCCTTATATTCTGATCATCGGTCTCGCGGTTTCCGTCGTGCTGATGGGGGTTGCGGCCACTTTCATCGCACGCTTGTTGGACAAGCATCGCTGGATTGCCTGGTTGGGCCTGTTCATCATTCTGTATGTTGCAGGCATGATGATTTATGAAGGAACACAACAGGTTACCCAGCAGGTGGCTGAGGCTTACGCTTATCTGTTCCTGCCATTGGGCTTCCTGGCGCTGCCGGGAGTGTTTCCGGTTTGGCTTTGGGTGGGCGTCACTTTCCTACAAATGGTTTTCTATACCGCGGTAGGAGCCTTCATCGCGGATACGGTGCGCGAAATCCGCCAGAGGGGGCGTGAAGCCGCGCATTGAAGCCCGGCGGCGCCGGCCTGATACCGCGCTTGATACCCAGGGCGGGTCAGGTTCCGTCGCTTTGAGGGGCAGGGCTTGCCGAGCCGCGCCACCCCTGCCAAACCCTGCCCTCGCCCATGACCGAAGATTTGCCCAATCCCGCCCTGCTGCCCGCCGGCTTCGCCGATCTGCTGCCGCCCGATGCGGCGCGGGAGGCTGCTTTGGTGGAAGCCATGATGGCCGCCTTCGCCCAGCATGGCTATGAACGCGTCAAGCCGCCGCTGTTGGAATTTGAAGACAGCCTACTGACAGGCTCGGGCGCCGCGGTGGCGGATCAGACTTTTCGTCTGATGGACCCCGTCAGCCAGCGCATGATGGGGCTGCGCGCCGATACCACGCCTCAGGTAGCGCGCATTGCCGCGACGCGGCTTGCCGCCGAACCGCGCCCCCTGAGGCTTTGCTATGCGGGCCAGGTTTTGCGCGTGCGCGGCACGCAGTTGGCGCCTGAACGCCAGCTTCCTCAGGCCGGGATTGAAGTAATCGGCAGTGATGCGATTGAAGCCGACGCCGAAGTGGCGATTGTGGCCGTGGAAGCCCTGGCGGCGATTGGCGTCGCACCCGTCAGCCTGGATGTGACCCTGCCCAGCCTGACCCCCATTCTGCTTGATGCCGCCGGTCTGGCCGCTCCGCTGCGCGCCAGCCTGGCCCGCGCGCTGGACCGCAAGGATAGTGCGGCGGTGGCGGCGGCGGTGCGCGATTCGGGTGCCGCCGTATTGCAAGCCTTGCCCGCGCTGATGGCGGCTTCCGGCCCGGCCTCTGCCGCGCTGGCTGCCTTGCAACAAGCGGAATTGCCCTCTGCCGCACGCGCGCTTGCCAATGATGCCGCGGCGATCATTGCCGCCATTGCGCGCCGCGCGCCGGGGCTGCGTATCACGCTCGACCCCGTGGAGTTTCGCGGCTTTCGCTACCACACGGGCGTTGCCTTCATGCTATATGGGCCCGGGCTTGGTGGAGAACTTGCGCGCGGTGGGCGTTATGTCTCCCACAACGGCGAACCAGCCACGGGCATGACGCTTTACCCGGATGCGGTATTGCGCGCGGCACCGCGCAGCGCAGAACCAGCGCGGCTTTATGTTCCGCTCGGCGCCGATGGTGCGGCGATGCGCGCGGAAGGTTTTGTTACTGTTGCGGCACTTTCGGCGGAAGATACGCCCGAAAGCCTGCGTTGTTCTCATGTGCTTCAGGAAGGGCGCGCTGTGGCGCTGCCTCAGAAAGGTTAGAACCATGGCCAATGTCGCCGTGATCGGTGCCCAATGGGGCGATGAAGGCAAGGGCAAGGTTGTTGATTGGCTTGCCTCCCGCGCGGATATCGTGGTGCGCTTCCAGGGCGGGCATAATGCCGGCCATACGCTGGTGGTGGGCGATCAGACCTATAAGCTTTCGTTGCTCCCTTCAGGCGTGGTGCGCGGCAAGCTTGGCATTATCGGCAATGGCGTGGTGCTGGACCCGGAAGCGCTGCTCTCCGAAATCGCCAGAGTCACGGCGCAGGGGCTTTCCGTGACGCCCGAGAATCTACGCATCGCCGATAATGTGCCGCTGATCCTGCCGCTGCATCCGGCTTTGGATAAGGCGCGCGAAGCGGCGCGGGGCGATGCGAAAATCGGCACCACCGGGCGCGGCATTGGACCCGCTTATGAAGACAAGGTAGCGCGGCGCGCAATTCGCTTATGCGATCTGGCGGAACCCGAAACCCTTTCCGACAAGCTTGATGAACTGCTCCGCCATCACAATACGCTGCTGCGTGGCCTGGGTGCGCCGGAATTCGAAAAGCAGGCGCTGTTGGATAGCTTGCTTGCGCTGGCACCAAAGCTGCTGCCCTTTTCGGAAGCAATCTGGGAACGCCTGGATGAAGCGCGCAGCAGCGGCAAGCGCGTGCTGTTCGAAGGTGCTCAGGCGGTGATGCTGGATGTGGATCACGGCACCTACCCCTTTGTGACCAGCAGCAATACCGTCGCCGGCAATGCCGCCGCCGGGGCGGGCATTGGACCGGATGCGATTGGCTTCGTGCTCGGCATCGCCAAGGCTTACACAACGCGCGTCGGTTCCGGCCCTTTCCCGAGCGAATTGCATGATGAAATCGGCAAGCGCCTGGGTGAACGCGGCCATGAATTTGGCACCGTCACCGGCCGCCCGCGCCGCTGCGGCTGGTTTGATGCCTGCATGGTGCGGCAGGCGGTGAAGGTGGGCGGCGTGCAGGGCCTGGTGCTGACCAAGCTTGATGTGCTGGATGGCCTTACCGAATTGAAGATCTGCACTGGCTACACGGTGAATGGCCAGATCATGAAGCGCCTGCCCACGGGGCAACGCGCGCAAGCCGCGGCGCAACCCATTTTCGAGGTCATGCCGGGCTGGCCCGGTTCCACCCGCGGTGCCCGTTCCTATGCCGAATTGCCGGCAGAGGCGGTGAAATACATCCGCAGGATCGAGGAATTGGTGGAAGCCCCCGTAGTGCTGCTTTCCACCAGCCCCGAGCGTGACGACACCATCATGATGCGCGACCCCTTTGCGGGGTAGCTGATGGCCGCACCCCCGCTTCTGATCCTGCAGGATATCCGCCTGGGCTTTGGCACAACGCGGTTGCTGGATGGCGCCTCGCTTTCTGTGGCGCCTGGCGAAAGGCTGGCGCTGGTCGGGCGGAATGGCTCGGGCAAATCAACGCTGCTGAAGATTGCCGCCGGGCTGATTGAACCGGAAGGCGGCACGCGCTTTCTACAGCCAGGCGCCACGCTGCGCGTTTTGGATCAGGAACCTGATCTTTCCGGCTATGCCGATGTGATGTCCTATGTGGAGGCGGGGCTTGGCCCGGCGGATGATGCGTATCGCGCGCGCTATTTGCTGGAAAGCCTGGGGATGAGCGGCGCGGAAGCGCCTGCCGCGCTTTCGGGTGGTGAAGCACGCCGCGCCGCTTTAGCCCGTGCACTAGCGCCAGAACCTGACATTCTGTTGCTGGATGAACCGACCAATCACCTCGACCTGCCGGTGATTGAATGGCTGGAAGCGGAACTGGCCGCGAGTGCATCGGCGCTGGTCCTGATCAGCCATGATCGGCGCTTTCTGGAAGGGCTTTCCCGCGCCATGGTCTGGCTGGACCGCGGCACCACGCGCCGCCTGGAACAGGGCTTTGGCGCTTTTGAGGGCTGGCGCGACCAGGTGCTGGAAGAAGAAGAACGCGATGCGCATAAGCTTGCGCGCAAGATCGTGCGCGAAGAACATTGGTTGCGCTATGGCGTAACCGCGCGGCGCAAGCGCAATGTAAGGCGGCTTGAAAACCTGCAAACCTTGCGTACCAAGCGCCGAGAGCGCAGCAGCGCGCCCGGGCGTGTGAGCATGGCCGCGACCGAGGCTGGCGGGTCCGGCAATCTGGTGATCGTCGCCGATGATATCAGCAAATCCTTTGGTGACCGTTCTATCGTGCAGGGGTTTTCGACGCGCATCATGCGCGGTGATCGCGTGGGTATTTTGGGCCCGAATGGCGCGGGTAAGACGACGCTGTTGAATATGCTGATCGGTACGCTGGCACCGGATGCGGGCCAAATACTGCTCGGTGCCGGGATTGAAATGGTGGGGCTGGATCAGCGCCGCGCCGCGCTTGATCCTGCAGTGACGCTGGCGGAAGCGCTGACCGAAGGGCGTGGCGATATGGTGCATGTCGGCGGCGCGCCGCGCCATGTCCTGGGCTATATGAAGGATTTTCTGTTCACGCCGGAACAGGCGCGCACGCCGCTTGGCGCGCTTTCCGGCGGAGAACGCGGCCGGCTGATGCTGGCGCGCGCCTTCGCCAAACCATCCAATCTTCTGGTGCTGGATGAACCGACCAATGATCTGGACCTTGAAACACTCGATCTGTTGCAGGAATTGATCGCGGATTACGCCGGCACGGTGCTGCTGGTGAGCCATGACCGCGATTTCCTCGACCGATGCGTCACCAGCGTGATTGCCTTTGAAGAAGCGGGTCGCTGGCAGGAATATGCCGGCGGCTATAGCGATATGGTGGCGCAGCGCGGCCATGGCGTGCGGGCGCGGGCCGCTGAAAAACAGGCGCCGGCAGGGAAGCGAGAGGCGGCAGTTTCAGCCAAACCAGCCTTGCGCAAGAAGGGCCTGGGCGCGGTGGAACAACATGAATTGAAAACCCTGCCGGCGCGGATGGAAAAGCTTGCGGTGGAAATCGCTGCACTTGAAAAGCGCATCGCCGATCCGGCGTTTTACGCACGCGATGCCGCTGGCTTTGCCAAGGCGACCAGCGCGCTTGGCGTGGCGCAGGCCAGTTTGCAGCAGGCTGAAGCCCGCTGGTTGGAATTGGAAATCCTGCGGGAGGAAGGCGGCGGGTAATCCTCGCCGTTTAGTAAGGCTCCAAAAGCCCCAGCGCCGCCAAGCGCTGACAGAAGGCCAAGGCGCCTTCGCCAAGACTGGCAGGCGTGGCGCCTTCGGCCAATTGCGCAAGCCAGGCGCATTCCGTGGCGTTCAGATTCTCCACGCCGCCATACCAGCGAAGCGCCCCGCCCCCTTCGGGCAGCGGCACCAGATGGTGATGCATGGCGTCCGACAGGCGGAGCTTTGCATCCGCGCCGGGCGGGCGATGCGCGAGGCTTCGCTGCGACAGCGGCAGCCTATCCCGCGTGATCCGATCCATGGCGGCGAGGGCGAGCCGTTCCAGCGCTGCTTCTGATGATAGCGCGGCCAAAGCGGGCGCGAGCGGCCCGGCGATGGCGGCAGTGCCCCCTGCCTCAGCGAGCCGCCAGGATGGGATGCTGGCGCGTAAGGCTGGGTTTTCCGCCTCCAGGATTTCCAGAAGCTCCCGCAGCATATCGGCGATCGAGGCTTCCAGGAAACCGAGGGTGATATGCAGCGATGGCGCATCGCCTGTCTGCGCTGCCGCTTCATGCATGACACCGCGCGGCAGATAAAGCGCATCACCGGGATTGAGCGTGAGCGCATGCGGCACCCCGGCGGGGCTTTGCTTATTGGCCCAAGGAGTCGCCCGGCTTGGCAGCGGAAAGGGGATGTCATCCCAAACGCGCCAGGATTTGGCACCCGATACCTGCATCACCAGCACGTCATGCGTATCAAAATGCACGCGGAACCCCTGCGCGCCGGGCGGCGTCAGGTAGATGTTGGCCTGCACCGGATGCAGGAATACCTTTTCCAAGCCCCGGCAAAATTGCGCGAGGGGTGCTTGCAATTCGTGGAATTGCGAAACAACCAGGCTGCCCCCTGCATCATGCCGAGCGAGCAGGCGGGGTAAATCAATGCGGCTACCTTCGGTTTGTAGATATTCATCAGGCGGAATGGCCGCGCTGCCCTGCCGCCCGCCATCCGCCATGGTCACACTCGGATGGCGCGCCGCATCGGTGCGCAGAAACGCATCAAGATCGGCGATGGAAAGCAGGCCCGCGTAACGATCCGCCGCTCCACCTGGCAAAAGCCGCCAAGCAGAGCCTTCACGCAGCGCGAAGACTTGCTCAGGCGACAGGCCGCCAAAGGCCAGGCGCCAGGCCGCTTCGCCCAGGGTTTCGTTCATGCGGCGTTTCAGGTGCCGCGACGGCCGCGGCCAGCCTCATCGTGCGGGTCTGAATCGGTCATGGCCTTGCGCTGCGTGCCGCGCCCATTGCCTTGGCCATCGCCGGGATCGGCATCGGTCAGGCCAGTGCCGCGACGCGCGCCGCGCCCATTGCCCGGGCCATCGCCAGGGTCGGCATCGGTCAAGCCCGTGCCGCGCCGAGTTCCACGGCCATTGCCCGGACCATCACCGGGGTCGGAATCAGTCAAGCCAGTGCCGCGCGCGCGACCACGCCCGCGTCCTGGACCATCGCCGGGATCCGCATCCGTGGCGACGGGAATGGCCGGGGCTTGCTGAAGCGGTTCGGCGGTGGCGCTGCGCGCTGCGCGCTGCGCCCAAAAGGGCTGGGGTGGCCGCCAGATGCAAGACCAATAGCCTGCGCCCCAGGGGGTTCCGCTGCGATTCCGCAGGGGCATTGTCTTTTTTGCTGGACGGCATAGCCTAACTTCCTTCGTACCTGATCGGGCCCTGAGGGTGGAGCGATCCCATCATCACCGGGGAAAGTAAATGGATATTTATCATGGGAATACAGATAAATTCTTCCCGAATTACCCTTCACAGCAGATGTAGTTTTATTAATTATTTTGCCGGAACAGTATACACTGAAGCAAATATTTCGATTTCCGGAATTGATCTTTGTCTGGCGAAGTCGCAGAAATAGCATCTGTTCGATTCGCGCGCTTTGGCGAAACCGGAAGCGGAGAGGTAAATGGCCGAAGCCAAGCAAGCTGAGAGGATGTCTTCCCTACCCTTGCACGCGATCAACGCGGCTCAGTTACCTGCATTTCTGACGACCCTGGCCGATGCTTCATCAGCATTTCTGCGCGCCTCGGGCTTTGCAGCCAAGCCTGGCGACATAGCACTTATCCCCGGTGCGGATGGTTTGAATGGCGCTGTGATCGGCATTGGAAGGGAAGCTTCGCCATGGGATTTTGGCGCT
Organism: Roseomonas sp.; assembly: GCA_040398485.1. GTDB lineage: Bacteria > Pseudomonadota > Alphaproteobacteria > Acetobacterales > Acetobacteraceae > Neoroseomonas. The sequence continues at coordinate 5,046 of JBBAUC010000077.1, read as the reverse complement.
GCGCCCCGGGCGCTACCTGCCGGGAGTCGCTGGCATCTCGTCGCGGATGAAGTTGATCCTGCACATGCGGTGCTTGGCTGGCATTTGGGCGCCTATCGCTGGTTGCGCCACAAGCAGCCCCAACGTGCTCCGGCTGAATTGGTACTGCCCGCTGGCACCGAAAATGCGGTGATGATGGCCGAAGCCATTTGTGCGGCGCGAGATTTGATCAACGCGCCCGCAGGTGAATTGGGGCCGCAGCAATTGGCAGAAGCCGCTGCCGCGCTTGCCCAGCGCCATGGTGGGCGTGCCGAGATCATTACCGGTGAGGCGTTGTTGGAAGGCTTTCCCTGCATGGCTGCGGTTGGCGCAGGCAGCCCGCGTGCGCCCCATTTGGCCGTGCTGCGCTGGGAAGGTGATGTGAATGGCCCACTTGTTGCGCTTTGCGGCAAGGGCGTTTGTTTCGATACCGGTGGGCTGGACCTCAAACCTTCAGCCGCCATGCTGCGGATGAAGAAGGATATGGGTGGTGCCGCGGTGATGCTGGCGGTGGCGGAAATGGTCATGCGCGCCAAGCTGCCGCTTCGCCTATTGGTGCTGATCGGCGCGGTGGAGAACGCCGTATCCGGTAACGCGATGCGTCCCATGGATGTTTTGCGCTCGCGCAAAGGGCTGCGCGTTGAAATCGGCAATACCGACGCTGAAGGAAGGTTGGTCTTGTGCGATCTGTTACAATTCGCGGCTGAGCAAAACCCCGCGATGATCTTGGATGCCGCCACGCTGACCGGTGCGGCGCGGGTGGCACTTGGCCCTGATTTACCTGCACTTTTCAGCAATGATGATACGCTATCGGAAAGGCTTTTGGCAGCCGGCTTGGCCGTGCAGGACCCGCTTTGGCGCTTGCCATTACATAATGGATATGATTCCTGGCTTGATAGCCCCTTCGCGGATCTTTCCAATGTTTCGCAGAAACCCATGGCAGGCGCAGTGACAGCTGCGCTTTTTCTGCGTCGTTTTGTGCCCGAAAATCAGCCTTGGGTACATCTTGATGTCTATGCCTGGAATGATTCTGCGCGCCCAGGGCGGCCAGAAGGCGGTGAAGCCCAGGCAGCACGTGCCATTTTCACAATGCTACGTGATTTCAGGAGAGGAATGTGATATGAACCTTTCGTGAAACCGGATTGCGGCAAGAAGCGATCTACAATTGCTTTTATAGCCGCAATGAAAAAATACCGGCTGAGAAATGGTCTAGGTCAGTTACACGCAAAAGGAAGATTACAATGGCTAACAACAATGGCTCAGAGCACCTGGTCAAGGTCTTACAGGAAACGATTGTGACCCTGGTGCGCCGCGATACCAATGATCTGTCATCCCGCCAGCTTGGGGTGATGCTGATCAGCTACCTGGCTGATGGCCCGCATACGGTGCGCGGCTTGGCGGCGAAACTGAATGTTTCCAAGCCCGCCATAACCCGCGCGCTGGATCGTCTGGGCGATCATGATCTGGCGCGTCGCAAGCCCGATCCTTCGGATCGCCGGTCGGTGCTGGTGCAGCGCACCCCCAAGGGCAATGCCTTCATGCGGGAATTGCGCAATACCATCCTGGCGGCTGAACAGCGGGTGAATGAAGCGGCGAAGGCCGAAGGTAACCGCAAGTAATTGCACAAGCGGTGCCGGGCCTAATTGCGCCCGGACCGCCTTTCGCTTGACAGGCCGGCGCGGCGCTGCTTTGGCAGTGACCGCGCCGTCTGAGCCCTGTCATGACCGATTTCGCCTTTATAATTTCGAAAATACTGTGGTTTCCGGCGCGGCCGGGCCATTTCGCGCTGCTGATTGGCGCCATAGGGCTTGCCATGATCTGGCGCGGGCGCCGCTTTGGCCGCTGGCTGGTCTTGGCCTGCCTGGCCTTCTTTTTTCTGCTGATCGCCACGCCCATCAGCCAATTCATTCTTCTGCCCTTGGAAGACCGCTTCCCGCGCCCAGCTGAAGCGCCAGCGCGCGTTGATGGCATTGTGGTGCTGGGGGGCGCGGTGGATCAGAATATCACTGATGCGCGCGGCATCCCCGCCATCAATGGTGCGGCTGAGCGCATGACAGAAACAGTTGCACTCGCGCGACGCTTCCCCAATGCGCGCATTGTCTTTTCCGGTGGCCAGGGTTCCTTTGTGTATGGTGGGCTGACGGAAGCCGATGTGGCGCGACAATTCTTCGAAAGTCTTGGGCTTTCGGGCCCGCGCGTGATTTATGAGGCTGAAGCGCGCAACACCCATCAGAATGCGTTGCTGAGCCTCGCCGTCGCACAACCCAAACCCAATGAGGTCTGGCTGCTGGTGACCTCGGCCAGCCATATGCCCCGCGCCATGGGGGTATTCCGCAAGGCCGGCTGGCCCGGGATCATTGCCTGGCCAGTGAATTACCGCACCGGGCATAGCTTCGCCGCAATGTATGATGCACCCTTTCCGGAACGGCTCGGGCAATTCGAATGGGGCTTTCGCGAGTGGCTTGGCTTGGTGTCCTACCGCCTTATGGGGCGCACGGATGCGCTTCTGCCGGCGCCATGAGCATTTTCAAGCCAAGCGGCTTCGCTTGGCGGCTCGGAAAATGCGATCAAACCAGGATCTAGTGCGTGTCCGGTGAGAGAACGTGAATGGGACGCGCAATAAGATCGGCTTTTTTGCCATCATCGCGCCATGGAATCATGTAAAGAATGAGAAGTGCTGGAATTCCTGACAAGAAATCGCGGCAGGCTTGTTCCAGCGCTGCTCTTGCGCCCCTGATACAGGAGACTCGTCCATGCTTCTTCGCCTGCCCATGATCCTGCTGGCCTTAGGCGTTACAGCCTGCGCGCCACAAACGAACACGTCTGTCGAACGTCAGGCGCTCGGCATTCAGGGTACCGTTTATCGTGGCACGATCATCGCCATGCGCCCTATCACCGTCAGCGGCTCACGCAGCGGCATCGGCCCGATCGCGGGTGGGGTCGGCGGCGGCTTTTTGGGCAGCACCGTTGGCGGCGATTGGCGCGCGCGCACGGTGGGTGGCGTGGTTGGGGCGCTCGCGGGCGGCCTTGCCGGCGGCGCCATCGAACAAGGCGCCACGAGCGGTGAGGCGATGGAATTCATCATCCGTCCTGATTCAGGCGGCGAACGCGTGATCACCCAGACCAATGAGCTTGGCCTGCAAGTGGGTGAACGCGTGATGGTCACTGAAACCGATCGTGCGCGCCTTTCGCGTGAGGTGCCGGGCACAGCGCCGCCGCCGCGCTGATGCTTGATGTTGGCCTAAACCACTAATTTGGGTTTAGGCTTCCCCCCGAAGGCGCAAGCACGCGCCAAGCAGGGGTATTGCCATGGATTTGGTGATCAAGGGCAATTGTATCGTCACGCCGTATTCTATTGGCCCGGCGGAAATCGGCATTGCCGGCGAAAAGATCGTCGCCATTGCCGCGCCGGGCAGCCTTCCCGCGCCGCCTGGTGCGCGCGTGGTGGACGCCGGCGACAGTATTGTGATGCCTGGCGGCATTGACCCGCACACGCATTGCCTTTGGCCAATTCCTGGGCCCAATGGAACCTTGGATCAGACGCAGGGCGCTTCCGTGGTGGGCCGCGCTGCGCTTTATGGCGGCACCACCAGCATTCTGGATTTCGTGCGCTGGACCCATGGCAAAACCATCGAAGGCGCCATTGCGGAACGTGACGCGGCTTGGAAGGCCGATGGCTGCCCGTGCGATTACGCCTATCACATCATGGTGGAAGGCGATTTGCCGCCCGATATCCCTGCGCAATTGGGTGAGGCGATTGAAGCCGGCCACGCCACCACGAAAATCTTCACAACGGATATCACGCCATCGCGCAAGGGCCGCATGGTGGATTTTGGCGATATCTGGGAAGTGTTTCAGGTGCTATCGCGCAAGGGCGGGCTGGGCGTGATCCATGCTGAAGACAATGACATTGTCATGCATATGTACGCCAAGGTCTTCCGCGAAAACCGCGCAGGGTTTGAGAATATGGCGGAGGTGCATAATACGCTTTCGGAAGACCTTTCCTTCCGTCGCGTCATGCGCTTGGCAGAACATGTGCCGGGGACGGCGCTTTATATGATGCATGTCTCCGCCGGCAATGGCGTGCGCGCCATTCGCGATGCCCGCGCCAAGGGCCTGCCGATTTATGGTGAATCGCTGCACCAATACATGCTCTATACCAGCGAGGATTATAAGCGCCCGAATGGGCAGATGTATCACACCTACCCATCGCTTAAGTCTCAGGCGGATCAGGATGAGTTGTGGGCCGGCGCGCGTGATGGGTCCATTTCCTGCGTCGCTACCGATGAACTTTGCTGTTCTTTAGCGGTGAAAACGCAAGGCAAGCGCGTGGATGACACAACCGGCGGCAATTCCGGCGTGGAACCGCGCGTGGCAGTGATGTATACGGAAATGGTCGGCAAGCGAGGCTTTACGCTTCGGCAATTCGTGGATGCGGTTTCCACCAATGCGGCGAAGATCATGGGCATGTACCCGCGCAAAGGGGCGATTGCTGCCGGCGCGGATGCGGATATCTGCATCCTTGATCCCAAGCTGAAGCGCATGGTGCGCGCGGAAGCGCTGCATGAAAGCGATTATACGCCCTGGGAAGGGCGCCAAGTGGATGCCTGGCCCGCCATGACCATTCTACGCGGCAAGATCATGGTGGAAAATGATCGTTGGGTGGGTGATGCCGCCGGCGGAAAATGGCTGCCGCGGCGCATTGCGCAGGAAATCCGCACCGCGCCTGCCGTATGAACCCACCCGCGCTGCGCGCTCTGATCGCCGATAGCCTGACGCTTTGGGGTGTGGCTGGGCGCGTGGATATTGCAGATGAGGGCATAACAATCACCGCCGGTGATCTGGTGCTGCATGTCGCGCCAGCCCTGCCGGAAGAAGCGCCGATGCGCTGGTGGCTGATCAGCGAATCCCGACGACGTCCTGCGGCTTCGATGCTCGGCCTGCTGCGCAGCCTGCGTTATGCGCTGAACGCAACCAGCGCGGAACCGGCGCGTGCACGGGTTGCGGCGCCATCGTGATTCCCGTTTC
>JBBAUC010000076.1:0-12843 GCA_040398485.1 Roseomonas sp. | reverse complement strand
GCTTCGCGCACCGCGGCTTCCCGTTCCGCTTGCCGACGCGCTGACGCCGTGCGCGCTTTCGTCACCAGCGCTTCGCCAGCACCCTGGGGGGAGCCCGCCTTGAAGGGCGGCTGAGGGTCATATTCGATGCCAAGCTGGATGGATTTCGCCACATCCTCTCCAAAGGCTTCGGCGGCGACGGTCAGGGCGAAATCGATGCCGGCGGTCACGCCGCCCCCGGTGATCACATTGCCATCCTTGACGACACGTTCGGCCATGGGAATGGCGCCGAAATGCGCCAGCATCTCCAGGCTCATCCAATGCGTAGATGCGCGCTTGCCCTTGAGAAGCCCCGCAGCGCCAAGCACCAAAGCGCCGGTACAAACACTGGTGATATAGCGCGCAGAAGCCGCCTGCCGCCGGATGAAAGCGAGTGTTTCCGCATCATTCAACAAGGGATTCATGCCCGCACCGCCAGGCACGCAGATCAGATCAAGCGCGGGGCAATCCGCCATGGTGATATCCGGCAGAATGCGCATGCCGCCATTGGCCTTCACGGGGTCCAGGGTCTTGGCGATCAGATGCACCTTGGCCTCGGGGAATTTCGTGAAAACCTCATAGGGGCCGGTCAGGTCCAGCTGGGTGATTTCAGGGAACAACAAAAGACCGATGTTGAATGCCATGGCTGGTATCTCCGCTTCCATGGAAGGATGAAGCAAAGCTTGGCGCCTGGCAATTTTCACACCCCGCATCGCTACAGCGTGCCCCCAGGACCAAAGCCACATCGGATAGGCGAAAGTTTGGAACCGGCGCCGCTATTGCTAAGCCTCTCGGATGATGGGTAGCGTTGCGCGTGATTGGTGATTGAAAAGGCGTTCTTGACCCTATCCGTGTAGGATGGCTTTGGCGCCATCCCGGATAGGTGATGATGGCCACAAGGCGCCGATCGTTTTTGGACTGGCGCGCGCATGCGTCAAATCCTGTGTGAGGAAACAAGGTCAGATGAACGCCATCAAGCAAATAATCAAATCAGGCAAAACCGCCATTGGAACGACTGCGGGGCCGAATATTGATGTATCGGTGCTGGCCGATGCCGGCTTTGATTTCATCCTGTTCGACACCCAGCACTCCCCCTATGAAATCAAGCAAATGGCGCCTTCCATTCAGGCGATGCGCGGCAAGAAGGCGGCGCCCTTGGTGCGCGTTGCCGCCAACCAGGCGGATCAGATTTGCTTCGCACTGGATGCCGGCGCGCGTGGCATCATTGCCCCCATGATCAATACGCGGGCCGAGGCTGAGGCAATGGTACGTTCCTGCCGCTATTATCCGCAGGGCAATCGCAGCAATGCGGGCGTGCGCGGTGAATGGGGCGAATTCCCAAAATACCGCGACTATATGGATGCGGTGAACAAGGATCTGGTCATTGTGCCCATGATCGAAACCAAGCAGGCGCTGGAAAATCTTGATGCCATCGCTTCGGTGCCGGGCGTGGATGTTTTGCTGATTGGGCCTTCCGATCTTTCCATCGAATTGGATGTGCCGCTGGATTATGCTTGCGATACCTACCAGCGCGCGCTTGATAAAATTGCAGCAGCTGCGGCCAAGCATGGCATTGCCGCCGGCATGTATTTCATCCCGCCAGGCATGGAGCCGAATTTCTTTGTGGATAAGGGCTTCAAGTTCTTCACCATGCCCTGGGGCCCCTGGGCCACCACCGGCATTCAGAACGCGATCGCCGGGATCAAGCGCTGAACATGGCGTTGCGTAACGCTTGATCCCTTGCGGCGGTCAGGCGTTACGCAATCTTCAAATCACTCGCCAAATGGAACAGGCAATCCCCGCGCTTGGTGCGCGCCGGAATGCGCTGGCACATAACAAGCCCGGCCGCCTTGAAGGTGATTTCAACCGGCGGCAGCCAGGGCGTTTCTGTGAAATGGATACGCGCCGCGGGCGTGCCGATGGAAACCATATCGCCAAGTTGGACCAACGGCTCAAAAACGCCATTCTCCGGCGCATAGACATAATAATCCTGCCCGCGCACATCCAAGAACCGTGTGGGGGAGGGTGGTTCTACCCAATCTGACTTCGGCAAAATGCCAAGATGCACCAGCACATTGCGCACACCGCGCTCGGCAATCGCAAGGCCCGCCGGATTGACCGTGCCGCAACCGCCCAATTCGCTGCCCAGCGAAATCTTACCGCGGCGTTCAGTCCCGCTGCCGAGAGTCTGGTTCCCGCCCTGACCCTGCGCGCCGCCCTGAATATAGGTGAAGGGGGCGCCAAAGGCGCGGAGTGCCGCCAATTGCTTCTGGAATAGCGCGGGATCGTTTGATTGCGTCGCCAATGCGCAAGGTACGTAATTCAGCGATGATCCACCCGAATGCAAATCCATCACAAAATCCGCGAGCGGGATCAATTCGCTGTCAATGTAATGCGCGATCTGCCGCGTGACCGTGCCATCCGGATCGCCCGGGAAAATCCGGTTCAGATTGAGGTCATCAATCGGCGACACGCGCCGCCCCGCGAGTGCCGCCGGATAATTCGCCATGGTCAGGATAATCACGCGTCCCTTGATGCGCGAAGGATCAAGCGACTTGGCCAGATTGGTGAGCGCCACCTGGCCTTCATATTCATCGCCATGATTGCCGGAAGTGAAAAGCGCGGTGGGCCCTTCGCCATTTTTCACCACCACAATCGGGATGGGCAGAAAGCCATAGGCGCTATCATGCGTTGAATGGAACAGGCGGATGAAACCTGTGTGCTTGCCGTCCTTATTGAAATCAACTTCGGAAACAAGGCGCGATTTGCGTGGCGCATCAGCCATGGCGTTTTCCCTATTCAGGCTTGGGTCATCAAATGGCAGGCCACCTGATGCCCTGGTTGCGTTTCAACAAGTGGCGGCGCCGCTTCTCGGCAAATCGGCATCACATGCGGGCAGCGCGTGTGAAAGCGGCAGCCGGAAGGCGGGTTGAGCGCGCTTGGAATATCACCAACGATATTCTCCCGCTTGCCGCGTGACCGGCGCGATGGATGCGGCGCCGGCACGGCAGCAATCAAAGCGCGCGTATAGGGGTGCTGCGGGGTCGCGTAGATCGCGTGCTTTTCGGCGACTTCCACAATCTTGCCAAGATACATCACCGCGACACGGTCAGAGATATGCCGCACCACCGAAAGATCATGCGCGATGAACAGATAGGTCAGCCCCATATCCCGCTGCAAATCCTGCAACAGATTGACGATCTGCGCCTGGACGGAAACATCAAGCGCCGAGACAGCCTCATCACAAACAACAAAGCGCGGACGCAGGATCAGCGCGCGCGCAATGCCGATGCGCTGGCGCTGGCCGCCAGAAAACTCATGTGGAAAGCGATCCAGCGCGCGGCTTGGCAGGCCGACACGATCCAGCATTTCCGTCACCTTCTGGCGCGTCTCTGCGCCGGATTTGGCGCCATGGATCACCAGCGGTTCAGCGATGATGTCTTCCACCGCCATGCGCGGATTGAGCGCGCCGTAAGGGTCCTGGAAAATAATCTGCATGGACCGGCGAAATTCGCGCATCGCTGCGCGGCCAAGCCCGGTGATTTCCTGTCCCTGAAAGCGGATAGTGCCTGCGGTCGGGTCAAGCAGCCTGATCAGCAGCCGCCCAAGGGTGGATTTGCCGCAGCCTGATTCCCCAACAAGCCCCAAGGTTTCACCGGGCATGATGGAAAGCGCCACATCATCCACCGCGCGCAGTTTGCTTGTTTTGCCACGGAGAAACAGGCCGCCTCCGCCAACATCAAAATGCTTGGCCAGGTTCTGCGCGCTGATCAGGGGCTCGGTCATGGCACGGCCAATTCCTTGGCGCGGAGACAGGCCGCCCAATGATCCGCTTCTTCCAGGATCAGCGGTGGCAGGGCATCGCTGCAAGAAGGCTGCGCATAACGGCAACGCACGCTATAGCGGCAGCCAGGTGGGCGGCGCGCGGGATCGGGCAGAGTGCCGGGGATGGCGATAAGCCGCGCTCGGTCTTCGGTGATGGAAGGCACGCATTCCAGCAAGCCGCGCGTATAGGGATGTATGGGATAGTCAAAAACTCGCGCCACCGGCGCTTCTTCAATCACACGCCCCGCATACATCACCAACACGCGATCCGCAGTTTCCGCAATCACGCCCATATTATGCGTAATGATCATGATCGCCATGCGGAATTCGTCACGTAAATCCATCAGTAGGTCCAGGATTTGCGCCTGAATGGTCACATCCAGCGCCGTGGTCGGTTCATCGGCGATCAGCAGCTTGGGGTTGCAGGCAAGCGCAATCGCAATCATCACACGCTGGCGCTGGCCGCCGGACATCTGATGCGGGTAATCATCCAGCCGCCGCGCCGCTGAGGGAATGCCGACCTTATCCAGCATATCAATCGCGCGCTTGCGGAGAGCGGCGGCGGGCAGGTTCTCATGCGCCTTGATGGTTTCCATGATCTGATCGCCAATGGAAAACACTGGGTTCAGCGATGTCATGGGTTCTTGGAAAATCATCGCAATGCCGGGGCCGCGAATGCGCTGCAGCTCCCGCGATGAAAGCTTGGTCAGTTCCTTGCCCTGGAACAATACCTTCCCGGCAGCGATGCGCGCCGGCGGTGTTGGCAGCAGGCCCATAATGGTGAGCGCTGTCACACTTTTGCCGCTGCCGCTTTCACCAACAATGCCAAGGATCTCGCCTTCCTTGAGGGAGAAGGACACTTCCTCGATCGCGGTGATTTCGCCGCGCCCGGTCATGAAGGCCGTGGTCAGCCCCTGCACATCAAGCAAAGTCACTGTTGAATCCTGAGCCGGGGGTCGAGAACATCGCGCAAGCCATCGCCCAGAAAATTCAGGCCCATCACCGTGATCATCAGCGCAATGCCTGGGATGGTGATGATCCAGGGCGCTTCACGCATGAAATCGCGGCCTTCGGACATGATATTGCCCCAGGTGGGGGTGGGCGGCACGGCGCCCACGCCAAGGAAGGAAAGAGTCGCTTCAGACAGCACCGCGAAGGCGAACAGGAAGGAAAGCTGCACAATCACCGGCGCCATGGCATTGGGCAAGATGTGACGTGTGAGGATACGCCAATGGCCCGCACCGGCGGCGACGGCGGCTTGGACGAATTCCATCTCTCGCAGGACAATCACAGAAGACCGCACAATGCGCGCCGTGCGCGGGATATAAACAATGCCCAGCGCCAGAATGACATTGAAGGTCGAAGGCCCAAGAACCGAGGTAACCGCAATGGCAAGCAGAATGGCCGGGAAAGCCATCAGCGCGTCATTGATGCGCATCAGCAGATTATCAATGCGGCGGAAGTAACCGGCAGCAGCGCCGATCAAAATGCCAAACACCGCATTCAGCGCCACCACAGAAGCGCCAATAAGCATGGAAAGCTGCGCGCCCCACACCACGCGGGACCACAGGCTGCGCCCAAAACTATCCGTGCCGAAAACCCAGCCCTCACCAGGGGGCTTGAATTTGTTACGCATGGAAAGCCGGTTGGGATCGGTATCGGTGATCCAGGGCGCCAGAATGGCGGTTATGGCGATGATGAGGAAAAGCACGAGCCCGGTCATGAATAGCCGATGGCGCAGCAGACGTTTGATGGTGGCGCGCGCCGGATGTTCGCGCTTCAGCGCAATGCCTTCGGCGTCCGTGGCGGCGGCCTCACTCATAGCGCACCCTTGGATCAATCAGGGCGTAAAGGATATCAACTAGGACATTCACAACCACCAGAAATGTCGTCACCAGCAAAAGCCCGCCTTGCACCATGGGGTAATCGCGGCTGAGCACCGCTTGCGTCAGCAATTGCCCCATGCCGGGCAGGGAAAACAGCGCCTCGGTCACCACCGCCCCGGATAGCAATAGTGAGATGATGATGCCAACCACCGTCACAATCGGGATCAGCGCATTGGCCAGCGCATGCTTCAAAATCACCTGGCGTTCCGGCAGCCCTTTGGCGCGGGCCGTGCGCACATAATCCTGCCGCAGCACTTCCAGCATCCCTGAACGCGTGATGCGCGCCAGCAAGCCCGCTTGCAGCAAGGCAAGCGATATCGCCGGCATGGTGGTGCTGCGCAGCCAGCCGAGCGGGTCCTGCGAGAAGGGCACATAGCCGCCACTTGGCAACCAGCCAAGTTGCACGGCGAAGAAGATGATCATCAACAGACCAAGAAAGAAATTCGGGATGGAAATACCGAGCATGGCGATCATCATCGCCACCTGATCCACCCAGGTATTCTGCCGCAAGGCTGCGATAATGCCGCTTGTCACACCAATCAGTAGCGTCAGCACAAGTGCGTAGAGTGAAAGCCCGATAGTGACCGGCAAGCGTTCCATGGTGGCGGCCAGCACGCCCTTGCCGAGCAACAGGGACTTGCCGAAATCACCCTGAAGCAGTCCCTGATAGTAATGCAGCAACTGGATCAGCAGAGGTTCATCCAACCCAAGGTCACGGCGCAATTGCTCGATTTGCGCCGGGGTTGCCGCGATACCTGCGATAGCGGCGGCCGGATCACCCGGTATCAGCCGCATCAGCCCAAAGCTGATGAGGCTGACAATAAATAGGACCGGAATGGCGCTGAGTAACCGGCGGAACGTGAGCAGAATCAAGGCTGATCGAGCCCCTCAACAAGCCTGCTCAACGTTCAATCCACACATTGGAAAAACGCGGAATGCGGAAGGGCGCGAATCCCTTCACATTGGCGCGCGATGCCTGAACCTTGGTGAGTGACCCGAAGGGATAGGCATAAGCGCGTTCCAGCACCAGGCGCTGCATGCGGGCGAAGGCTTCCTGCCGCGCCGCCGGGTCGCGCAGATTATTCATGTCATTCCACGCGGCCATCACATCAGGATCATCCTTGTCATCCTTAGGGCGATAGTTCGCACCGGGAGATACCAGAAACTGCATCGTGGCCAAGGCGCCGAGTGCGGGCTGCGTGCCCCAGCCGGAATGGAAGAAATGCCATTCGGTCGAATTGACCCTTTGCGACATTTGAACCGATGTCGGCCAATCCACCACGCGAAGCGACGCATTGATGCCAACTGCCTTCAGCTGCTGTTCCATGACCAGCGCCGAATTATACATGGGCGGATAGTCGCGATTGGTCAGAATAACGATGGGTTCGTTACGATAGCCGGACTCGCGGAGCAAGGCGCGGGCGCGCTGCTGATTGTTGATGTTGTAGGTTTCCTTGCCTGCATCCGTATAACTGGGCTGGTTCGGATATTGGAAACCGACATTCAGGCGATAATTATTGTCAGTCGCCGCATCCATGATGTCTTCCATACCAAGCGCCGCCTGGACAGCGCGACGGAAGGCAAGATTATCGGTGGGCGCCAGCGCTGTATTGGGCAGCGCAATCTGGATCCACCAATTCTGCAAAGGCAGGATGGTGATGCCGCTATTACGTCGTAGCGCTTCTACCGAACGTGTCGGCACATCTTCAACTACATGCAGCGCGCCGGTTTCCAAGCCCGCCACGCGGGCGCTGGCTTCGGTCACGATGCGGAAGGTCACGGTATCCAGGCAGGCAACACGATAGCCACCAAAACCCGTGCGCTGTTCATAAGCGGCATTGGGCTTATAGCCATCAAAGCGCCCAAGCTTGGCATGGCTGCCGGGCACGAATTCCATCAGCCGGAAAGGCCCAGTGCCCACAGGGCGAAGCTGCTGGCGTTCATCATCCTTATGTTCTGACGGGATGATGACGATGGGGACGGAGAAGGAAGACAGCGCCTCAACAAAGGTGGGCTGCACCTGCTTCATGCGGATGATGAAGGTTTGCGCATCCGGTGTTTCCCAGCCAGCCACATTATCGAGCGTGCTGCGTTGCAGACCAATCCGGTTATAGCGATCGAAGGAAGCCGCGATATCGGCAGAGGTCAACGCCTTGCCGTTATGGAAGGTGATGCCCTGGCGGAGCTTGAACGTATAGCTCATGCCATCCGCAGCTTCCTGCATGGATTCGGCCAATTCCGGGATGGGCCGGTTATTGTCATCGCGCGTGATCAGCGTTTCATAGATATTCATCGCGATATTGCGCGTTGAAATCGTGCTGGACGTCATCTGATCCAGCGAATTGACATTGGCTTCCTGGCCAAACACCAGGTCTCCGCCGCGCGTGGGGCAGGTGAAAGGGGCGGCCAGCAGCGGCGCTGCTGACAAGGCAAAGGCAGCAGCGACAAGGCCCGTGCTGAAACTGAGGCGTTTCATCCATGCTCTCCCGTTATTGTTGGTTGGGTAGCTTCATGCGCGCGCCGGGCGGCGTCAACCATTATCCGGCAGCCCGGCAAAACGGCGCACAACATTTTCCGTGAGCCGGCTGATTGGCCCCTCAAACCCCTGGCGCCATAGGCTGCCGCAATAGGTGATGGAACCAACGGCGAAGACGCCACCGCCGCCTGGCGTATCGAAATAGATGATCTCGCCCCGCTTCAAAGCCTGGGCCTTTTCGCCATTCACGGTGTTGACGTGGGAGAGCAGTTCCTCCGGCACCGCGACAAAGGAAGCGGGCGGGTCTTCCGAAACGGCCAGGATCGCCGTGCCATCCGGCGTGCCAAGGGCAGGGTCCGCGCGGTCCAATTCAAAGCCGGCCGCGCCGCCGCCGGAAAGCCCGTAATCGCCAATGGTCTCGCCTTCCACGCCTTCGAACATCCAGGCATGGCGCGCTTCACGCGCCGGTGGCAGCAGGCGGTAATAAGTGCCTTCAAACAAGCCCTGGCCGGAAAAGCCAACGCCCGCCAATTGCTGCGGTGGGCGGCGATTGCGCCGCCACAACCCGCCATAAGCGCCATCGGTCTGGTGATAATATTCGCCGGGCTCGGCGGCCCAGGCGCGAATGCCGCCTTCAGCCCGGCGCAGTTCGAACACGCCCGGCAGATCGGCGGGTTGAGCGATGCGCCAATAAAAGCCATTGCCACCCAGATACATCATGCGCCCACCGCTGCGTGTATAGGCGTAAAGCGCATCGAGTGTTTGTGGTGTGTGATATTCCGGGTGCGAACCGGTCATCACCACTTTGTAATTGGCGAGCAGTGCGGCGCCTTCTTCGTGCAGATCGTGATCCGTGATCACGTCAAACGCCAAACCGCGCGCTTCCAACCAGGCCAGGATATGCGTATCGGCGGGGTAGTGGCGCAGCCCCGATCCCTTCGCGTCATTGAAGGTCAGAAAGCCAGGCCGCATGGTCAGAATCGGGCGGAGCCGGGATGTAAAGGCGATGCCGCTATTGTCAGGATGGCGGTTGTAGGTGGACCGCCCATAGATCGGGAAATCATCCGGATTATGCGGATAAGCGCCCCAGGCAGCGACTCGCGCGCGATAGGCGGCATCCGCATTGCCGCGGGAATGATTGGCATAGGCTTGATAGGTGAAGGTGGAAGCCAGAAAAGCGATGGGCGCGGTGGCCGTGCCGCGCGGAGGCAGCACATAGAAGGGGATGTGATCTTCACCTGCTGCGCAGGTGAGATGCAGCGCATAAGCGCCGGAACGCAAATCCGCTGGCACTTTAAAGCTGAAATCATCCGCCCAGCCGCAATCGCTCAGATCATCAGCGTGGAAGTGGATGGCGCCGTAATCGGGGCTCGCATGGCGCCAGCACATCTCGGCGCCTGACCAGCGGGCGCCGACCACGGCGCGGGTTGGCACATTCACCAGATCGCCATGGCAGGCTTGCGGGCCGATATCCTCCACGCACTGGGTTTCGATGCCGCGCGCGAAATCCCAGCCGGCGAGAAGGCCCGGTGTTGTGACGGAAAGTGCTTCATCCGGGCGCTGCCATTCGGCATGAAAGCCCGCCAGGATGGCAGGGTCTTCGATTTTACCGGTCAGATGCGCGCGCGGCGCGGCAGCGTTTTCAGCTGCAATCAATACGGCGCCCGCGCCATCGGGCAGCGCCATGCCTGCTGCCGAGACTTCGCGCGTGCTGGCGGGGCTGGTATCTTCAATACACTGCGCGCCGAGCAGAATGCGCCCGGTCGCGGGATCGGCGCTCAGCCAAAGTCGGTGCCAGCGCCGGAGCGCCAAGGACGCGCCAAGGCTAAGCTGCCGGTCCCCGCCCGGCCAGGCGATGCGCGCCATCGGCCCATGCGGCCCGACCGCCAGGGTGACGCTGTGCCCCGCCTGTTCTTCGCTGATCACCGCTGCCTCAGTGGCCGGTTGCGCCTGGAACCAGACAAGGGCGGTCCAGGTGGTGGGCCCCGCCGCGCGCTTTGGCGCTTTGGGGATCAGCGCATAGGACCCAAGCCGGATCGGCTGGTGGCGCCCCTGAAATTCCGCATCGAAGCGCGCGGAGAGGTCCTCAAACCGCAGCCCTGGCCCGGCCGGGTTGGGGTCGCCGGAAATCACGCGGCGCAACCGCGCCCGGTAGCGCCCGCCACTCGGCACGCTGATCTTCACGGCCAGACTTTCGCCCGGGCGCGCGGAAAACCGGTCCAGATAGCCGGTGATGGGTAATTCGGCGGGCTTGGCTTCGGCCATGGGTGGGTCCTCTCTGTGTGCGGAATGCTCCGCGCCCTGCCTAGCGCCGTCAACACCGGACCCCGTGGTCAGGCGCGCCTGATCTGTGCAAGGCTTGACCAAATGAATGGTCCAGGGGGGTCCGCATGGCCGCGATCATCGAAAAACTGAGCGATAGCCGGGCAGAGGCGCGCGAATGGGAACTCCGCTGCGACATGGCCGCCGTGTTCCGCATTGGCGCGAGACTCGGCTGGAATGAGCATATCGGCAATCACAACAGCCTGATGTTGCCCAATGAGGCCGAGCCGCGCTTTCTGATCAACCCGCGCGGCTATTTGTTCCAGGAACTCAAAGCATCTGATCTGATTGTGTGTGACCTGGAAGGCCGCGTGCTGCGCGGCAGTGGCGAACTCCGCAAGGTCGCGTTTCATATCCATACACGCATCCATCTGGCCAATCCGGCAGCGACCTGCGTGATCCATGTGCACCCAAGGCATTTGACCGCGCTTTCCATGGTGCAGGGCGCGGAATTCGCGCTTTCGCATCACAACAATCTGCTGCTGAATGACCGCACCGTCTATGATGATGAAGGCGATCAGCCCGTCCATAGCAATGAAGAAGGGGACCGCATTGCGCGGCTGATGGGCGATAAGACCATCATGCTGATGCGCGGCCATGGCGTGACCGTGGTGGGCCCAACCGTGCATGACGCCTTTGACGAATGCTACATGGCGGAACGCACCTGCATGTATCAATTGACTGCCATGCAGACCGGGCTGCCCTTGCACAAGCTGCCGGATAATTTGCGCCGCAATCATACGGGGCCATGGGGTGAAAAGCTGGATGCGCGACTCCATCTAAATGCTTGGCGCCGTGTGCTTGACCGGGAAGAACCGGATTACGCGCGCTGAAATGACAACAAAAATCGGGAGGAAAACAATGATCCAACGTCGCAGCCTTCTCGCCACACCACTCGCCCTTGGCCTGGCCAGCCCCGCGATTGCGCAAGCCGCCTGGCCCAACCGGCCCGTGCGCGTCTTTGTCGGCTTTCCACCGGGCGGGTCGCTTGATGTGATGACGCGGCTTGCCTGCGAAGTCTTGTCGCGCCGCTTCGGGCAAAATTTCATTGTTGAGACGCGTTCTGGCGCTTCGGGCAATATCGGCACGGAAGCCATCGCGCGCGCGACACCAGATGGTTACACCATCGGCACGATCAGCATGCATAATATCGTGATCAACCCCATGCTGTTCAAAACCCTGCCCTATGATCCAGAAAAGGATTTCGCTTGGATCAGCGCCATGTGGGATTTGCCCAATGTGGTGGCGGTGCCGGCGCAGCATGTGCCGGCACAAACGCTCCAGGAATTCATCACCTGGGCCAAGACGCGGCGCGGCGGCATTAGCTACGGGTCTTCGGGCGTGGGTACCACCATTCACCTTTCCGGCGCCTATCTGCTTGGGCGTGCGGGCATTGAAAGTACCCATGTGGCTTTCCGAGGCGCGGCGCAGACCATCCCGGCCATGCTTTCGGGCGATATCCAACTCGCGGTGGATAATCTGGCAAGCTATGTCGGCGTTATTCAGGAAGGGCGCATTCGCCCGCTTGCTGTGACGCTGCCGGAACGCTGGCCCGCCATGCCCAATGTGCCGACCATGGCGGAAGCCGGGATGGATAATTTCAACGTCAGCCCCTGGCATATGTGGGCCGGGCCACGCGCCATGCCACGTGAGATTGTGGACCGAATCTCTTCTGAAATCCGCACGGCCTTTGCCGATCCGGAATTGCAGCAACGCGCCATCGGCATGGGCGCGCGGCTGACGGGTTCAACGCCGGAAGAATTGGCCGCGCGGTTGAAGCGTGAACAGCCGATCTGGGCCGAGATGGTGAAGATTTCCGGCGCACAGCCGGAATAGGGCAGGGGGCCTAATCAGCCTAAACAGGCGTGATCCGTTGTTACGGGTCACGCCCTAAGCGTTACGCCAGCCCCAAGGCCCAAAGCAGCACACCCTTCTGCGCATGAAGGCGGTTCTCCGCCTCATCAAACACCACGCTTTGCGGGCCATCCATCACCTCATCGGTGATTTCCTCGCCGCGATGCGCCGGCAGGCAATGCATTACAATCGCATCCGGCGCGGCATGTTTCAGCAGCGCAGCATTAAGCTGATAGGGCGCCAGAAGATTATGCCGGCTCTCGGCGCGCCCTTCGCGCTCATCAGACATGGAAACCCAGCTATCGGTCACCACGCAGCGCGCATCACGCACCGCGGTGATTGGGTCATGGGTCAGTTCCACCTTCGCACCTTGCGCGCGCGCCCAGGCGATCAATTCCGCGGGCGGCGCTAATTCCGGCGGGGTGGCCAACCGCAGCGTAAAGCCAAAACGCGCCGCTGCTT
>JBBAUC010000075.1:0-12894 GCA_040398485.1 Roseomonas sp. | reverse complement strand
TGTTTTCAACAACAACATCTGCTGAAGCGGCAAGCTTCATCAGCACTGCCTTGCCTTCCGGTGATTTCAGATTAAGCGCGATGGAACGCTTATTGCGGTGCAAATTCTGAAAATCATAGCCGTCGCGGTCCCCGCCAAAGCCATCGGCATTGGCTGGCGGTTCCACGCGGATCACCTCGGCGCCCCAATCGGCCAAATGGCGCACGCAGGTGGGGCCAGCGCGGGCAAGTGTTAGGTCCAGAATACGCACGCCAGCCAAGGGCAGGCGCGCTTCGGCGGCAAGTTTATTGTCTATCGGGCTTTCGGGCATCTCATTCCTCCGTCCCGGCAAGACTAGGTCGGGCGCGGAGGCAGGGCTAGGGGGGCGCCTCCACCCTATCTCATGCACTCAAAAAACCCGGTTTCCTTGTCCAACTGCCCATATTCCTTGGCGCGAAGATCATAGCGGGACACAATGCCCATCACCTTGCCATCGCGCACCACGGGCAAATGCCTGAAGCCGCCATCGGCCATCATATGCAGCGCATCCATGGCATTGCCTTCGGGCGGCAGGCAGATGGGATGGCGCGTCATGGCGTCTGACAGGCAGATTTCCGTGCCGTCCTTCCCGTGCGAGAGGAAATGCACCGCATCCCGCCCGGTAAAAATGCCAAGCAGCAGCCCAGCCGGGTCTGTCACCAGCACGGCGCCAACGCGCCGGCGATGCATGGCGGCGCAGGCTTCCTGCACGGTCGCATCCGGCCCCATGGTGAGCGGGTTCTGGTCGCGGACCATTTCACCCATGCTGCGATGTGCCACGGCATCCTCCTGTCTTCGAAGCGCAACATAACCGCAATGGCCGCCCGCAGTTATTGACGCAGCGCAAGTTTGGCTGTGGCATAACGGCGCCATGCAGCGTGTTGATCTTGCCCTGGTCTTGGCCGTTGATGCCTCATCCTCCGTGGATCGGGCGGAGTTTGACCTGATGATTGGCGGCTATGCTGCCGCCTTTCGGGATGCGGAGATTACGCAGGCGCTACTGGCCGGCCCGGCGGGGGCTTCTGCCATGGCGATGCTGTTCTGGTCCGGCGAACGCGCTCAGGAAATCGCCATTCCCTGGCGGGTTCTGACCAGCCCCGCCGATGTGGCCGCGCTGGCGGAGGCGATTGAGGCACTCCCCCGCCTGGTGCCGCCCGGCGCGACCGCTTTGGGGGAGGGGATGGCGGCGGCCCTCGCGCTTTTCGCCTCAGGGCCACAACTGGCGCGGCGGATGGTTTTGGATGTTTCGGGCGATGGCGCGCATAATCAGGGCCGCCCACCCGGGCCTATCCGCGATATCGGCGTCGAGGCCGGCATCACGATCAACGCGCTGGCCGTGCTGAACGAAGAACCCGATCTGATGGCGCATTACGCTGCCGAGGTAATTGGCGGCCCCGGCGCCTTTGTGATGCATTGCCAGGATTATAAGAGCTTCGCCGCCGCTATCCGCGAAAAGCTGCGGCGCGAGGTTGCGGGGGTTTTCATCGCCTGATGGGTCTGGCATGGCTTGGCGCATGATGTTGCTCATTCCCGGTCCTGTGCAGACCCGCCCCGAAACCCGCGCCGCCATGGCCCAGGATATCGCCCCTTGGGATCACGGCTTTCGCCCGACCTATGCGCGCATCCGGGAACGGGTGCGAGATATCGCGGGCGGCATCGCCGGGGAACATGTGACGCTGCCGCTGCAAGGCTGCGGGCATTTCATGATGGAAGCGGCCATTCGCAGCCTGGTGCCGCCGGATGGCAAGCTGCTGATCCCGATGAATGGTTCCTATGCGTCGCGCATGGAACGCATTGCGCGTGAAATTGGGCGCGATGTGGTGACGCTCGACCTGCCCGATACGCGCGGCGCGCGCGAAGAAGATATTGCACCGGTGCTCGCTGCTGATCCCACGATCAGCCATGTGTCCTTCGTCTATAGCGAAACCGGCAGCGGCATTGTGAATGATGCGGCGGGTATTGGGCGCGCGGTGCGCAAGGCCGGGCGGCGCATGATCATGGATGCGGTTTCCGCCTTTGGCGCTTTGCCCTTCAATATGGCGGAACATCCCGAATGCGATGCGCTGATGTTCACGTCGGGCAAATGCCTGGAAGGCATGCCGGGCATCGGCTTTGCGGTGGCGCGGATTGATAGCATCAAGGCGCGTGCCGGCCAGGCAGGGTCCTGGTGCTTTGATCTGGCCGATGTGCTGACCCATGCGGAACGCGCGGGCTTTGGGTCCTTCCGCTTCACGCCACCGGTGCAGGCTTTGGCGGCTTTCGATGTCGCGCTCGATTTTTTTGAGAAGGAAGGCGGGCAGAAGGCGCGCCATGCGCGGTACCGCGCCAATGCCGATACGCTTTACGAAGGCTTTATCGCCATGGGCATCAAGCCCTATGTGACCAAGCCAGAGCAGGGGCCGATCATTGTCACGGTGCATCAGCCCGCCGATCCGCGCTTTGATTTCCCGCGCTATGTGGAAGCCTTGAAGGCGCGCGGCGTGCTGATCAGCAATTTCTGGAACACGGCCGAACCCACCATGCGCATTGGCGCAATTGGTGCGCTGACGCCAGAAGACATGCAGCGCGCCATCGCCATTTTCCGCGAAGCGTTGGCCGAGGCTTTGCCAGCGGCGGCTTAACCCTTCCCAATCCAGCCCTTGACAGCCCGCCCCCGACATGGCGATGCGAGGGTGATCATCCGGGGGGGAATGACATGGCCACAGATCTTGATATCGCACGCGCCGCAACGCTGAAGCCAATTGCGGAAATCGCCGCACGTGCTGGCATTCTGGCGGATGCGCTGGAACCATATGGCAAGTACAAGGCCAAGATCGGGCTGGATTTCATCCGCGCCCAGGCGGACCGCCCGGATGGCGCGCTAGTGCTGGTGACGGGCATCAACCCCACCCCGGCTGGTGAGGGCAAAACCACCACCACGGTTGGGCTGGGCGATGCTTTGAATGCGCTGGGCACGCGCACCATGATCTGCCTCCGCGAACCATCCCTCGGCCCCTGTTTTGGCGTGAAGGGTGGGGCGACGGGCGGCGGCTATGCGCAAGTGCTGCCGATGGAGGACATCAACCTGCATTTCACAGGCGATTTCCACGCCATTACCAGCGCCAATAACCTGCTGGCGGCCATGCTGGATAATCACATCTATTGGGGCAATGAACTTGGCCTGGATGCGCGCCGCATTTCCTGGCGCCGCGCGATAGACATGAATGACCGTGCCTTGCGGGGCATCAATTCTTCCTTGGGTGGTGTCGCCAATGGCTTCCCGCGGGAAGATGGGTTTGACATCACCGTCGCCTCCGAAGTCATGGCGGTGTTTTGCCTGGCGCGGGATTTGCCGGATTTGCAGGAACGCCTAGGCCGCATGGTGGTCGGGCAAACACGCGATGGCCGGCAGATCACGGCGGCTGATTTGAAGGCCGATGGTGCCATGGCGGCGCTTTTGCGCGATGCCTTCGCCCCCAATCTGGTGCAAACCATCGAGGGTTCCCCCGCGCTCGTGCATGGTGGGCCGTTTGCGAATATCGCCCATGGCTGCAATAGCGTCATGGCAACCCGGCTTGGGCTGAAATTGGCTGATGTGGTGGTCACGGAAGCGGGCTTCGGTGCTGATCTGGGCGCCGAGAAATTCCTTGATATCAAATGCCGCCTGGCTGGCTTAAATCCTTCAGTCTGTGTGATTGTGGCCACCGTCCGCGCGCTCAAGATGCATGGCGGGGTCGCGAAGTCTGACCTTGGGCGGGAAGATGTGGCGGCGGTGACGCGCGGGATCAGCAACCTCGCCCGCCATGTGGAGAATATGGGCAAGTTCGGCCTGCCGGTGGTGGTGGCGCTGAACCGCTTCACCTCCGACACGGATGCGGAAATCGCGGCCGTGCAATCCGCCATTCAGGCGGCGGGGACGGAAGCCATTCTCTGCACCCATTGGGGTGATGGCGCGAAGGGGGCGGCCGATCTGGCGCGCGCTGTGCAAGCGCATATTGCAGCGAAATCCGCACGCTTCGCGCTGCTTTACCCCGATGCCATGCCTTTGGCTGAAAAAATCCGCACGATCGCGCAGCAGATTTATCGCGCGCGGGATATCGCTCTGCCGGCGGATGTGGCGAAGCGCCTCGCGCGGTTTGAGGAATTGGGCTTCGGGCATCTGCCGGTTTGCATCGCCAAGACGCAATATTCCTTCACCGCGGACCCAACCAAGCTCGGCGCGCCGGTGGAACATGTGCTGCCGGTGCGCGAGGTGCGGCTTTCCGCCGGCGCTGGCTTTATCGTCGCGGTTTGCGGGGACATCATGACCATGCCCGGCCTGCCACGCCGCCCGGCGGCGGAGACCATCGGCCTTGATGGGGAAGGGCGGATTGAGGGGCTTTTCTGAGAGGGTTCTTCCGGCCTAGCCTTCCTGTCGGAGGATTTGGCCATGCTCAACATCACCCCCCTGCAACCGCTTTTCGCCGCCCGTATCGAAGGCGTTGATGTCGCGCGCGGCATTGATGGTGCCACCATGGCAGGGCTGCGCGATGCCTTGGACCGCTTCGCCGTGCTGGTGCTGCCGGGCCAGGTCATTGATGACCCGGCGCAGATCGCCTTCAGCCAGGGTTTCGGGGATTTGGAAATGACCCGCCCCGGCGCGCTTGGCGCCGGCAGCGCCGTGATTGTGCTGAGCAATATCGGCCCCGGCGGTGAGATTGCGGCACCCAGCGATAAGCAGTTGCTGAACAATAAGGCCAATCGGCATTGGCACCATGATTCCTCCTTCAAGCCCATCCCGGCCCGGGCCTCCCTGCTCTCGGCGCGCGAGATTCCAAGCGCGGGCGGCAACACGGAATTCGCCTTCATGCGCGGCGCCTTCGCGGCACTTGATGCGGCGGAACAGGCCAGGCTGCGCGGTATGGTGGCGTTGCATGATTTCGGTTGGTCACGCGGGCGGGTTGATCCCACGCTGGTGACGGAAGCGGAAAAGACGCAACACCCGGCGGTGCGCCAAGCCGTGGTGCTGGAAGAAAACCCTTATGGCCCCGCGCTATATTTGGGTGCCCATGCGCGCAGCATTGACGGCATGACTGAAGCCGAAAGCCGCGCGCTGATTGAGCGACTGATGGCGCATGCCACCGAAGATCGCTTCATCTATAGCCATCGCTGGACGCCGGGCGATTTGCTGATTTGGGATAATCGCGCCGTGCTGCACCGCGCCACCCCCTTCGCGAGCACGACGGAAAGGCGGCATATGGTGCGCACGACGGTGGCGGGGCAGGGGCCTACCTTAAGGGCGGCCGCTGCTTGATGTCTGCGGGCGTTACGCCTTCCGGCGTGCGCCCACAATCACGCCATCGGCTTCCAGCGCGACAATCTCAGCCTCGCTGAAGCCACGCGCCAGCAGCACTTCGCGCCCATGCTGATTGAAGCGCGGCGGGCGCGTGCGCGCGCCCCCTGGCGTACGGGATAATTTGATGGGTGTGTTCAGCGCACGATAGTCGCCGATATCAGCGACCATGTCGCGGAAGGCCGTGTGGTCTGCCGCCATGGCTTCATCCACATGCAGCACCGGCCCGGCCGGCAGGCCAACCGTCAGCATGCGCCGCGTGAGGTCATGGCCATCTTCCGTGGAAAAGCGCTTTTCCAAAATCTCCGTCAGCGCATCGCGATTGATCACGCGCGCGCCATTAGTGGCAAAGCGCTCATCCTTCGCCACATCAGGAATGCCCAGAAACTCGCAGAATTTCCGAAAGGCCGGGTCATTGCCGGCGGCGATAAAAATCTCGCAGGTTTTCGTTTTGAATTTGGAATAGGGCACCAGATTCGGATGCGGATTACCCGTCGCCTTGGGGCGCTTGTCGGACAGGAAGTAATTTGCCGCATGGGGGTGCAGCAGCGCCATGCCGCAATCATGCAGCGTCATGTCGCAATATTGCCCCTTGCCAGATTTTTCCCGCTCATGCAGCGCCATCAGAATGGCGATGGTGGAAAACAACCCCGTCGCAATATCCACAATTGGCGTGCCAAGGCGCGTCGGCCCGGAATTCTCCGTGCCATTGATGGACATCAGGCCGACCATGGCCTGCAACACCGCATCATATCCTGGGAAGCCGCCAAGCGGCCCTTCACCACCAAAGCCCGAAACACGGCAATGGATCAGGCGCGGGAAGCGTTTTGACAGCACCGCCTCATACCCCAGCCCCCATTTTTCCATGGAGCCAGGCTTGAAGTTTTCCACCAGCACATCCGCGCCTTCCAAAAGGCGCAGCAGCACTTCCTTGCCGGCGGGTTTGGACAAATCCAGCCCCACGCTGCGTTTATTGCGATTGACGCCAACGAAATAGGAAGCATCGCCCGCGCTATCGAAGGGCGGGCCCCAATCACGCACTTCATCACCTTGCGGCGGTTCCAGCTTGATCACCTCGGCCCCATGATCGGACAGCACCATGGTGCAATAAGGGCCACCCAATACGCGGGTCAGATCCACCACGCGCAGCCCAGCCAAAGCGCCAGCGGAACGGGCGAGACCCTTGGTGGCGATGCTTGCGTCATTCATGCCGCTTGTTTCCTGCCAAAGACCCGGGTGCAGAATTCCGGGTAGGTTTCCATCATTTCATCACAGATCGGCCCGCGCAGCAGCGCGAGTTCTTCCGGCGTCGGGTCTGGCGTAAAGGGCACATCGCCCGTCACATCAAAGGCGAATCCCGTTGCGTTCCGCACGCTTTCCACCGTTTCACCTGGATGAACGCTTTCCAGCGAAAACCGCGCGCGATCAGGGTGGAAGCGGAATACGCAGCGCCCCGTCACCAGTGCCTGCGCCGTGCCGCGCCGAAACACGCCGGGCGGGGAGACACCGGGGGCCGAGATGTTATCCACCTTCTCCACGAAAACGCGCGGCGTGTGTTCTTCGCGGAACAGGATGGTGCGCGGCGTCATGAAATACATGAAAGCCGAACCAAAACTGCCGGGAAAGCGCACGCCCATACCGGGCCATTCGCCGGTGCCGACCAGGTTCAGGTTGGCGCTACCATCAATCTGCCCTCCGCCCAGGAAGAACAGATCAATCCGCCCCTGGCCGGTCAGGTCAAACAATTCGCGCGTGCCTTCCGTAAAGGGGTTGCCGCTGCGCTTATGCAGCAGCGAAAGCCGCACAGGATTGCCTTGCTTTTTCACTAGCCAACAGGCCGCCGCCGGCATGGGCGATGCCGCACCAACCGCGATATGGCGCGCGGGCGGCGCGCTAGGGTCCAGGATCAGCTTCGCCAGCGCAACGGCGATGCGTTCTTCCAGTTTGATCTCGGTCATTCTGCGGCCTGTGCTTTTTGTTCGAAGACTTCGCGCGCGCACCAGGCGGCAAAACCTTCTTCGCTCCGCGCCATGCGGGCATATTCGCTGACATAAGCGCCATCAAAGCCATATTCATCAAGCAGCGCCACCGGGCGCGCGCCGCGTTCAGCAATGGCGATGCCGCTGATATAGGTGGCGTTGATGGCGCCGGAGGCGAGGCGTTCATCTTCCAGGAAATTGCCCGGCACCACGCGTTCCACCGTGACCAAGGCGCGCTTGGATGCATGCGCGATGGTGGCGCATTCACGCCGCCGCCCGACCCAGACATTGCCTTCCTCATCGGCCATCAGCGCATGGAAACAGACGAAATCAGGGTTCAGCGCGGGCAGCAGCACAATCGGGTCTTCGCCATCCGTCGCGAAGGGGTTTGGCACCACTTTCCAATCCGGCCGATTGGCCAGGATATCGCTGCCGATCAGCCCGCGCAGCGGCATGAAGGGCACACCTTTTTCAGCGGCTTGCAGCATGGTGTGAATGGCGGGGCAGGTGGCATCAATCACCTTGATCTTCCCCGCGCGCAAGGCAGCGCTGAAGCGCGGCGCGAAGCCGGCCTCACCAAGGGAAACCGCGCTGGTCTGTACGCTGGTGACGCAGCCAGCGCCGATCAGTATATCCGTGGCAAAGCCCGAAACCGGCACGCCCACCAGGCGCAGATTGCGCACCCCGCGCCGGATCAGCGCCTTGGCCAGCGCGACCGAGGGCAGGGAATTATCGGGTGGCAAAGCGAGCATGGCCCCATCGGGCACCTCGGCGGCCAGCGCTTCCAGGCTGATCGGGTTCATGGCGTTCTCCTTTGCTGGCCATGCTACCGGGCGCAGCCTGTGCAAGCTAGGGGCTGATGGGCTTGCCGGTCTGGGCTAAGAAGCGCGCATGAACGCCGCGACGCTCACTTCAGAACGCCTGATCCTCCGCCCCTGGCGGGATGAGGATCTTGACCCGCTTTTCGCCATCAATGGTGATCCGGAAAGCATGCGCTATTTCGCTGCCACCATGTCGCGCGTGGAAAGTGATGCCTGGGCCGCGCGGATGCGCGCGCATTTCGCTGAACATGGCTGGGGTTTTTGGGTGGTGGCGGAAGCGGCCTCGGGCGCTTTCGTCGGCGTGGTCGGGCTGATGACCATTCCCTGGCAGGCGGATTTCACCCCGGCGGTGGAAATCGGCTGGCGGATCGGGCCGCGCTTTCGTCGCCAGGGCTATGCCGCGGAAGCCGCGCGCGCCGCCTTGGGCTTTGGCTTTGCCACGCTTGGCCTGGAGAAGATTGTCGCCTTCACCGTGCCGGGCAATGCCGCTTCCTGGAAGCTCATGGAAAAGCTCGGCATGACGGCGGCGGGCGAATTCGACCATCCGCGCCTGCCGGAAGGCCATCATTATCGGCGGCATTTGCTTTATCGTTTGGACCGGGCCGGCTGGCGTGACGGCGCCCGCTTGGGGTGATAGAGGCTTCGCGCCCAAGCCCGCTTCAAGGATCGCCCGCCATGCCCGTCTCTCGCCAGGAATTTCGCGACGCCATGGCCCGGCTTGGTGCCGCGGTGAATATCATCACCACCGATGGCGTCGCGGGCAAAGGCGGCATTACCGCAACTGCCGTCTGTTCCGTGACGGATGACCCGGCCACTTTGCTGGTCTGCCTCAATCGCACCAGCCCGCGCAGTGCGCTATTCCTGGCGAATGGCGTGCTTTGCGTGAATACCCTCGCCGCCGGACAGCAGGGCGTTTCCGACGCCTTTTCCGCGCCAAGCGGCGCATTGGACATGGCAGCGCGCTTTGCTGCGGGGGCATGGACCAACCTGGTTACTGGGGCCCCCGCGCTGGATGGCGCTGCGGCGAGTTTCGATTGCCGGATTACGGAGGTGATGGAACAAGGCACGCATAGCGTGGTCTTTGCGAGTGTTGAGGCGGTGCGCTTTGCCGATATGCAGGCCGGCTGCCTGATGTATTACGCCCGCGGCTATCATGGTTTGCCAGTGGCGACGGCGTGAAAACCCTTTACACAGCCAAGGCCTCCGCCTAACCCCCGGCGCCCATGTCCTTCTTTGAAATCCTGCCGCCTTCGGTTCTTTTCTTCGCGCTTGGCTTCGCGGCAGCCGCGCTGCGTTCTGATCTTTCGGTGCCGGATGCTTTGGCAAAAACCCTCTCGCTTTATCTGATGATGGCAATCGGGCTGAAGGGCGGCATTGCCATTGCGCAGCCTGGTGCCTCGGCGGGGTTGATCCCGGCCTTGGTGGTGGGCATTGCACTTTCGGCGCTGATGCCGCTGCCGGCCTATGGGCTGCTCCGCGCCGCCACGCCGCTGGATAAGGCTACGGCGGCGGCGGTTTCGGCGCATTATGGCTCGGTCAGTGTGGTGACCTTTGCCGCGGCGGTCGGGCAATTGAACGCGACCAATACGCCTTATGAGGGCTTTATGCCCGCCGTGCTGGCGGCGATGGAAACCCCGGCGATTCTGACCGCGCTGCTGATTGCGCGGCGGGGCGGGGCGGCGACGTCGGGCGGCGCCAAGGAAATGGCGCGAGAGGTATTCCTGAATGGCTCGGTCGTGCTGCTGCTCGGCGCCTTTTTGATCGGCTGGCTGGGCGGGGCAGGGGCTGAGCGGCAGCTTGCGCCCTTCATCACCGCGCTTTTCCCGGGTGCGCTTTGCCTGTTTCTGCTTGAGATGGGCATCACTGCGGCGCGGCGGCTCCGCGACCGGGGCCGGGGGCTGGATGTGCGGCTGATCGCCTTCGCCATCTTGATGCCGCTGATCGGCGGCGCGGCGGGGCTGGCAGGCGGGCTTTTGGTCGGGCTTTCCACGGGCGGAGTGGGGCTCATGGCGGTGCTGGGTGGCTCGGCTTCCTATATCGCGGTGCCGGCGGCGATGCGGCTTGCGCTACCCTCTGCCGATGCCGGCATTTACGTGACCCTTTCCTTGGCGATCACCTTCCCCTTCAATGTGCTGGCTGGCATCCCGCTTTGGCTTTGGGCGGCGCGGCTGGCCACACAATAATCAAGGGGAGACGGTACAATGCACGCGCGCAAAAGGATCGAAATTGTTGTGGAGGCCGTGCGGGCAGAGGCGGTGACCTTGCTGCTGGATCGTATGGGCGCCACGGGTTGGACGATTCTGCCCGTACTCGCTGGGCGCGGGCACCAAGGCATCCGCCGCGCCGGAGACCCCGGCGGCGTTGATGATAATGTGCTGGTGCTTTGCATTACCTCAGCCGAGGTCGCATCGCGCGTGCTGGCGGCGGAAGGGGAATTGCTCGGCGCCAGGCCCGCGATTGTAACACTGACAGAATGCCAGGTGCTGCGGGCGGATCACTTCTGAACAGGTTTTGGTTGACCCAGGG
This sequence comes from Roseomonas sp., assembly GCA_040398485.1. Classification (GTDB taxonomy): domain Bacteria; phylum Pseudomonadota; class Alphaproteobacteria; order Acetobacterales; family Acetobacteraceae; genus Neoroseomonas. Next base: position 2,239 of record JBBAUC010000075.1, on the reverse strand, counting down.
CGCTGCCAGGGCCTAGGGAAAGCGCATGCAAAGTGCTTTCGGCGCGACTCCCGGCATGGCTGCTGCCAAGCGGCTGCTTGGGCTTATTGGGCTGTTCCTGGCGGCTTTCCCGCATGTTGCATTGGCAGCACCGGATGCCGCCGCCGCGCCCAATGCCGCGCGCCAGCAACGCCCCGCAGCCACCAATGCCGCCGCGCGCCCAGCGCCGCCCGCCTTGCCGGAACCCTGGGGCCTTTGCGGCGCAGCCATTGCGGCGGCAGAGCGCGGTGCAGGAATACCGGCGGGTTTGCTCGGCGCCGTTGCCAAGGTTGAAACCGGGCGCCGCGCACCGGATGGCAGCGTGCAGCCCTGGCCCTGGTCCTATAACGCTGCCGGCGATGGCCGCTACGCCGCTTCGAATGCTGAGGCGCTTCAGGAAGTGCGCGCGATTCAGGCGCGGGGCGTGCGTTCGATTGATATTGGCTGCATGCAGGTCAATCTGCTGCATCACCCGGATGCTTTCCCAAGTCTGGAAGCCGGCTTCGATCCCACAACCAATGTTGCTTATGCGGTGCGCTTTTTGCGGAGCCTGCACGCGCGCACGGGCGATTGGCACCAGGCCGTGGCGCTTTACCATTCCGCGACACCGGAACGCGGGCAGATCTATCAGCAGCGGGTGATGGCGGCGCTAAGTGGCAATCGTTTTGTGCCTGGCTCCGCGCCTGGGGTCATTCCCTTGCCAGGGCCTGCTATGGCAGGTCTATGCGTTTCCGGTCGCGGCGCGGTGATGCTGATTGGTGCGCGCGAGCCCAGCCTGAAACCCGTGCCGACAACGCCCGAGGTTGAACTTCGTATGCGCGGCGGCGGCACCCCTGGCCCAGCGACGCGGACGCGTATCGTTTGCTTCCCCCCCAAGACCGGGAATGCAGCAACGGAAGTGGCCGAAGCGCGCCCGGCGGGGACTGGCGCGCGGCGCTAAACTCCGATCCGCGCCATCCCGCCCATATAGGGCCGCAACACTTCCGGGATAGCGATGGACCCATCCGCCTGCTGGTGCGTTTCCAGCAACGCAATCAGCGCGCGCCCCACCGCCACACCAGACCCATTCAGCGTATGCAAAAAGCTTGTGCCCTTGGCGTCCTTGGCGCGGTAGCGGGCACCCATGCGCCGTGCCTGGAAATCCCGGCAATTGGAGCAGGATGAAATCTCTCGCCACGCGCCCTGACCAGGCAGCCAGACTTCCAGATCATAGGTGCGCGCGGCGCCAAAACCCGTATCGCCGGCGCAGAGAATGATCCGCCGCCACACCAGGCCCAATTCCGTCAGTCCGCGTTCGGCGCAGCGCGTCATGCGTTCATGCTCGGCGTCGCTTTCTTCGGGCTTCACAATGGAAACGAGTTCCACCTTCGCGAATTGATGCTGGCGCAGCATGCCGCGCGTATCGCGCCCGGCGCTGCCGGCTTCAGAACGGAAGCAGGGGGAAAGCGCGGTCAGACGCACCGGCAGATCAGCCTCTGCCTTGATTTCCTGCGCGGCGAAATTGGTCAGCGGCACTTCCGCGGTTGGGATCAGCCAGCGGCCATCGGTGGTGCGGAACAAATCCTCGGCGAATTTCGGCAATTGGCCCGTGCCATACATGGTGGTGTCATTCACCAAAAGCGGCACGGCGCTTTCGGTGTAGCCATGCGCCTCGGTATGCAGATTGAGCATCCATTGCCCAAGTGCCCGTTCCAAGCGCGCGAGCGGGCCCTTCAGCACCGTGAAACGCGCCCCCGCAAGCTTTGCCGCAGTGGAGAAATCCATCAGGCCAAGCGCTTCGCCCAATTCAAAATGCTGCTTGGGCGTGAAGGAAAATTCCAGCGGCGTACCATGTTGATGCTGCACCACATTGGCGCTTTCATCGCGCCCTTCCGGCACTTCGGCGTCAAGGATATTGGGCAGTGTTTCCAGCACGGCCTGTTGCGCGGCCTCAGCCTTCGCAGCTTCGGCTTCAAGTGCAGCCATGTCATCGCGCAGTTGCACCGCTTCGGCTTCCAGCGCCGCGGTATCGGTACCCTGGCGCTTGGCCATGCCGATATCCTTGGAAAGCGCATTGCGCCGCGCCTGCTTTTCCTGAAGCGCCGTTTGCGCTGCGCGGCGGGCCTCATCATGCGCCAAAATGTCCACCGCCACAGGGGCGATGCCGCGCCGCGCCAGCGCCGCATCGAAAGCGGCAGGGTCGGCGCGCAATTGCCTTATGTCGTGCATCTCAAAGATTCTT
>JBBAUC010000074.1:0-13167 GCA_040398485.1 Roseomonas sp. | reverse complement strand
AGACCACAAAGCGGTCTTTGCTTCGGCGCGATGAAGCAAGCTGCTGCAATGGCAAGGCGCTTTCCTTCATTCCTTCCGGTGGCGGGCCCCCTAAAGGCCCGCCTAAAGATTAACGGACATTTAAGCCAAGGCGTACCGATAATTTTTTTTATTATTTCCTGAGTTCAACCGCGCCAGGGCCTGCCGCCCTGGCGCGAGCCGCCATTGCAGAAAAGGCGCCGTTCACTTCACCGGCGAAAACGCTGTCGGCTTCATTTCCATCACCGTCTGCTGTTTCAGCGCGCCCAGCGGCGCAATCGCCTTGCCGAATTCCGCCCAGCCCGGATCGCTCATCATCGCCGTGCGGCGGCGGTCACGGTCGCCCAGGCCCTCATAGGCCCACATGAAGACCACCTGGTTGATCGGCCCAATCTCGGTCACCGCGAAAAGCAGCAATTGGCCGAGCATGCGCTTTTGCACGGGCAGGCCATATTTTTCATAGGCCTCCAACCAGCCGGCCATCTTGCCGGGGTGGAAATCATAGGTGCGGTGATCCACGAACATCCCTGTGCCGCCGATCTCCCGCTTGAATTGGAAGCCCTTGGCCTGGGTGATGGGTGAAAAAGGCACGGTTTTCAGGAACTTGACTTCCTGCTGGGCGAGTGCCCCGGTCTCGGCTGAGCGCTTGCGGAAGGCCTGCCAATCCGGGTCTGCCTCACGCGCGGCCAAACAGGCTTCGCGGGTGTCAATATCATCCCAACCGCGGAAGAAGACCACGCGGTTGATGGTGCCGACTTCCACCTGAAAGAAGCCGAGCGATGGCCCGATATGCCGGCCTGAAGCCGGGCCGCCTAGGCTTTGATAGGCATCCATCCAAAGCGGCATCTTGCCCGGATGGAAGGTATATTGGCGCTGTTCGACATACATTTGGCGTTCTCCCCCCAAAAAATGATGAATGAGTTTCCGCCGAGACCCGCCCCAGCGCAACCCGGCCCGAGGCAGGCAAATTTGCTGCACTGCAAAAAATACTTGAACCGAGCGTATTACAGGCGCAGGAAGATACTCAAAACAGGAGCCAGTGCCATGACATCTCAGCGCGCCATCCCGCCCGGCCGGGAATTGCTGAAAAAAGGCAATGCGACCGCCCAGCGTGTGTTTGAACAATCGCGCATCATGGCCGATGTGGTGGGCCGCCACGCCAAGGCCCTGCCACAGGCGATGAACCCGCAAGCGCCGCTGGAAAGCCTGGCCAAGGCGGGCCGGGGGCTGATGGGTGCGCCCCGAAATCTGGCGATGGATGCGGCTTCCTACATGCTGGATGCGGCGCAGCGGAGCTTCCTGTTCTGGGATACGATGCGCGAAGCGGGCAATAACTTCGTCTCCCACGAACAGGCGGGCTGCCCGCCCGTGCTGATTTTTGACTACGAAACCGTGGTGGATGGCCGCAAGCTGAAACGCCCGGTGAATTACGCCCTGGTGCGCATCACGCCGCCGGATGACATGCCACCCAGCAATGATGCGCTCCGCCCCTTTCTGATTATTGACCCGCGCGCGGGCCATGGTGCCGGCATTGGCGGCTTCAAATCAGATAGCCAGGTGGGTGTGGCCTTGCGCCGTGGCCACCCGGTTTATTTCGTGATTTTCTTCCGAGACCCCGAAGCCGGCCAAACCATTCTGGACATCACCGCCGCCGAAGCGGTGTTTCTGAAGCATGTGACGGATGCTCACCCCAAGGCGCCGAAGCCTGTCGTCATCGGCAATTGCCAGGGCGGCTGGGCGGTGATGATGCTGGGTGCGGCAATGCCCAATCAGCTTGGCGCGCTGGTGCTGAATGGCGCGCCGCTATCCTATTGGGCGGGCGAGAAGGGCAAGAACCCGATGCGCTATCTGGGCGGGCTTGCCGGTGGCGGCTGGCCGGCGGCGCTGATGGCCGATATGGGCAATGGCCGCTTCGACGGCGCCAATCTTGTCGCGAATTTTGAGGCTTTGTCGCCGGCCAATACCTGGTTCCGCAAATATTTCGATCTTTACCAAAATGTGGATGAGGGCGCGGAGCGCTTCCTGGAATTCGAACGCTGGTGGGGCGGTTATTTCCTCATGAACCGCGATGAGATTTGCTGGATTGTGGAAAACCTCTTTATCGGCAATCGTTTTTCTTCCGGGCGCATTTCCGCGGGCGATGGCCAGAACTTCAATATGCGCGAAGTGAAGGCGCCGATCATTGTCTTCGCGTCAGCCGGCGATAACATCACCCCACCCGGCCAGGCACTGCGCTGGATTGCCGATGTCTATCGCGATGAACGCGAAATCAAATCGCTCGGCCAGACCATTGTGTATCTATTGCATGAGGATATCGGGCATCTTGGCATTTTCGTCTCCGGCAAGGTGGCGAAGAAGGAACATAGCGAAATCGCCACCACGCTGGAGATGATCGAATCCGTGGCACCTGGCCTTTATGAAATGCACATCAGCAATTATCAGGAAGGTGCCGAGATTGGCGAATGGCAGGTGGAGCTGGTGGAACGCTCCATCGCCCATGTGCGCGAAATCTCGGGCGAGGCGGAGAATGAAGCCTTTCCCGCCGTCGCGCAGATTTCCGAATTGAACCAGCACCTTTACGATGTGCTGCTAGCCCCCGTGATCCGCCAGTTCAGCACGGAAATGGGCGCCGAGGCGCGGCGACAGATGAACCCGATGCGCTGGCGCCGCTACGCGCTGAGCGACATGAACCCCTGGATGGGGCCGATTTCATCCTTCGCGGGTCTGGCGAGGGAAAATCGTCGCCCCGTCGCGGCCAATAATCCCTTCCTCGCCTTCGAAAAAGCCTTCGCGGATTCAGTGGAATATGGGCTTAATACCATGCGTGATATGCGCGATGCCTGGGTGGAAATCGCCTTCCACGGCGTCTATGGCAGTTTGCAAGCTTCGGGTGTGACTGGTGAGGATTATGACACGGAAGCCGATGCCGCGCGGGATTCGGTCACCAGCGATGCGCCGCAGCGTGCCGAGGCAGAAGCGAAGCTTGCCCAGGGCGGCTATGCGGAAGCGGTCATTCGCATGATGATCCTGCTTGCTGATGCGCGCGGTGCGGTGCGCCGTTCGCGGCTTGCACGGTCCAATCAATTGCTCACCACCGAAGCGCCATTTGCGCAAATGAGTGCCGCTGAGCGCATGGCTGTCATCCGTGATCAGACCATGATCGCGACCCTTTTCCCGGAAGAGGCGATCAAGACTCTGACGGTGCTGCTGCCGGATGCGGCTTCACGCCGGAAGGCGCTGAAGGCCGTGGAAACCGTGGCCGGGCCGGATCAGGAACTTGGCGACAATGCGCGCGCGCGCTTGCAGCGTTTGCGCGAAGTGCTGGCGGTGCGCCCACAACGCGCCGCCTGATCAGGGGCGGCGTTTATCGCATTTTCCGAGCCGCCAAGTGATTCCACTTGGCTTGAAAATGCTTGTTTGTCTGATCGCATTTTCCGAGTCGCCAAGTGGTTCCACTTGGCTTGAAAATGCTTGTTTGTCTGATCGCATTTTCCGAGTCGCCAAGTGGTTCCACTTGGCTTGAAAATGCTCAGGCTTCCTCATCGCGCAGGATGCGCGCGGCGGCGAGCAGTGCCTTTTCATAGCGCGCGCGTTCCTTGGCGGTTTTCTCGGCCGGCCAGGGGCGAAAGCCCTCACCGGTCTTCGGGCCAAGCTTGCCCTCCGCCACCAACCGCGCAAGGCCCGGGCTTGGGTCAGGGCTGTTGTTGAGCGACGGGTAGATGGTGCGCCCCGCTTCCAATTGCGTCTCAAGCCCCGCCAATTCCTTTTGCAGGATCGGCCCCGCGGCAACATAGCGAAAGCCGAAGGCGTAGCGCACGGCATTATCCACATCCTCAGCCGTCGCGAGGCCCTGATCAATCACCGAAAAGGCTTCGCGCATCAGCGCATGTTGGATGCGATTGGCCAGAAACCCCGGCACATCCTTCGCCACACGAATGACCTTGCGGCCAAGCCCCGCCATGATGTCAGCGAGCTTGTCGCAAACCGCAGGGTCCGTGTATTCGCCGCGCACCACCTCAACGCCCGGCACCAGATGCGCGGGCAGGAAGAAATGCAAATTCGCACAGCGCGCGCGCCCCGGCAGATCGCCGGCAATATCCGTGATGCGATAACCGGATGCGTTGGACGCGATGGGAATGCCCGCCGGCACCAGCCCATCAAGTTCCGCAAATACCTTGCGCTTCAGGTCAAGCCTTTCGGGCACGGCTTCAATCACCGCCTCGGCCTCTGCGTAATCCGGCGCATTCATGTCATCCAGCAGCGTCAGGCCGGAAGCCACGGCAGGGTCGCCATCCAACTGGGTGATTGATTGCGCCACGCGCGCTTGCGCTGCTGGCCAACGATCCCGCGCCGGTTCCACCGCGGTCACACGCCAACCGCCATTCAGGAAAATCGCCGCGATATCGCAGCCCATCAACCCCATGCCGAGGATGATGATGTGGCGCGGGGCGGTCATGCTGCGGCCCTCGGCGTAATGCCGCCCTGCGCCACGATGAAATCAGCGATTTCAGAAACCCCCTTCAGCACCTTCAGATTCGTGAAGATGAAGGGCCGCGCATTGCGCATCTTGCGCGCATCACGATCCATCACGGAAAGATCAGCGCCCACCAAGGGCGCCAGATCAATCTTGTTAATCACAAGCAAGTCGCTCCGCGTAATCCCCGGCCCACCCTTGCGCGGGATTTTATCTCCGGCTGAAACGTCAATCACATAGATGGTCAGATCCGCCAATTCCGGGCTGAAGGTCGCGGCCAGATTATCGCCGCCGCTTTCAATGAATAGGATTTCAAGCTTCGGGAATTTCACCGCCATGTCATGCACGGCGGCGAGATTGATGGAGGCATCTTCGCGGATCGCCGTATGCGGGCAGCCGCCGGTCTCAACCCCCGCGATGCGTTCAGGCACCAGCGCGCCGGAGCGCGTCAGAAATTCCGCATCTTCGCGCGTATAGATGTCATTCGTGATCACCGCGATATCGTAGTGGTCGCGCATGTGTTTACAAAGCCGATCCACCAGCGCGGTTTTGCCGGAACCCACCGGCCCACCAATGCCCACACGAAACGGGCCATTCTGCGAAGTGCTCATGATCTGAACAACCTTGTGTATTGCGTCTCATGACGCAGGGAGAAAACATCGAGCATCGGCGCTGCCGTGCCAAGCCGGGCCAAATCCGCGATTAATGCGGCATCGGTCGCAGCGGCGACGGCAGGTTGCAAAGCGGCGATCGAAAGCTGGCCATCCGTCTGCCCCAGCGGCACTAGCCGCACACCGGCCGAGACCAAATTCGCCGCAAAGGCCGAGAGAAAGCCGAAGGCCGCATCGCGCACGCCGATGCCCTGTTCCGCTGCCGCCGCGCCGAAAGCCACCGCATGGGCAAGCTGGCGCGGATGGCGCGCGGCAAAGGCGGCGAAGCGTGGTGTGTGCCAAGCGGCCAGCGTCACGCCGGTGAACGCCGTGCCCTGTGCTTCCGCTTCCAAAGCGGTTTCCGCCGTGCCGCGCCAGGCCGCGCCCAGTTCTGCGACCTCATCCAAAGCCGCATCATCGCCCTTCACCATGGCGCGATGCGCGGCCACCAGCAAAGCGCCATCCACCCGCCCCGCGCCGCGCTGCAAAGCGGTGCTGACATAGGCTATCAAGCCATCGCGCTTCGTGACCGCGCCCGCTTCCACCGCTGATTCCATGCCATGGCTATAGGTATAGGCGCCCACCGGATAGGCCGGCGAAAGCCAGGTCAGCAGCCGATACAGCGCCTGCTGTGCGGCGCCCGACTTATTCTTAGTGATGGTGGTGATGATGGCCATCGCCGTGATCATGGTCATGATCGCCATCACCATGATGGTGATGATGCCCCATATGGCGGTTGTGTTCGCCATAAGCGCCGCCTTCCGGATCGAAGGCGACTTCCACATGCTGTAATTGCGCGCCAAGCCCTTTCAGCATGGCTTCAATCACATGATCCTTGCGGATCAGAATGCGGCTGCCATCAATCTGCGTCGGCAAATGCCGATTGCCCAAATGCCATGCCAAACGCGCCAGCCGTTCCGGCGTTTCCGCCGTAATTTCTATCAAAGGCTCCGGCGCGGCCAGCACCAGAATAACGCCCCCGCCTTCCAGCAGCAGCCCATCACCCTGGCGGAGCACGGTCGCTTCTTCCAGATCCAGCAAAAACGCAAAACCATCTTCCGCGACATAGCGCTTGCGGCGGCGGAAACGGTCATCGAAATCAAGCGTCACACGATGGCGCGCGGTGCGTTCTACCCAGCCGCCGGTGGGCAGCACTTGAATGGCGCGGGGGAGGGTCTCGGTCATATCAGGCACACCTCAAAACATAAAGTAACGCTGCGCCATGGGCAGCACCTTGGCCGGTTCACACACCAGCAATACGCCATCGGCACGCACCTCATAAGTCTCGGGATCAACCTCGATTTTTGGGAGCGTCGCATTATGCACCATGCTGCGCTTGCTGATGCCGCCGCGGCAATTGCGCACCGCCACCAATTCGCGCGAAAGCCCGAAGCGGCCCGCAATATCCGCTTGCAACGCAGCACCACTCACGAAGGTCACAGCGGATAGCAGACGAGAACGCCCATAGCTGCCAAACATCGGCCGGTAATGCACGGGTTGCGGCGTGGGGATGGAAGCATTGGGGTCTCCCATCAGCGCCATGGCAATGGTGCCGCCCTTCAACACCATATCGGGCTTCACGCCAAAAAAGGCCGGCGTCCACATGACAAGATCTGCGATCTTGCCGACTTCAATGCTGCCGATATGATCGGACACACCCTGCGCAATCGCCGGGTTGATGGTGTATTTCGCGATATAGCGCTTGGCGCGCGCATTGTCGTTGTCGCCCTTTTCGTCCGGCAGGCGGCCACGCTGCACCTTCATCTTATGCGCGGTCTGCCAGGTGCGAATGATCACCTCACCCACGCGACCCATCGCCTGGCTGTCAGAAGACATCATGCTGATGGCGCCGATATCATGCAGGATATCTTCCGCCGCGATGGTTTCCTTGCGGATGCGGCTTTCGGCAAAGGCCACATCCTCTGCAATGCGCGGGTCCAGATGGTGGCAGACCATGAGCATATCCAAATGCTCATCCACCGTATTCACCGTGTAAGGCATGGTGGGGTTGGTGGAAGAAGGCAGCACGCCCGCTTCACCGACCAGGCGCAGAATATCCGGCGCATGGCCGCCACCGGCACCTTCGGTATGGAAGGCCTGAATGGTGCGGCCACGAATGGCCTTGATGGTTTCCTCGACAAAACCGCTTTCATTCAGCGTGTCGGTATGGATGGCGATTTGGATATCCATCTCATCGGCGACGGAAAGGCAGTTATCAATCGCCTTGGGTGTGGTGCCCCAATCCTCATGCAGTTTCAGCCCGCAGGCGCCAGCCCTGATCTGTTCTTCCAACCCCGCCGGCAGCGCGGCATTGCCCTTGCCGAGGAAGCCAAGGTTCATCGGAAAACCCTCGGCGGCCTGCAACATACGCTCCATATGCCAAGGGCCGGGCGTGCAGGTGGTGGCCAGCGTGCCATGCGCCGGGCCAGTGCCGCCGCCAAACATGGAGGTGATGCCAGACGCCAAAGCTTCTTCGATCTGCTGCGGGCAGATGAAATGGATATGCACATCAAGCCCGCCCGCGGTCAGGATGCGCCCTTCACCGGCGATGATTTCCGTCCCCGGGCCGATGATGATGTCCACATTCGGCTGCGTATCCGGATTGCCCGCCTTGCCAATGGCAGCAATCCGCCCGCCGCGAAGGCCGATATCCGCCTTCACCACGCCCCAATGATCCAGAATCAGCGCATTGGTGATCACAGTATCCATGGCACCTTGGGCGCGCGTGACTTGGGATTGCCCCATGCCATCTCGGATCACCTTGCCCCCGCCGAATTTCACTTCCTCACCATAGGTGGTCAGGTCGCGCTCAACCTCGATAAAAATTTCCGTATCGGCCAGGCGCACACGGTCGCCGACCGTTGGGCCATACATGCCGGCATAAGCGGTGCGAGAGATTTTCGTTGCCATGGGTCAGACCGCCCCTTCCGTTTCGCCGCGAAAGCCATGGATGATGCGCGCACCCGCCATGGGTATCAGCCGTACCTTGCGCGTCTGCCCCGGTTCAAAGCGCACTGCCGTGCCGGCTGCGATATCCAGCCGGCAGCCGCGCGCCTTGGCACGATCAAAATCCAACAGCGGATTGGTTTCCGCGAAATGATAATGGCTGCCCACTTGCACCGGGCGGTCGCCCTTATTCGCCACCGTTATTTCTACCGCATCGCGTGTTGCGTTCAGCGTAATCTCGCCAGGGGCGGTGATGATTTCGCCGGGGATCATTTGCGGGCTCCCTTACGTGCTGGCTTCGCCTTGGGCTTGGGTTTCGCGGGTTTTTTCGCAGCTTTAGCTTTGGGCTTGGCTTTGGCTTTTGGTGCGGCTTTCACCTTGGCCTTCGGGGCAGGCTTCGCCTTGGCGTTGGGCTTCTTCGCCGCCGGCGCACGGATTGGCTGATGCACCGTCACCAGCTTGGTGCCATCCGGGAAGGTCGCTTCCACCTGGATTTCATGGAGCATCTCCGCGATGCCTTCCATAACCTGATCGCGCGTCAGCACGGTGGCGCCATCGCGCATCAATTCCGCCACGCTGTGGCCATCGCGCGCACCCTCCACCACGAAATCCGTGATCAGCGCCACGGATTCGGGGAAGTTCATTTTCAGGCCGCGTTCCAGGCGCCGTCGCGCCACGATCGCCGCCATGGAAATCATCAGCTTGTCTTTTTCACGCGGGGTCAGGTTCATGGCGTTGGGTTCCGCAATCGCTGTTCCATCATGGAAGTTTTTGCCTCATGTCGTCCACAGGCGCGGCAGCCGCGCCGGCAGCCCAAGCGCCGGGCGCAGCCGGCAAATCGCCGCCCCCAGCCCTTCGCGTACCTCAACGGCACCACCGAGCCAGCGCGTGACCAAAAGCCCGGGCCGCACAAGGCTCGCCAGCGCACCATCTTCGCGCAAAGCATCGCGCAAATCAGGCGTGGCCATCGGGCCGGCCAGCACCAGGCTACCCAGTGCTTCAGCATTGGCGAGGCCAAAGGGGTCGGCGAAATCGGCGGCGATGTCTCCCCCAAGGCTCAGCCCATCCGCCCAAAGCAGCTTGCCGCCGCGCCGGATGCGCCAGGAATCCTGCAAAGCGCCACGGCGCCAGGTCTCCCCCCGCGCGGCGCGACCGAACACCAGCGCTTCGGCCATCAGCAGCGTCGCGTCCTCGGCGATATCGGCGCTCAGGCGGCGTTCAAGCCGCGCGGCCTCAAACAGGATGGTTTCCTGCGGAATCCATTCGAAAACAGCGCCAGGGCCCGCTTCAAGCGTCACGGAGATTTCGGTTGCCGGGCCAAGGCTGCGATAGATTTTCTCAGCCGCCGGGGTGGAGAAACTGGCCCGCGCGCCGGCACCAAGGCTGAGCGCGATTTCCACTCTATCACCCCCAGCCAAGCCACCTGCGGTATTCACCAGGGCGCAAATGGGTGCCTCGTCAGCCTCAGGGTCGGGAAACAAGGCGCGCATGGGGGGCGATTGATAAAGCCCGCCCAGCACCGTGCGCCCTTCATGCAGATGATAATCCAATTCCAACCGCCCGCGAGAGCGCTGATGGCTGGGCTGGGGCAGGGCGGCGGCATTCATGGCGTGAGATTAACCACGCCAGGCGCCGGCCACCAAATGGCGCGGTGTGGGGCAAATTCTGCGCAAAATACAGGCAGGGCAATGGGCTGGACAGGCGCGCGCGGCGCGGCTTTGGTGGGGGGGATCAAACCGAAAGCCACCCCATGCGCCAAATCACCACAGAACCCCTCACCGCCGAAGCCTTCGCCCCCTTTGGGGAAGTACTGGAAAGCCCAGCCTCACCGGGGCGCGCTTACATAGACAAGGCGCTGGAAAACCGCCGGGGCGGGGCGGCGCCAAGCCTTTCCTTCACGCGCGCCTTGCCGAAATCGGTACCTTTCGCGTCCACCACCATGGAACGGCATGAATTTTCCTCGCAATCCTTCATTCCCATGGAAGCGGGGCGCTGGCTGGTGCTGGTGGCGCCGCATGGGGCAGATGGCTTGCCAGATATGACAAAGGCGCGCGCCTTTCTGGCGCGGCCTGATCAGGGGGTCACTTACGGCGCCAATGTCTGGCACCACCCCTCAACTGTGTTTGAGCGCGAAGCGCGCTTCGCGGTTTTCATGTGGAAGGATGGCACCAGCGCCGATGATGAATTTGTTGAGGTGCAGCCTTTTGAACTGCACCTCGGCTGAAGCTTGGTTCAGTGGCCTTGCGGCTGCTGACCGCGGGTTTTCCAGAGTGAGACGAAAATCCCGCCCGCAATGATAGCCGCCGTAACGCCAAGCGAAATGGCGGGGTCAAGCTTGCCGACCATCTGGTTCCAGAAGATCTTGCCGCCGATGAAAACCAGCACCAGTGCCAGGGCATATTTCAGGTAGTGGAAGCGATGCACCATGGCGGCAAGCGCGAAGTAAAGCGCGCGCAGCCCAAGGATCGCCATGATATTCGCGGTATAGACAATGAAGGTGTCGGTCGTGATGGCGAAGATCGCCGGCACGCTATCCACCGCGAAAATCAAATCGGCGATATTGATCACCACCAGCGCCAGGAAAAGCGGCGTGGCGAAGGCCAGCTTTTTGCCCGTGGCCGGATCCATCTGGCGGACGAAGAATTTCTGGCCATGGAGTTCATCCGTCACGCGCATGTGTTTCCGCATGAAGCGCACGATGGGGTTTTTTGAGATATCCTGCTCCCCTTCCGGCACCACCAGCATCTTGATGCCGGTCGCAATCAGGAAGGCGCCGAAGATATAGAGCACCCAGTTATATTCCTGCACCAGCGCCGCACCCGCCGCGATCATGATGCCGCGCAGCACGATCACGCCAATAATGCCCCAGACCAGCGCCCGATACTGGTAGCGGCGCGGGATGGCGAAATAGCCAAAGATCAAGCTGATCACAAAAACATTGTCAATTGACAACGCCTTTTCGATGAAAAAGCCGGTAAAGAAGGCTATGCCCGCATGGGTGCCATCCGATGTGGTTATTTGGCCATTTTCATAGGCCCACCAGATGCCCGCACCATAAAGCGTGGCGAAGGCGATATAAAAGGCCGAAAGCCAAAGGCTTTGCGCCACGCCCATTTCCTTGTCCTTGCGATTCAGGACGCCAAGGTCAAAGGCGAGCAGGACCAGCACAATCAGCAGAAAGCCCTTCCACATCCAGAAGGGCTTGCCCATCCACTCAGATAACAGGAAATCCATCCCCAAACCTCATCCAATAGCGCGGATCAGCCATAGGGGGCCGGGACCGCGCAGGGTTGCACGATCCGACATCACGGCAGCTGCCAATAGATGGCAGCCCCGCCAGAGGGGCCCGGATATCGGTTAGATGATGGAAGCCAGTTTGCTTTTCAACCCCCATTGCGGCAGGCCCCGCGAGAAACCATTTAGGGATTTGCGCGGTAACCCCTTGGCGGATAGGTTGCCGCCATGTCATAGGGTCCGAAGAACCGCTCCGGCGGGACTTCCAACTGGGAATTGAGGCGTCGCAATGGGTTCCTTCAGCATCTGGCATTGGCTTGTTGTTCTGCTGGTCGTCCTGCTGCTTTTCGGCAGCGGCAAGATCAGCGGCCTGATGGGCGATCTGGCCAAGGGCATCAAGTCCTTCAAGCATAATATCAAGGATGATCAGGCAGATGCCTCGATGGAAGCGCAGGCGCAGGGCCAGTCCCAACCAGCCGGCAGCATCCAGGGCCCCGCCGCGGCGTCTTCCACCGCGCAGGCCGCTTCCGCGCAAAACACGCCGCCCCGCCCGGGCGCCTGACCGCCTTGCCCGCTCTCGCGCCTTTCAGGCGAGGGCGGCTTTATCCCCTTACCCGGGCGCTTAAGCCTGGATTTGGGGCCGATAAGACTATTCAGGCTGCCGGGCCAGGGTTAGTAAGTTTCTGCCTTTTTTGCCTTGTGGAGGGCCCGCGCCATGCTCACAACCTGGACCGTTGAGGATGGCCGCTGCCGGCTACGTGAAGGTGCCATTTCCCACATCACCGCCGCCTTGCCTGGACCCGCGCGGGAAGCCGCCGGTGAGGTCGCGGAACCCGAGAATATTCGCCAGGCTGTTTGGATCGACCTGCTGAACCCTACACCGTCGGAAGAACACGCGGTGCAGGAGGCTCTCTCGCTCGAGATCCCAACGCGAGAAGAAATGCAGGAAATCGAAAGCTCATCCCGCCTGTATCGTGAGGGGGAGACGCTATTTTTGACAGCGAATTTTCTCTATGGTGTGGAAGCAGGCGAGTATGGCTCCACCCCCATCAGCTTTGTGCTTACCAATAGCGCGCTGGTCACGGTGCGCTACGCGACACCACGCGCCTTTACTGCCTTCGCAGCGCGCGCGCAGCGCCAGCCGACCTTGCTGCAATCAGCAGATGCGGTCATGCTGCATCTTTTCGAGCAGATTGTGGATCGAATCGCCGATATTCTCGAAAAGATCAGCGCCGACATGGACCGCGCCAGCCAATCAACCTTCCGAGCCTCCGAGGCCGATTTCAAGATGCAGCGGCGCAGTGACAAGTTGAAGGATGCGCTGTTCACCTTGGGCCAGGTCGGGGAAGTGACGACACGCGCTTCCGAAACCCTGCTTGGTCTTTCGCGCATCCTGACCTTTGTGGGCGCCGAAAAGGGAACCGCGATACGCAAGGAAAACCAGGCGCTGATCAAGACGCTGGTGCGCGATGTGCGATCCCTGGTGGAACATGCCAGCTTCCTGAATTCAAAGGCGCAATTCCTGCTGGATGCCGTGCTTGGCGTGTTGAATGTCGAACAGACCAATATCATCAAGACCTTTACCGTGGCCTCGGTCGCGCTCATGCCACCCACGCTGATCGCCAGCATTTACGGCATGAATTTTGAATTCATGCCTGAATTGAAATTGGCTTTTGGCTATCCCTTGGCGCTTGTGCTGATGATCGTCTCAGCCATTATGCCCATTCTGTATTTCCGCCGCAAAGGCTGGCTCTAGAGCACGAGGACAATCTGATGTCGCAAGCGACCCGCATCCCCGCTTCTGTCGCTACCTGCCGTTGGGGCGGGTTTGACGCTTCCTTTGCG
>JBBAUC010000073.1:262-13221 GCA_040398485.1 Roseomonas sp. | reverse complement strand
TGGCGGGCGCATGCACGGCAAGATTGGCCAAGTGCGGCAAATGCGCGTTGAGCGCGATGCGAAGGGACCGCGCTTCCACCATCCAACCAAAGGGATCATCGCCAAGCGCCGCATGATCGAAATGGAGTGAGAGCGGGGAGGGGGCCTCGCCCGGCCTGCCATCGGCCACGCGAATGCCTAGGATGGGGCAGGGTTCCACCGGCAGCCTTTCCCAAACGCCGGCCCCTTCCAGCAACCGTTTGGAGGTCAACGCAATAGCATAAGCGCGGCCATCAAAGGCCGGCATTGCCATGGGCGGCAGGGGCGCCGCGTCAACCACCGCAGTCTTGACCCCGGCGCCAGCCAGCCTGGCGGCCAAGGTGGCGCCGACCGGCCCGGCGCCCACCACGCAAACATCTACATCCTGGGAAGCTTTCATAGGGCGCATTCTACCGGGGCTGAGGGGGGCGACCAAGCCTAAAAACGGCGCATGCAGTTATGCTCATAAAATAGGCAAATGAATGAAATATGGGCGAATATCACGCGAGAATCGCCCAATCTTAGCGCATTTTCGTCCCCTTAGGCTGGCACGGGATTTGGAAAGCTCTCCCTGACGCGGGGGTCGGTTCCCGCCCAGAGAGAGGAACGGAAAGCGCAATGAAACTCGTTATGGCTGTCATCAAGCCCTTCAAGCTGGACGAAGTGCGAGAAGCGCTGACCCCGCTTGGCGTGCAGGGTCTGACGGTGACCGAAGTCAAGGGATTTGGCCGGCAGAAGGGCCAGACCGAAATCTACCGTGGCGCAGAATATCATGTGAGCTTCCTGCCCAAGGTGAAGATCGAAGTGGCCGTGCCGGCCGAAATGGTGGATGCGGTGGTGGAAGCCATCGCCAGCACCGCGCGCACCGGCAAGATTGGTGATGGCAAGATCTTCGTCATGGATGTGGAACGCGCTTTGCGCATCCGCACCGGCGAGACGGATGAATCCGCGCTGTGAGCCCCAATTCCGAAACATTGCAAAAGAAGGGACAACCCATGAGGTTCCTCGCGCGCTGCGGTATGGCCGCGGCTTTCCTTGCCATGGCCGCCGTGCCGGCCTTTGCCGCTGATGAAGCGAAGGTGGATACGGGTGATGCCGCCTGGATGCTGGTGAGCACCGCTTTGGTGCTGATGATGACGGTGCCAGGTGTGGCGCTGTTCTATGCCGGCATGGTGCGCAAGAAGAATGTACTCGCCACCATGATGCAGTCATTTTCCATCTGCGCGCTGGTTTCCGTGCTGTGGATGGTGGCCGGCTATAGCTTGGCCTTTGGTGAGGGCAATGCCTGGATCGGCGATTTCTCTCGCTTCTTCCTGGGCGGCCTGGCGGAGAATTGGGACAAGCCCTTTACGCTTGGGTCCGGCGATGCGGCGGTGGCCACGACCATTCCTGAATCAGTCTTCCTTATGTTCCAGATGACCTTCGCCATCATCACCGCGGCGCTGATCACCGGTGCGGTTGCGGATCGCATGAAGTTCTCTGCGTTGATGGTTTTTGTCGGGCTTTGGACGTTGCTGGTTTATTCGCCGGTCGCGCATTGGGTCTGGCATCCAAATGGCTGGATTTTTGAACTCGGCGCGCTGGATTTCGCGGGCGGCACCGTGGTGCATATCAATGCCGGCGTTGCGGGGCTTGTCGCCGCGATCGTGCTTGGCAAGCGGGTTGGTTATGGGTCAGAAAACCTCTCGCCCTATAATCTGGGCTTTGCGGTGATTGGTGCCGCGCTGCTTTGGGTGGGTTGGTTCGGCTTTAATGCTGGGTCGGCACTTGGTTCTTCCGGCGGTCGTGCGGGCATGGCCATGCTGGTGACGCAAATCGCGGCGGCCGCAGCGGTGCTGTCCTGGCTGGCTGCGGAATGGATCGGCAAGGGCAAGCCTTCCGTGCTGGGCGCGATTTCCGGTGCGGTGGCGGGCTTGGTGGCCATCACGCCGGCCGCTGGCTTCGTGCTGCCTGGCAGCGCGCTCATCATCGGCCTTGTTGCCGGTGTGGCGGGTTATTGGGGCGCCACGGCGCTGAAGCACGCGCTGAAATATGATGACAGCCTGGATGCCTTTGGTGTGCATGGCATTTGCGGCATTGTCGGCGCCTTGCTGGTGGGCTTCCTGGCTTATGGCCCGCTTTCCGCCACCACGGCTGTGCCGGAAGGTCTGTCAGGTGGGATGGAGCAATTCATCAAGCAGGTGATCGCTGTGGCGGCCACCATGGCCTATACCGCCATCGCAACTTGGATCCTGCTTAAGATCACTGATGTCATCGTTGGCTTGCGCGTGACCGAGGAAGAAGAACGCGAGGGCCTTGATGTCGCGCTCCATGGTGAACGCATCAACTGATAGCTGAAGCGTCACGCCCAAACAGAAACCGCGCGGGATGCACCCCGCGCGGTTTTTTTATTTGGAGGCGTACGCCTGATCAGGCGCGTTCAATCAGCTCAATCTTATAGCCATCCGGGTCTTCGATGAAGGCGATCACGGTGGTGCCGAACTTCACCGGCCCCGGTTCGCGCGTGATCTTCACGCCGGCTGCGCGGAGCGTATCGCAAGTGGCGGTCACATTCGGCACGCCCACGGCAAGATGCCCGAAAGCAGAGCCAAGTTCGTATTTCTCGACCCCGTAATTATAGGTCAGTTCAATCACGCCAGCGCCGGTTTCCTCCCCGGCATAGCCCACAAAGACCAGCGTATACTTGCCATCCGGCACATCACGCCGGCGCAATTCCTTCATGCCGAGCAGCTTCGTGTAGAAATCAACGCTGCGGTCAAGATTGCCGACGCGCAGCATGGTGTGCAGAAAACGACCTTGGCTCATGCAGAATCTCCTGTGTTGTAGTCAGCGGGATCGAAGGCGAGCAGGAATAGCCCCGCCGCTTCCGCCGCCGCGATGGTTGCTTCGCGTTCCAATAGAATGGTCCCGCCGGCCTGAAAGGCCAAGCCGCGCAGGCCTGCGGCAAGTGCGGAGTCTACTGTCTTCGGGCCGATAGTGGGCAGATCGGCCAGGGTGGATTGCGCGGGCTTGGGCGCCTTTACCAGAATGGGAGCAGTGCCTTCGCGCTTCAGCCCACCCGCGCGCAGGATCAGCGCATCCGTGCCTTCAATGGCTTCCACGCCCAGCACCAAGCCCTGCTGCACCACTACCGATTGCCCGACATCCACCGCGCCAATTGCATGGCAGACGGCAAGGCCGCGCGCGATATCGGCCCGCGCGATATCATCCGGCATTGGCCCGGCCAGCAAGGCGGCCTGCGGCAGCAACCCCGCCAGCAGCGCCTGCGCGCCAATCACTTCAAACCCTTCTTCGGCCAGCACCTTCATCACGGCGCGCAAGATGGAATCATCACCATTGAAGGCGGCACGACCAATGCGTCCAATCAACTTCATCGAAGCCGCATCGGGCCTGAGCGAAAGCAAAGAAGGCCGCGCCACATTGCCCGCCAGCACCACTTCCCGCACGCCCTTCTGCCTCAGCCATGACAGCATTTGCGCGGCCAAGCCCCAGCGCAAAGTCACATGGGATTGCCCAACATAGGCCGCCGGATCGCCATGCCCTTCAAGCACCACCACATGCACGGGCCGCCCCATGGCTGCAGCCGCCTGCATCACCCGAAGCGGCAGGGTGCCCCCGCCCGCGATGACGCCGAGAGGCTCAGGCATGATTGCGGTTAGCGCTTATGCGCGCGAGGGCGGCGTATGCTCATTCCGCTTCATCATCCATATCATCGCCCCCACGCCCTGCCTTGCACAGGCCCCGACGAGAGGTATTGCGGATGAAATGCAGCACCTCCTGCACATTCTTGTCATCCGCATAGCGCTTTTCGGCTTCTTCAACCCGTTCATTGAAGACGCCCGGTTCACGGAAGATCAGGCGAAAGGCAGCGCGCAACGCATGGATCTCCGGGCGCGAAAAGCCGCGTCGCTTGAGACCAATAAGGTTCAAACCGATCAGCCGCGCGCGATTGCCCATGGCGGAACCATAGGGGATCACATCCGCCTCAATCCCGCTCATGCCGCCAAGTACCGCCTGGCGGCCGATGCGCACGAATTGATGGATAGCCGTGCCGCCACCAACAAAAACCGTGTCGGCGATTTCCACATGCCCGCCCAGCATGACGTTATTGGCCAGGATCACGCGATCCGCCAAGCGGCAATCATGCGCAACATGCGCGACCGCCATGATCATGCAATCTGCGCCAACGCTCGTGATCCCATCACCACCTACACTGCCGCGATGAATGGTGGCGTGTTCGCGGATTTGCGTGCGGGCGCCGATCTCACAGCGCGTCGGTTCATTCTTGTATTTCAAATCCTGCGGCGCCATGCCGATGGTGGCGAAGGGAAACACCTTCACGCCCGCTCCAAGACGCGTATGGCCATCCACCATCACATGCGCAATCAGTTCAACGCCATCTTCCAGCACCACATCGGGGCCAATGACGCAGCCAGGACCAATCTTGCAGCCCGCGCCGATTTTTGCAGAAGCCGAAACGGCGGCGGTCGCGTGAATTTCGGTCATGCTCAGCGGTCCAGGATCATGGCGGCATAGGTTGCCTCGGCTACCACCTTGCCATCCACCTTTGCCTCGGCGGAGAATTTCCAGATATTGCCGCGCTGGCGTTCCTTTTTGATATGCACGCGCATCTGATCGCCGGGCACCACAGGCTTGCGGAATTTCGCATTATCAATCGTCATGAAATAAACCAGTTTGCCAGCCGAATCAGGCCCCAAGGTTTCCACCACCAGCACCGCTGCCGTTTGTGCCATGCATTCAATGATCAATACGCCAGGCATCACCGGCATGGTCGGGAAATGGCCCTGGAAGAAATTCTCGTTGATCGTGACGTTCTTGATGCCGATGCAGCTTTCATTCTTCACCATATCAACCACCCGATCTACCAATAGGAACGGATAGCGATGCGGGATCGCATGCATGATCTTGGCGATATCACAAACGCCGATATCGGTGGGTGTGGTGTTTTCCTCAGACATGTTCTTCAGCCCGCTTTTTCATTTCCCTTGGTCGCCGCCAAGCGGCGCAGTCGCGCGAATGCGCGCATGGCCTCCCTTGCCGGCCAGGCGGGACTGCCCAATACATCAGTGCCGGGCGGCACATCAGTGGCCACACCCGCTTGCGCGCCCACGCGCGCCCGAGCGCCGATGGAAAGGTGCCCCGCAATGCCAGCCTGACCCGCCAACACCGCGTAATCGCCAATGCTGGAAGAACCGGAGATACCAGCTTGGCCCACAATAACCGCCCCGCGCCCGATCGTCACATTATGGCCGATCTGCACCAGGTTATCTATCCGTGCCCCTGGCCCGATCACCGTATCGCCGCCCGCACCGCGATCAATGCAGCTACCTGCGCCAATCTCTGCCCCATCGCCAATGATCACCCGGCCAAGCTGTGGCATGGTTACATGCTTGCCCTCAGCGGTGGTGATGAAGCCGAAGCCCTCACTACCGATCCGCGCGCCAGGGTGCAGCACCACGCGCTCTCCGGCGATGCAATATTCCATGCTGGCATGGGCATGGATGCGCCCATGCGCGCCAAGCTTGCACCCCGCGCCGACGGAGCTGTGATGGGCTAGAATACACCCCGGGCCAATTTCGGCCCCTGCGCCCACATAAACCAAGGCACCAATCTCACAGCCGGGGCCGATGATGGCGTCCGGCGCGATCACCGCTGTTGGATGAATGCCGGGCTTTGGTTGCGCTGGTGGGTGAAACAGCCCGGCAATGCGGATGAAGCCGGCCTGCGGTACCGCCACCACGAGCGGGATGCTGCCTGCCGGCACATGCTCCGCAAAGGCTTGTTCAATCACGACGGCGCCGGCCTGGCTGGCTTGCAGCGCGGGTAGGTTCCGCCTCCCTTCCATGAAGGCTACATCATCTGGCCCCGCCAGATGCAGCGGTGCGACACCGGCGAATAGCCGCCCATCATCCCCTTCCGCTGCCAGGCCAAGCGCGGCGCGCATGGCTCCAACCGAAACTGGCCCGGCTGAAGCGAAGAAGCGGCTATCCGCACCCAAGGTAATCAGTTCCGCCTTGGCGCCGCAGGCGCTGGGGCCGGCGCCGGGCGAGCCGGTGGCGCCGATGGGTCTGGCGGCAGATTAACAGCACTGATCATGCGATTGAGCTGCACCGCAACTTCTTCCGTCATGTCAAACGCCGGATCATTGTAAATGATCAGGGGCCGCGGCAGGACCAGATTGATGTTGCGGCTGGCCGCAACTTGGCGAATGACGATCGCAAGTGCCTGCTCAATTTCGCGCAATGCCTGTTGCGCCAATTGCTCCAGATCCCGCGCCCGGTCGCGCAAGATACGCTGACTATCGGTGATCTTGTCCTGCAGCGTGCGTTCACGGGTGCGCAATTGCTCGGGCGAAAGCCCGCCACGTTCATTGCCAAGGCGCTGCTGTTCATCGCGCCAGCGCTGCTGTTCGCTTTGCACATCTTCATTCAGCTTGGTGCGGCGGCGTTCGATTTCCTGGCGCACCTGGTTGAAGGCAGTGGAGACGCGCTGGATTTCCGGCACATCTACTACGCCAATCAGGGCCGCGGGCGGGGGCGTGCCGGGGGGCAGCGGGGCAGGGGCCTGCTGCTGTGCGGGGCGCTGCTGCTGCTGCGCTGGCTGCGCAGGGCGCTGGCCTTGCGGCTGCGCTTGCCCTTGCCCCTGGGGTTGGCCAGGCACAAACCAGCCCGGTTGGTTCTGCGCCGCAGCCACCATGGGAAAGGCGAGCAAAGCGGCAAGGACAAGGCGAATCATGGGGCAATCATCCCGTGTTAGAAGCGTGTACCAAAGCCAAGGCGGAAAATCTGTGTCTTATCATAGTCTTTCTTCACAACGGCCTTGCCGAAATCAATATTGATGAGGCCGATCGGGCTACGCCAGGAAAAACCGACACCAACACTGACGCGCGGATCCGCCTCATCCACCGGCTTGGCGCCAGGATATTTTGTCTGGTCGTAATAGCCGTCAGGAATACCGGAAAGCGAGCCCACATCCACAAAGGTGCGGCCCAAAAGGCCGAGCTCATTGGGTAAGGGAAGGGGGAAGCGCATTTCTGCTGAGGTGGTCCACAAGATCTGACCACCGAGAGAATCCTGATCGGGTGATCCCAAATCCCTGGGCCCGGCACCGCCCAGGCGGAAACCGCGCAGGTTTTCCCCACCCAGGAAGAAGCGGTCCACAATGCGGTCGTCCTTGTCGCCAAGCGGGGTCAAGACACCGCCGCCTGCGGCCAGCACCAGCACAAAGTCCGGATCATTTAGCCAACGCTCAAACGGGATGTAGTATTGCGCGTCGCCCCTGGTGCGGAAGTATTCCACATCGCCACCCAAGCCTGCGTAATCGCCACCAACGCGGACGACATAGCCAGAACGGGGTTCGATGCGGCTGTCGCGCATGTCATAAGTAACGGTGGTCGAGACCTGCGACAGCAGCGTCCGCCCCGCCTGTTCCTTGATGAAGGTCGATGCGTTACTGTTAATGTCAAAGATGTCACGATCAATCAGCGCATAGGACCAGTTTTGCCGCAACCGGTCATTGATTTCATAACCGGTACGCAGCGCAAAGCCCGCGCGTCTTTCGCGGTAGCCGGTCACGAAGCGCAAATCGCGATTGATCAGGAAGGCATCCGCCCCAGCGGCCAGGTTGCGGTCCAGGAATTGCGGATCCGTGACCGAAAGATCCAGCTGGCTGCGCTTTTCCGCAAGCACACCGCCGACACGCGCATCAAGCCCCATGCCGAGTAGGTTTCGCTCTCGTACACCCACATCCAGCAAAAACCCGGCATCGGTCGCGTAACCGCCGCCCAGGGTGAATTCACCGGTTGCGCGTTCCACCACCGAAGTCATTAAATTCACCTGTTCGGGCCCTGAGCCGGGCTGATTGGTGATCTGAACATCGGAAAAATAGCCAAGTGAACGAAGGCGTTCACGCGAACGCCGGATTTGCCGCGCATTCATCGGATCGCCCTCAGCGAGCCTGAATTCCCGACGGATGACGCGATCTTCCGTGCGTGTATTTCCCGTAATATCAATGCGCTCTACGAAGGCGCGGGCACCTTCGCGGACGATATAGGCAAGGTCAATTGTTGCGGTTTCAGGGTTGCGTGTGATCCGCGCCTGCACTTCAATAAAAGACTCGCCGCGCGCTTGCAGCGCATCCGCAACTGCAGTGCTGCCCCGTTCCACCGCATCGCCATCATACCAATCGCCGTCTGCAATTTCGATCGCACGGCGCAGGCCTTCCATACTCAGGCGCGGGATTTCATTGATGATCTCAACCTTGCCGATGCGATAGCGCTTGCCCTCATCAATCGTGAAGGTGACGAAAAAGGCGCTGCGATCGGGGGTTAGTTCACCTGAAGAACCAGTGATCTGCACATCGGCAAACCCTTGGCGCAGATAGAAGCGGCGCAGCAATTCCCGGTCATAGCCCAGGCGTTCGGGATCATAGATGTCGCTTGAAGAAAAAATCCGGAACCAAGCCTGTTCCTGGCTTGCAACAATATCCCTAAGCCGTGATTCGGAAAAAGCGTTGTTGCCAACAAAGGTGACCCTTGAGATAAGCGCGGGGTCGCCTTCAAAAATCTCAAACACAAGATCAACGCGGTTTTGGTCAAGCTCAACGATCTTGGGTTCGACAGTCGCCCGAAAACGCCCGCGCCGCGCATAAAGTTCCAGAATGCGCTGCCGGTCGGTCTGGACGGCAGCAGGGGTGAAGACGCTGCGGGGTTGCGTCAGCACAACGCCACGCAAGATCTCACTGGAAATGCGCCGATTGCCTTCAAAGGCAACGCGGTTGACCTGAGGGTTCTCAACGATATCCACGATCACGCGTGAGCCCTCATTGCGGATCGTCACGTCTCGAAAAAGCCCCGTGGCGAAAAGCGCGCGCAGGCTGCGGTCAATGCGGTCCTGATCTGCGGCGTCGCCAACTTGCACCAGCATGTAGCTGCGCACCGTGTCGGGGTCTATCCGCTGCGTGCCGCGCACATCTACCGACGATATGCGCCCACCACCGCGCGAGGGCTCCTGCGCGGCCACGGGCATGGCCAGGGCCAAAAAGACGAATAGGGCTAAAAATGCGCGTAGTTGCTTCACGGATTCGGCATCTCTCTCAAGATCAGGCGATTACCTAGCCGAGCCACGCCCCCCTCGCCACCCCCAAACCGGATTAACCCAATAGCCCGCTCACCCAACGCACCACGCCAAGCTGCGCCAGATCATTCCAAGTGGCGAAAATCATCAGGCCGATCAGCAGGGCGAACCCCGCCCGGAAGCCGTATTCCCGCGCTTTCAAGGGCAGGGGACGGCCCCGGATGGCCTCAGCGGCGTAGAACATTAAATGCCCGCCATCCAGCACCGGGATCGGGAAAAGATTGATCAGGGCAAGGTTCACGGAAAGCAGCGCCGCGAAGGTGATGAAGGCCGAAAGCCCCATATTGGCGACCTGCCCCGACATTTGCGCAATCCGCAAAGGCCCGCCCAGATCCTCAGCGCCGCGGCTGCCAGAGATCATCTGCCAAACGCCAACCAGGGTCTGCCAGGTGATATCCAGCGTATGGGTCACCCCCGCCCAAACCGCGCTGAAGGGGTCAAGCTTTTCGAAAATCGGCATGCCAGCGGTGATGCCCAGCATGCCAAGCCCATCAGATGGCCGCGGCTGCGGGGTCGCCATCACCTTGATTTGGGAATCGCCCCGCGCGACCAGGATTTCAATGGCCTGGCCGGCGCGCGCCTGGACATAGCGCTGCAATGCCTCAAACCGCTCAACCTTCTGGCCATCCATGGAGATAATGCGGTCCCCGGGCGCCAGCCCGGCACGGGCGGCGGCCGAGGCTTCCACCACATTGCCCACACTCGGCACGGCGGAAGGCCGGCCAACCACCACGAAAAGCGCGGCAAAAAGCAGCACGGCAAGGGCGAAATTGAAGAAGGGGCCAGCCGCCACAACCAAGGCGCGGTCGCCCACTGATTTCTCATGGAAGGTCTCGCCAGGGCGGAAGGCAGCCGCCTGTTCTGGCGCGGCCTCCCCCAAATCCTCCATGCCATGCATTTTCACATAGCCGCCAAGCGGCAGCCAGCCGATCCGCCATTCGCAGCCGCGCTTGTCTGTCTTGGTGTAAAGGGCGCGGCCAAAGCCAATGGAAAAGCGTTCCACATGCACGCCGCGCCAGCGCGCCGCCAAATAATGGCCAAGCTCATGGATGAAAATCAGTACCCCGAGCACCACCAGGAAGGAGGCGATGCTGCGGAAGGGTTCGGGCAGAAATTCCAAGAGAAAGGCTCCTAAAAAAAGCGCAGGTCAGACCAGCGCGGCACGCTTTGCGGCGATCAGCCCGGCCTGGGACCGCGCCGCCGCATCATGCGCCATGATGGCGGGCAGGTCCGCGGCCTCTGGCGCGCCAAGGCGCGAGAGCGTTTCTTCCACCACTGCTGCGATATCGAGAAAGCGCAGCCGTTTTTCAAGGAAGAGCCCGACCGCAATCTCATTCGCCGCATTAAGGATGGTGGGCGCCCCGCCGCTGGCGCGCAGTGCCTCTCGCGAAAGTCGCAGCGCGGGGAAGCGCACCGGGTCGGGCGGGAAGAATTCCAGCTTGCCGAGCGCGATAAGATCAAGCGGCGGCACGGAAGCCGCCATGCGCGCGGGCCAGGCCAGGGCATGGGCGATGGGCGTGCGCATATCGGGCGTGCCAAGCTGCGCCAGCACCGATCCATCCGTGTATTGAACCAGCCCATGCACGGTGGATTGCGGATGGACCAGCACCTCAATCCGCGATTCCGGCACAGGGAAAAGCCGTGCGGCTTCGATCAATTCCAGCCCCTTATTGAACATGGTGGCGGAATCAACGCTGATCTTGGCACCCATGGACCAGACCGGATGGCGCACTGCGACTTCGGGCGTCACAGCCGCCATTTCCGCCATAGACATGGTACGGCATGGCCCGCCCGAGGCTGTCAGGATGATCTTCGCCACCGCAGACGGGTCGCGCATATCAAGCGCCTGGAAAATGGCGTTGTGTTCGCTATCCACGGGCAGGATGGTCGCACCCCCGGCGCGGGCTGCGGCCAAAACGGGCTCCCCGGCGCAGACCAGGCTTTCCTTATTGGCAATCGCCATCACGCCGCCGCGGGCGAGGGCTGCCATGGTGGCGGGCAGGCCAGCAGCGCCCACAATGGCGGCCATGGTCCAATCGGCGGGCAGGCTGGCCGCCGCGATAACCGCCTCCGGCCCCGCCGCTACCTGTATTTCCGTCCCGGCGAGTGCTTCCTTCAGGGCCGCGTATTGCGAAGGATCGGCCAGCACCGCATGGCGTGCCTTGAGCCGCCGCGCCTGGGCCGCCAAGCCCTGCCAATCGTGCCCGGCCACCAGGGCCACGATGTCGAATTGTCCTTCGGGTGCCGCTTCCAGCAGAGAGACCGTGCTTTTCCCGACCGAACCCGTGCTGCCAAGAACCGTAATCCGGCGCGGTGCGGCCCCGTTCAATGCCATAGCGGCGCGCCTCTGCCGGCGAGCAGTGCAAAGGCGGTCGCGAGCGGCGCCGCCGCCATCACGCCATCCAACCGGTCAAACACGCCGCCATGTCCGGGAATGAGTGAGGAGCTATCCTTCACTCCGAAGCGGCGCTTGATAGCGCTTTCCAAAAGATCACCTGCCTGTGCCATCAGCCCCAGCATGGCCGCGATTGCTGCCGCGCGTGAAGCCCCCCCTGGCGCCAGTAGCGAAGCTGCCGCCGCGCCAACCAAGATTGCCGCCAAAAGCCCCCCCGCCGCGCCAGACCAAGTCTTGCCTGGCGATATGGCGGGGGCGAGCTTCGGCCCACCCAAAGCGCGCCCGGCGAGATAGGCCCCAGTGTCGGAGGCCCAGACAACCAGCACCATGAACAGCGTATTGAGCAGCCCGGCCCAATCCGTGCCGCGCAGCAAAATCAGGGAAAAGCCACAAAGCCCAATGTAGAAAAGCCCCGCCGCCGGCCAGATATCACCATGACGTTGCAGGACCAACAACACCGCGCAGCCCGCGACTAAAAGCCCCAGCGCGCCAATGGGCGGGCCAAAGGCTGCCAGCAACATGACGCCGAGCGTGATAATGGGCAGCAAAATACCGGGCCAGCGATAGACTGAAGCGCCGGAAAGCCTGAGCCATTCCCAAGACAGCAGCACCATCACGGCGCCTATCAGCACGTCCCAAACGACACCGCCGCACCAGATGCCAAAAACGGCGATTGGAATCAGCACCGCCGCCGATGCCCCCCGCAGCGCCAAATCGCGCCAGGGGCGCGGCGCCGCGCTGGCTTCCGGCTGAGATGCTGTGGCTTCGGTCACGTCAAGCGCGCAGACCGTAGCGGCGTTCGCGCCGATGAAATTCCGCCACCGCCGCGCGCAAATCCTCAGCCGTGAAATCGGGCCAGAGCGCATCCAGAAAGACAAACTCCGCATAAGCCGCCTGCCAAAGCAGGAAATTCGACAGCCGCTGCTCGCCCGAAGTGCGGATGATCATGTCAGGATCGGGCATGCCAGCCGTTTGCAAAAAACCGCCAAATTGCGCTTCGGTCAGGCTTTCGGGGTCGAGCGTGCCGGCCTTGGCAGCCCGCGCCACCGCCTTGGTCGCGGCCAGCATCTCATCCCGCGCGCCATAGGACAGCGCCATGACCAGATTGAGTCTGGTGCCCCCGGCAGTCGCCTTTTCGGCATCCGCCACCATCTGCGACAAATCGGCACCGAAACGGCTATGATCGCCAATCACGGTCAGCTTCACCCCATCCCGCACCAGCCCGGCCACTTCATTGCGAAGATAAAGCCGGAGCAAGCCTGATAGCGCGGAGACTTCCTCGGTCGGGCGGCGCCAATTCTCACTGGAAAAGGCAAATAGCGTGAGCCAGCCAATGCCGGCATCGGCGGCAAGGGCAATGACGGCGTGTCCGCCTTCGTCAAGCAGACGGT
>JBBAUC010000073.1:0-252 GCA_040398485.1 Roseomonas sp. | reverse complement strand
CGGCCCAGCGGCGATTGCCATCCATGATAATCGCAACATGCGCGGGCGGGGCCTGTGGCGCGCCGGATGAGGGCATGGGCTCGGTCGCCGCGCTCATGCGCTGCTTCCTTCCGCGCGATCAGGCCGAAGCCGGTTCCGCAAGCGCCATTCCCCCCAATATGCCGGATGATCCTCAGACCGTCCGAATATCCCTGTCCTTTTCGACCAAGACAGCGTGAATTTGCGTGACGAATTGGTCGGTCAGTTTCTGTA
>JBBAUC010000072.1:0-13362 GCA_040398485.1 Roseomonas sp. | reverse complement strand
GGGGCTTGAGCCGCCGATTGATACGGTGTTTATCGAATTGCGCGAAACCTCCGCGTTCGAGGCATCTTGTGCGCGTGGCGCGGTGCTGGGTTTTCAAGGCAGGCTATGTATCCACCCAGATCAGATCGCGCCTGCCAATGCAGCCTATTCTCCGCCTGATACGGAAATCACCCGCGCCAAGCGCATTGTTGAAGCCTTTGCTGAGGCGGAAGCGGGCGGGCTTGCCTCCATCCAGGTGGACGGGCGCTTCGTGGATTACCCAATTGTGCAAAAAGCCGAACGAATTTTGGCTATCGCAGCAAAGATCGCGGCCAAAAAGGGCTGACGCGCCGACAACGCGGCGCGCCAACCTGTTCACAAAAATTACCGCGGTGCGGGCTGTGCTGGCGTCGGCACCAACGGTTGGGCGCGCGGGCCATCGGTACGGCGGCCACGGTTCTGTAACTCGCCGCGCGTCAGCGCACCATCGCCATTCGCATCCATGGAACGGAACATGGCATCCGCCATGACGCGAAGCTCGGGCAGCGTAATCTTGCCGTCCAAATCAGCATCAACGAAGCGGAAGCGCGATGCCTGGCGGTCTTCCATACGCTCCCGCATGCCCTCAGGCGGGCCACGGCCTTCGCCACGGCGGGCGGTGTAGAAAGCGCGGGTTTCCTCAAGCGTCAGGCCACCATCCTTATTGGCATCAATTTCCGCGAAACGCGCGGCAAGCCAAGCATTGGCTTCTTCACGCGTCACCTTGCCGTCATTATTCGCGTCAGCGCGGGCAAAAGCCTCGCCAGCGGCAAACCCCATCATGCTATCTCCACGCTGGCCGTGATGCATCTGGTGCATGTGATGGGGGGTCGCGCCCTGCGGGCCGGGGCCTGGTGCGGGCTGCGCGCCAGCGAGCCCCGCCGTGCCAAGGGCAAATACGGAAGCCAGTAAAAGGGTCCGAGAGGTTCTTGAATTCATGGCAAACTCCTGCAAACGGCAATGTGCCGCGAAGGCACTTATGCGCCCCTTCTGTAACAGCCGCATTGCGCCAGCGCAGACCGCGCGTGAAGAAAGGTAACAGGGGTCAGGGAGTGCCCCCCTGCCCCAAATCCCACCACATGCCGGTGAAGGCCAAAATCCCCTCCCGCGCGGGCGCGATCAGGAAATGTTCATCGGGTCCGTGTTGTTTGCAGCCATTATAGGAATGCGGCACCCAGACCAGCGGCACGCCGATATGGTCCACAAACACATCCCCAGGCAGCCCGCCCGATGAATTCGGGATGATCTGCACGCGCTTGCCAAGCGTTTTCTGCATGCTTTCCTGCGCCCAACGCACCCAGGGGTGATTGGGCGGCGTGCGGGAAGCCGCCATGCGCACCCCAGCATTTTCAATCACGATATCGCCAAAACCCTGTTCATTCAGATGCCGACGCAGTGAAGCCTCGAAAGTGTTCGGGTCGGTATCCACCGTGTAGCGGATATGGCAGGTGGCGCGCGCATCCGGGGCCACCGCATTCACCGGCGCATCCGGCTTGCCGGAGAGCATGGCGAGCACAATAAAGCTATTCCAGCCATAGATTTTCTCAGCCGGCGTCAGGCCAGGTTCGCCCCAATCGGCATCAATAGTGGCCGCACCTTCGCCGCCGCCCACAGGGCAGCCATCCAGCACGCCGCGCACTTCCGCCGGCACGCCATTTTGCGGCAGCCAATCGCGCACCAGGATTTTGCCGCGTGGATCAATAATGGCGCCAATCGCGTGGCTCATCCGAATGGCGGGGTCTGTGGTCAGCCCGCCCCAATGGCCGGAATGCACGCCACCAGCGCGCAGCTTCAGCACCAGATCAAATTGGAAAATGCCCCGCGTACCCGTGGCAATTGTGGGCACTTCGGGCTCAACGCGCGGCCCGTCTGACGCGATCAGCACATCGGCCGCCAGCATGTCGCGATTGGCGGCGACGAATTCACGCAAGCCGCGAGAACCCCGTTCTTCCGCCATTTCGAGAATGATCTTCACATTGAAGCCAAGCTTGCCACCGCGTTCGGCCAGCACCGCTTCAAGCGCTGCGATATTCAGCGCATGCTGGCCCTTATTGTCGGCGGAACCGCGGCCATACCAGCGGCCATCTTCTTCGTATAATTCCCAAGGCTTTAGCCCTGGGCGCCATTGCTCATCCAGGCCACGCACCGTGTCACCATGACCATAAAGCAGCACGGTT
Organism: Roseomonas sp.; assembly: GCA_040398485.1. GTDB lineage: Bacteria > Pseudomonadota > Alphaproteobacteria > Acetobacterales > Acetobacteraceae > Neoroseomonas. The sequence continues at coordinate 11,167 of JBBAUC010000072.1, read as the reverse complement.
GGCTTTGCTGCATCTTCAATCCGCGTTGCGGTCAGGATCGGGCCAAAGCCTTCCAAGGGATTGGGATGGATGGTGACAGCAAAGCCAAGCCTTTCCAGCCAAGGCCCAATCGCGCCTTCCAAATAATGGCGCAAATCCGCCTCATGGCCTGGTTCCTGCGCGGTGGAGGGAATGGCGACAAGATCGGTCAGCAATTTCTTGTAGCTGCCATCATCGAAGAAACTCGCGGCGCGGGCAAGCGCGCCTTCACGGCTCTGCATCACGCACCTCAAACGATTTGATTGAACAAGGCGGTTTCACCACGCCATTGTCGGTTCAGGTTTTCCATCATCATATCCAGCACATTGTCTTCGTATTTATGCGTCTCACCGCCGGTATGGGGCGTGATCAGCACATTGGGCATGGTCCAAAGCGGGCTTGCTTCCGGCAGGGGTTCATCCACCGTCACATCCAGGGCGGCACCGGCAATGCGCCCGGCCTGCAAGGCCGCAAACAGCGCCGGTTCATCAACCACACGCCCGCGCGCGACATTCACCAGATGCGCGGTTGGTTTCATGGCGGCAAGCGCGGCAGCGCCAATCAGGCCGCGGGTTTCATCCGTCAGCGGGCAGGCCAGCACAACAAAATCCGCGCGCGGCAGAAGCGCCGGTAGGTTCGTGAAGGAATGCACCTCATCCGCGCCATTGGCGCCGGCCTGGGCATCACGGCGCACGCCGATCACATGCATATCAAGCGCCTTGCAGATGCGGGCAATGCGCCCGCCAATGCGGCCCGTGCCCACCACAATCACCGTCTTGCCGCCGGCTTCATCCTCGCGCTTCGTGAAATCGCCCATCATGCCGCGCCAGAAGCGCTTGGCCTGATTGTCGCGCGCTTCCGGAATGCGGCGCAGAATGCCCAGCATCAGCGCAATCGCATGTTCGCTGACCGCATTGGCATTGCAGCCCTGCGCACTCGCCAGCCTGATGCCTGCCGCGCGCAGCACGTCACGGTCATATTGATCCGTCCCGGCGCTGGCGGATTGCACAAAGCGCAAGCGGGGCGAGAGCTTCGGCAAATCATTGCGCCACAGCCCTGAACAGACCAGCACATCGGCGCCCGCAATCCGCGCATCCAGATCATCCCGATTGCGCACTTCAAAAAAATCAATCCCGGCGCCGCGCAGCGCAAAGCGATCGGCAAAGCGATAGGCGACATGGGCGAAGCAAATGGTCATTTTCTCGCGCGGCGGCAGCATGGGGTTCTCCTGTGGTCTGGCTGGGGGAGACCCTGAAACGCCAGCCGCAGCGGCGCAAGGGGTGGCGCTTGACGGCGGGGGCGCGGAGAAGCTTCCATGTTCCGGGCAGAACGGGACAAACCCGCCAGAGTGCCCAACGGGAGGAAACATCATGAAGCGTCTTTTGGCGGCCCTGGCCGCGCTGTTCCTTGGCTTGGCGCAGCCCGCCGCCGCTCAGGATTTCCCCAATCGCCCCATCAATATGCTCGTGGTCTTCGCCCCAGGGGGTGCCACCGATGTGCTGGCACGCATTGTGGCGGACCACATGATGAAAACGCTGAACCAGCGCGTCACGGTGGAAAATGTCTCGGGCGCCGGCGGCACCATTGGCGGGGCGCGCGGCGCGCAAGCGGCGCCGGATGGCTATACGCTGACGGTCGGCAGCCTTGGCAGCCATTCGGCGGCACCTTCGATTTATCGTTCCATCCAATATGATCCGCGCGAATTGCAGCCGATTGGGCTGATTGCCGGCACGCCGCTGTTTTTCGTGGTGCGCAATGGCTTCCCGGCGCAGAACATGCAGGAATTCCTGGCGCGAGTCCGCGCCAATCCGGGCCAGGTTTCCAATGCCAATGCGGGGATCGGTTCCACCAATCATTTGGCCTGTTCGCTGTTTACGCATTTGACCGGCGCGCGGATGAACGAAATCCCCTATCGCGGCGAGGGCCCCGCTTTGAATGATATTGTGGCGCAACAGGTGGATAGCGCCTGCTTGCTGGCCACCGCCGCCATGCCACAAATCCAGGCCGGCACCATGCGTGGCCTGCTGACGGGCGCCACCACACGCAACCCCAATGCGCCGGGCGTGCCATCCGCACCCGAAGCCGGGGTGCCTGACTATATCTTCCAAGGCTGGAACGCGATTTTCGCCCCGCGCGGCACGCCTGCGCCCGTGGTGCAGAAACTGGATGAGGCTTTGCGGGCTGCGCTGAACGACCCTGCCATCCGCAAGCGTATTGAGGATTTGGGCTCCATCCCCGCTGCCACGGACCAGATGGGGCCGGAAGCGCTGTCGCGGCTGGTGCGCGCCGAGGTTGATCGCTGGGCAACGGTGGTGCGGGCGGCGGGGATTCAGCCGCAGTAAAGGTGTTACGTCAGGCGCCCTAAAGCGCCTGGCTCACCCATTCCCCAATCGCCAGCACCTTCGCATCTTCCCCGATGCGGCCAGCGATTTGCACGCCAAGCGGCAAGCCCTTCGGCCCCGCCCCCGCCGGCACCGTCACGCAGGGCCCGTGCAGCAGCGTACAGAGCGAATTGAAGGCAGCATCACCCGTCCAGCCAATCCCCGCCGGCGCTTCCCCAGCGGCAGAAGCCGTGATCACCGCATCAAAACCCTCAATCGCGCCAGGCAGCGCCGCGCGCGCCTTGGCCTGCACGGCCTTACACGCATCAAGCTGCGCGGTCGGGCAGCGCTTCGCCCAATCAAGCTTTTCCTTGATTGTGTCTGAAAGCTGCGCCCGCGCTGCCTCCAATTCCCAACCGAGCGACTGCACGCTTTCCATATTCGTCACATATTCATGGGCATCGAAGGCTTCCGTCATCACCGCGGGCAGGGTGATTTCCACCACCTCAGCGCCTGCCTTTCTGCAAGCCGCGATGGCACGTTCCATCAGCGCCAAAGTCTCGGGCGCTGCCTTGGTAGCAGGCGGGCCAAGGGTGAAAGCCAGGCGCGGCGCGCGGGGTAGTTTGGCTTCGGGCTTGCCGTAATCACGCCCCGTCATCGCGCCCATGGAAAGCGCGCAATCGGCGACGCTGCGCGCCATCACGCCGATTGTGTCATGGCTTTCGCTCATTACCTTCATGCCGCCGCGATGGATGGCACCGAAGCTCGGCTTGAAGCCGACAATGCCGCAAAACGCCGCCGGGCGGATGATGCTGCCGCCGGTTTGCGTGCCGAAAGACAGCGGAAAGAACCCCGCCGCCACGCCGGCTGCCGAACCGGATGAAGACCCGCCCGGCGTATGGTGCTTATTGGCCGGGTTGGTCGTGGCGCCCGGATGGCGCGTCGCGAATTCCGTCGTGATGGTCTTGCCGATAATCAGCGCCCCCGCCGCCCGCGCCATGGCAACAGCGGCGGAATCGCTGCGCGGCCTGTGCCCCGCATAAATGGGGGAGCCATATTGCGAAGGCATATCGGCGGTATCCAGCACATCCTTCACACCAAAAGGAATGCCCTTGAGCGGCGCCGGCGGCCCGCCCTTGTCCAAGGCCGCCGCCCCGCGCCGCACCAGCGCCGGGTCCAGCCAGGCAAAGGCGCGCACCTCAGGCTCGCGCTCAGTGATGCGGGCAAGGCAAGCCTCAGCCAGGGCGGATGCGGTCAGGGAGCCAGCGGCGATGCGCCGCGCGGCTTCGGAGGCGGTCAGGTCTGCGATTTCGGTCATGGATGCCAGAGTGCCGCGCCCATGGCGCGCGTCAAGCGGGGGCAAGCACTTCATATCTGGCGCGGCGCGCCCAGCCGGTCCAGAAAGGGGGCGCATGACGAGCTCAATCAGGATCATCCCGACCCCGGATGGGGCGCTGACCTACGCCATCCCCTTCCCGCCAGAGGAAACGCCCGCCGTCACGGCGCGCGATCTGCTGGGCGCCTGGGAAGCGGCGCGCGGTGCCGCAGGGGCGGAGATCTGGGGCAGCCCGCGCCGCCTTATCTTCCGCCGCCCGGATGGGGAGGCGATGGAATTGCTCCTGGCCGATGCCGATGCGGCCTGTTGGGCGGAAGCGGTGGATGCGCGCCATGGGCTTGGGACCCCTCAGGGCCTCGCGATTTGCCTCAGGCTTCTGGCGTTGATCGAAGCCATGGGGCGGATCGCGCGCCTCAAGGGTTTTTTTGCGCTGCGCGCCACCGGGGCGGAATTGCACCCTGCCCTGCTGCGCGCCGCCGCCAGCGTGCCGCTTGATCCGGCGGGCCGGTTCGACGAGGCTGCACTTACCGCGCTACTATCCCGGATTATCCCGGCGGGAGCCAATTCATGATTCGTCTTTTGCCCTTGCTTCTAGTCATCGCGGCCTGCGCGCCACATGAAGCACCCCCTTCCCCGCGCGGTGCGGTGGCCGGCGCCACCCCTGAATTGCAGCGCATCTGCACGCAGGAAGCCGAACGTGTCGTCAATTTCCGTGAACGCGGTCAATTGATGCGGGCAGATTCAAATTTCGGTGACAGCGACATGACGAACGACGTGCCAACCGCGCGGCTTCGTTCCGATAGCTTTCGGCAACAAACCTTGCGTGACGAATTGATCCGCGAATGCATCCGCAATGCGGGAACCGGCCAGCCGCCGGTTGATCCGGGTAACCAGCGCCCTCAGAACATCCGCGCACGGCGCTGAAGGCGGCAAGCGCGCATGGCATCCCTTTCGGTTCTGACGCGCGCACTTTCCCATCGTAACGCCAAGGTTTTCTTCACTGCGTCCCTGATTTCTTGGACCGGGCTTTGGATGCATCGCATCGCCATTTCCTGGTTCGCCTGGGAATTGACCGGTAGCGCCTTCTGGGTCGGCATGGTGGCGTTTTGCGATTTGGCGCCGGCGGTTGTCGTCAGCCCGATTGCGGGCGCCATTGCGGATCGCACGGACCGCCTGAAGCTCACCTTCTGGAGCCAGGCGATGATCGGCGTCATGGCTGCGGTCATCGCGCTGCTGGTGGCCCTTGATAAGCTTGATATCTACACATTGCTGCTGCTTGAGGTGCTGAACGGCATCGCATCTTCCTTCGCGCAGCCGGCGCGGCAATCCCTTATGCCAGGCTTGGTGCCGCGCAATGATCTGACTGCGGCGGTGGGGCTCAATTCGCTTTGCTTCAATGTGGCGCGGTTTGTAGGGCCGGCGCTGGCCGGGCCGCTGATTGCGGTGGCGGGCGTTTGGCCAGCCATCGCGGCGAATGCCGTGGCCTATTTCATTGCAACCGCCACCACGCCCTTGCTCAAGGTCTCGGCCGAGGAACGGCAGGGGCACGCCAAAACCAAGTCCCTATGGGGGGATATGCGGGACGGGCTGCGTTACGTGGCCGGGCATCCGGGGTTGGGACCGATCCTGACCTATGCGGCGATTGTCGCACTTCTACTGCGCAGCCTGCCGGAAATCCTACCGCCTTATGTGGAACGGCAATTCGGCCTGGGGGCGGAAGCGCTTGCGGTCCTGACAGCGGCTTTCGGCGTTGGAGCCTTGTTGTCTGGTATCTTTGTCTCTGCCCGTGGCAAGATGCATGGGACCACCAAGCTTGCGGTTTTTGCGCCGGCGGCGATCTCACTCGCCATGGTTGGCTTTGTTGCGACCAGTTGGTTTCCCTTTGGTGTGCTTTGCGCTGCCATTATGGGCGCGGCCATGTCCGTGCATGGGATTTGCGCGCAAACCTTGGCGCAATCGGCGTCAGACCCCGCCATGCGCGGGCGGGTGCTCAGCCTTTGGGGCCTGATTGTGCGCGCCTTTCCAGCCCTTGGCGCCTTGCTGCTTGGCGCGGCTGGAGAGGTCTTCGGCATGACGCTACCAACCCTTGCCGCCGTGCTGCTTTCGGCCATAGCCATTGCCTGGGGGATCAAACGCCTGCCCGCCATGGCGCGGGTGCTGGAAGGCGATGGGGCGAGCGATCCCGCAAAACGTTGAACCTGAATGAGGTACGAGAATGATTGAAGCGGCCATTGTGGGCATGGGGCGCTGGGGCCAGACCCTGGTTGATAGTGTGCAGAACCGGAATGATGCCGGTATCCGCTTCATTGCCGGCAGCACAGGCCGGCCGGAACGCGCTGCCGAATGGGCTGCGCGCCAGGGGGTGAAGATCCTGCCTGACCTCGCCGCCATCCTGTCGGAGCCGCGCGTGAAGGCGGTGGTGATTGCCTCCCCACACCAGATGCATGCGGATCAGGTGATTGCGGCCGCGCGCGCGGGCAAGCATGTTTTTGTCGAAAAACCCTTCACCATGACGAAGGCGAGTGCTGAGGCTTCCGTTGCGGCCTGCCGGCAGGCGGGCGTGGTGATGGCGCTTGGCCATAATCGGCGCTTCTTGCCGGCGGTGGCCGAGATGAAAAAGCTGATCGCCGCTGGCGCGCTTGGTAACTTGCTGCATGTGGAAGGCCAATTCAGCGGGCCAGGCGCAATTTCATATCAGCCTGGCATGTGGCGCGTGGACCGCCATGAAAGCCCGCTGGGGGGCATGGGCGGCATGGGCATTCACATGATTGATATGATGATCAACCTGGCCGGCCCGATTGCTGAGGTGACGGTGCGCTCCCTTGCGCGGGCTTTGACCAATGGCCTGGATGACACCACCGCGGGGCTGTTTTCCTTTGCCTCTGGCGCCACGGGTGGCTTCGCGACCTTGGCTTACGCGCCGAGGGTCTGGCGCGTGGCGCTGTATGGCACGGATGCAGTACTGGAATTGAACGGCCATGAGAAGCTGAGCTTCACCCCGCGTGAGGGTGAGGCTTGGGTCAAGGACTTCCCGAAGACCGATATCGAACATGCTGAACTTGCAGCTTTTGCTGCCGCCATCACGGGTGGCCCGGCCTATCCCCTGCCGGTTGAAGAAGCGATCCATGGCGTTGCGGTGTTTGAAGCCATGATCGGCGCGGCGGCTTCGGGTAGTACTTATCGGGTGGCTTGACCTAGCCATTTCGCGCCCCACGCTTTCTGTTCTAGTAACCCTCTCAGCGCTTGGCGCTGACCAACCTTTCTGAAAGGCCGGATATGAGCAAGATCAATCGTCAGGGATCTAACCAGATCCTTTCATCCTCAGTCGAATATCATAATTTCGTGTTCCTTGCGGGGCTCACGGCTGATGACCTTTCCAAGGACATCAAGGGCCAGACGGCCGAAGTGATCGCCAAGATTGATGCCGCGCTCGAAGCCAATGGCACGGACAAGACCCGCATGCTGTCCGCACAGATTTGGCTGAAGGACATCCGCGATCGCGGCGCGATGAATGAGCTTTGGACCGCCTGGCTGCCAGCCGGCGGCGCACCGGCGCGCGCTTGCGTCGAAGCCAATATGGCCGATCCGCGCCATTTGGTGGAAATCATGGTCACGGCCTGCCGCTGATCAGGCCAAAGCTGAAGGCGCCGGGGCGAAACCCCAGCGCCTTGTTAGAAATCAATGAAAACGCCCGGCATAACCGCCGGGCGTCTTTTTTATGCGCGCGCCGCTACAGCCAAGGCCGGCGTCTGGCGCGGCGGGGTCTGATAACCGCGCGGCCCATAGCCCGGATTGGCGACACGCGGCAGCGCGGCCGTCGCGATGGTTTCAATCACGCGCGACTGCAAGGAAATCGCGCGCTCCAACAATTTGCGGTTCTCGCTACCGAGATTTTCCAATTGCTTGGTCAGCATCTGCGCTTCTTCGCGCATCGCACCATCGGGGCGCGCGCCATGCTTGGCCTGGGCGGCATAGGCCTGGGCGAAGGCATCGGTCGCGGCGATCTTGCTTTCCGCAAGCTTGGCAGCACGCGAAAGATCAAGCTTCGCCAGCGCCTCATTTTCCGCACGCAGAGCATCAGCCAGCCTTTTGCCGGCAATCAGTAGCGCATCCATCATGATTGGGTCTCTCCCATATTGGGGGTTTGTGCACCGTTTTGGCGGAGCAATTCGCGATAAACAGAATCAGCAATCCCAACACCGCCAGCCCGCACGGCTGATGCCGCGAAGGCTTCAACCAGCATCGGGCGCCATTGCGCCTCGGCCGCGCCACCGCCGAAGGAGGATTTGGACATATCCACAGTGGCGAACATCGGCTGCAGCAAGAACCCCAGCGCCTGCGCTTCGAAATCCTTCGCGGATTTGCGCATGGCGGCTTCAGACAAGGCGCCCGCCTGCGGCTGGCGAATGGCGCGCTGCTGCGGGGCAACAAGATTGGCGGCGTCCAACATCAGCGGAGCTCCAGATCGGCTTGCAAGGCGCCAGCGGCCTTGATGGCTTGCAGAATGGAAATCAGGTCACGCGGGCCAACACCCAGGCTATTCAGGCCACGAACCAGTTCTTGAAGGGTCACATTCTGGGGCAGAATGCCCATGCGACGATCCGCTTGGTCTTCAATTTCGATCCCCGTGCGCGGCACCACGACGGTTTGCCCCGGGGCGAAGGCATTGGGCTGGCTCACCTGAGGCGTTTCGGTGATGCGAATGGTCAGATTGCCCTGAGCGATGGCCACGGTGGAAACGCGCACCGCGTCACCCATCACAATCGTACCCGTCGCCTCATCAATGACCACGCGGGCGATCTGGTCGGGCACAACGCGCAGCCTTTCGATATCAGTCAGGAAAGCAACCGGATCACGCCCATTGAGCTCCACGGAAACCGTACGCGGGTCGGTAACAGTCGCCACATTGCCGCGTGATGCCCCATTAATGGCGGCCGCAATGCGCCGTGCCGTTGTCAGGTCAGGGTTGCGCAGCGCCAGGCGCACACGGTCGCGGTTGGTGAGTGTGAAGGGCACTTCGCGTTCCACGATGGCGCCGTTGGAAATGCGCCCCGCAGTAGGCACCCCGCGCGTGACGGAACCGGCGGCGCCCTTTGAACTAATAGCGCCGGTAGCAAGGGCGCCCTGCGCCACGGCATAGACTTCCCCATCCGCGCCAAGCAGCGGGGTCACCAGCAGCGTGCCGCCAGTCAGGTTCGTGGCATCGCCCAGGGCTGAGACCGCCACGTCAATGCGGCTCCCGGGCCGCGCAAAGGCAGGCAAATTCGCCGTCACCATGACGGCGGCGACATTCTTGGTATCCAATTGGCGTTCAAAATCGCGCGTATTAACGCCAAGGCGCTCCAGCATCCCGACCAGGGATTGGCGGGTAAAGACCGCGCTTCTGAGGCGATCACCCGTGCCATTCAGGCCAATGACCAGGCCGTATCCGACAAGCTGGTTGTCTCGCACACCCTCCATGTCCACTATATCTTTGATGCGGACTTGGGCTGCGGCGGGCGGCGCAAAGAAACAGGCCGCCAATGCCAGGGCGGTGAAGATTTTTGCGAGCGCTTGCGCTATACGTTTCAAGGTCTGTCTCCGGCAGCCTCCCCGATCACGGGCGGCGGTCTGCCAAGGTTCAGCGCAAGGCCCGTGCCAGGGTTTGGCGGTATCTTCGCCGAGTCGTTGCGGCAAAACCTGCCGGGTCCCGGCTGAGCCTGCCGGGACAGGCGGAAGAAGGAGGTCAGATGGTCGTTATCAGGGGCGTGACGGGCGGCACCAATGTGCCGGGGGCGCGGTCAACGCGCGGCGCCTCGGGCGGCTTTCGTGTCAGCGGCGGCGCGGAAGAATCGCGCGAAGCCAATGCCAGCACCGGGGTTTCCGCGGCCACCGCCATGGGGCTTTTGGCCGTCCAGGAATTGGGCCCGGCCAAGGAACGCAATGCCCGCGCCTTCCGCCGTGGTGAGGATATGTTGAAGGAATTGAAGGCGCTGCAATTAGAATTGTTGGAAGGCCGCGCCGATCCCGCCCGGCTACAGGAACTTGCCCGGCTGACCGAGGGCGAAAAACCCGCAGATCCGGGCCTGGCTGAGGCGGTTGAGGCGATTGCGCTGCGCGCCCGGCTGGAATTGGCCCGGCGCGGCCTGGAAAGCTGAAATCGGCTTTTGTCAGATATTTGTCTTGAAACGCCCCCTGGCGCCCCCGGGCAAGCCGGTATAGAAGGCTGCCATTCCGTCGAGTCAGGTTTCACTAAAGAAACCACCTCGTCGGTTGTGCAAGGCGGGGGAAGAAGAAGATATGTTGGTGACATTGCCGCCCGATTACCGTCCCTCGGCTTCCGAGGAGTTCATGAGCGCATTGCAGATTGAATATTTCAGACAGAAGCTTCTTAGATGGCGCCAGGATCTTGTGCGCGAAGCGGGTGAGACGCTTTCATCCCTTTCCGAAGGTGGCATTACTGAGGCGGATCTCGCGGATCGTGCTTCGGTTGAAACGGACCGAGCTCTTGAACTCCGCACCCGGGATCGGTCGCGCAAATTGATCAACAAGATTGATCAGGCGCTGGAGAGAATCGAACACGGCACTTATGGCTATTGCGAGGAAAGCGGAGAGCCGATTTCGCTCCGCCGCCTGGAAGCCCGCCCCATTGCCACCATGACGATCGAAGCGCAGGAGCGCCATGAACGCATGGAACGGGTGCATCGCGACGATTGAGACTGACGGGCGGCGCGGGCCGCCTGCCCTACAGGAACCCCACCGGGTCCACATCCACCTGCACCCGGACATTGCCGGGTACATCCACCTTCGCCAGCCATTCGCCCAATAGCCGCTGCACGCCAATATCCCGCCGCGCCTTGAGCAAAAGCCGTCGGCGATGCCGCCCGCGCAGCAAGGCGAGCGGCGCGGGCGCGGGGCCCAGAACCTCCACCCCCTCCCCCATCGGCGCCGCGCGGCCTAAATCCCGCGCCACGCGTTCGGCAGCCTTTTCATCCGGGGAACTGACGATCAGCGCAGCAAGCCGGCCAAAGGGCGGCCAATGCCCTGGCCGCCGCGCCTCAGCCTCGGCGGCCATGAAGGCTTCATATTCGCCGGAAACCAGCGCCTGCATCACCGGATGATCCGGCGAAAAGCTTTGCAGTAAGACGCGGCCGGGATGTTCCGCCCGCCCAGCGCGGCCGGCCACCTGATGCAGCAATTGCACGGTGCGCTCAGCCGCCCGCAGATCACCGCCGGCAAGGCCCAGATCAGCATCCACCACGCCAACCAGCGTCAGATAGGGAAAATGCCAGCCCTTGGCGACGATTTGCGTACCGATGATCAGATCAACCTCACGCTTTTCAATCGCCTCCGCCGCCGCGGCGGCCGCTGCGGGGCCGGGCAGCGTGTCGGAAGCCATGACCAAGCGCCGCGCTTCGGGGAAAAGCAAAGCGGCTTCTTCCAAAACACGCTCCACCCCGGGGCCAATCGGCACCGTGCTATGGGGCGCGGCGCAGCTTGGGCAATGGTTGGG
>JBBAUC010000071.1:0-13598 GCA_040398485.1 Roseomonas sp. | reverse complement strand
TCGGCGCTCGGGAAATCACTTTGCTTGGGCAGAATGTGAATGCCTATCACGGCGAAGGGCCGGATGGCGGGGCTTGGTCGCTCGCGCGGCTTTTGCTGGCTCTGGCTGAAATCCCAGGGCTTGATCGCTTGCGCTATACCACTTCCCATCCGCGCGACATGGGTGATGATTTGATCGCGGCGCATCGCGACATTCCCGCGCTGATGCCGTTTTTGCATCTGCCAGTGCAGTCGGGGTCGGATCGCATCCTGAAAGCGATGAACCGCGGCCATACGGCAGGGGATTACCTGGCGCTGATTGAAAAGCTACGCGCGGCGCGGCCTGATCTGGTGCTGTCTTCCGATTTCATCGCAGGCCATCCCGGTGAGAGTGATGCGGATCATCGCGCGACGCTGAAGCTTATCGAGGATATCGGCTTCGCTTCCGCCTTTTCCTTCCGCTATTCCGCGCGCCCTGGCACGCCGGCGGCTGGCATGGCGGGGATAGTGGATGAAGCGGTAGCCGATCAGCGCTTGCGGGAAATCCAGGCGCTGCTGAGTGATCAGCAATACCGTTTAAATCGAAGCCGCATGGGCATGGATATCCCCGTTCTGGTGACCGGCCCTGGCCGGCTTCCAGGGCAGATGTCCGGGCGTTCCCCTTGGTTGGAGCCGGTGCATTTCCCTTCCTCGGGCGACCTGACCGGTCAGACCGTCACCATCCGCATCACCGTGACCAGGCCCAATTCCCTCAGCGGGGAGCTCCTCGCTGATTCCAAACCCCAAGCATCGGAGAGAGACGCCGCTTGAACATCCAAACCCCTGGCCTCCGCGCTGCGGAACCGCGCCAATCCAGTGACCAGCGTTCCATAACGCTGCAATTCCACGACAATGCGCTGCTGCCCTTGCTGCATGGTGAACATGATCGTCATCTGGCGCGGGTTGAACAGGTACTTGGCGTGCGCGTGGCTTCACGCGGCAATCGCATCGCCATCTCAGGCGGGGCGGCACGGACGGAAATGGCGGAAGCGGCCTTGTTGGCGCTTTGGAAACGGTTGGAACGGGGGGAACATGTCGGCACGGCTGAAGTGGAAGCGGCTTTGAGGCTCGCGGAAGGCGGCGCAGCACAGGGCGAACCGCGCCTGCCCTTGCGGGACCTGCCTGCAATCCGCACCCGAAAGGGCGCGATTGTGCCCCGTAGCGCAGCCCAGGCGGCCTATATTGATATGCTCTCGCGCAACGATATGGTGTTTGGCATCGGGCCAGCGGGTACGGGCAAGACTTATCTGGCGGTGGCGCAAGGCGTTGCCCTGCTGCAATCGGGCCGCGTGGACCGGATTGTGCTGTCCCGCCCTGCAGTGGAGGCCGGCGAAAGGCTCGGCTTCCTGCCGGGCGATATGAAGGAGAAGGTCGACCCCTATCTTCGCCCGCTTTACGATGCGCTGAATGATATGCTGCCCGCCGATCAAGTTGCGCGGCGGATCGCGGCGGGGGAGATTGAAATCGCGCCCTTGGCTTTCATGCGCGGTCGTACCCTCGCCCATTGCTACGCCATATTGGATGAGGCGCAGAACACCACGCCTGCCCAGATGAAGATGTTCCTGACCCGTATGGGGGAGGGCAGCCGGATGGTGATTACCGGCGACCCGACGCAGATTGACCTGCCGCCGCACCAGCCTTCTGGCCTGGTGGAGGCGCTTGGCATAGTGGCGGGCGTTGAAGGTATTGGTATAACGCGCTTTGCGGAGCAGGATGTGGTAAGGCATCCGCTGGTTGCCCGGATCGTAGCCGCCTATGGGCGGTCCGATGACCAGAACCGGGCGAAGAAGGAGAAGAATGGAACCGGGAAGTAGCCGTCCCGGCCAGGGGCGCCGCAAGGGCGCTTCGGCTGGGCTTCGGAGCGGATCGACGGAGGGGCTTGAAATCTCCGTGATCCTGGCAGCGCCAGGCTGGCGCGCCAGCATTAAGCGGCCTGAGGCGCTGGCGCGCCGCGCCGCCCATGCCGCATTGCTTGAAGCAGGGGCGCATGGTGCGATGACGCTGCTACTGGCCAATGATACCACCGTGAAGCGGCTGAATGGGATGCATCGCGCCAAGGCGAAGCCAACCAATGTGCTGTCCTTTCCGGGTGGCGTGCCGGGCTATCTTGGTGATGTCGCGCTGGCCCTTGGTGTGGTGCGCCGCGAAGCGCGCGGCGCCGGGCGTCGCGTGGCGGCGCATTTTGCGCATCTTGTCGCGCATGGCGCCTTACACCTGGCGGGGCATGATCATTTGCAAGCCGGTGAAGCGCGGCGGATGGAACGCGCCGAGGCGCGCGTGATGCGCAGGCTTGGCCTGCCCAATCCCTGGCGGGGCGCAACATGAGCGACGCCGGCCAAAGACCCGGGCTGTTCTGGAAAATCCAGGGCATGCTCCGCCGCAAGGAAGCGGAATCCATTCGCGATCAGGTGGAAGAACTGATCGAACGCCAGGAAGCGCCAAGCGAAGCCAGCAAGGGCGATGGCCCGATGGTGGCCAGCCTGGATGCGGAAGAACGCGCGCTGCTTGGCAATGTGCTTAGGCTACGGGGCATTACCGCTTATGATGTCATGGTGCCGCGCGCCGATATCATGGCGATTCCGGAAAGCCATTCTTTGACTGAAACCATCGCGCTGATCCAGACCGAAGGTCATAGCCGCTATCCGATCTATCGCGGTGGCTTGGATGACATTGTGGGCATGGTCCATATCAAGGATGTCTTTGCTTCTATCGGTAAGGAGGCGGCATTTTCGTTGACTGCCATTCTGCGTCGGCCACTTTTTGTGGTGCCGTCCATCCCCGTGCTTGATCTGCTTTTGCAAATGCGTCAGGCGCGCGTGCATATGGCGCTGGTGGTGGATGAATATGGCGGCATAGATGGGCTGATCACCATTGAAGATCTGGTGGAAACCATTGTCGGCGATATCAGCGACGAACATGATGAGGAGCAGGCGCAGCAGATCACCGAACGCCCCGATGGCGCGCTTGATCTGGATGCGCGCACGCCGATCGCGGCCTTTGAGGCAAGGCTTGGCACTGTGCTGACCGATGATGAACGCGCCGCCGATATTGATACGGTGGGCGGCTTGGTCTTCACCCTTGCCGGGCGCGTGCCGGCGCGCGGGGAATTGGTTTCCCACCCCTCCGGGCTTGAATTCCGGATCTTGGAAGCTGATCCGCGCCGTATTCGTCGGCTTCGTGTACGCCGCCCCGGCGCCAATCCGCGCGCGGCAGCGGAATAGGTGGCGCGGGCGTGATCGAGCGGCTTTGGAATGCCCTTGGGTTGCGGCGTGGCTGGCGCGCCATGGTCACCGCTTTCGGGCTAGGCATGCTGGCGGTACTGGCCCTGCCGCCCTTGCATATTGTCCCGGCCCTGTTTCTCGCCATTCCGGGGCTGCTCGCCATGATCGGCGGCGCGGCAAGCTGGACCGCCGCTTTTTGGATCGGCTTTGCTTGGGGGTTTGGGTTTTTCCTGGGTGGGCTTTACTGGATCACCTCGGCCATTCTGACAGATGTGGCGCGTTATTGGTGGTTGGTGCCGATTGCGGTGCCGGCGCTGGCGCTACCGCTCGCGTTTTTTGTGGCCGGCCCGGCGGCGATTGCTTGGGGTGCGAGGCCCGGCTGGCCGCGCGTGCTGGTTTTTGTCGGTGGCTTTGTTGGCTTTGAATTGCTGCGCGGCGAAATCCTGACCGGTTTTCCCTGGAATTTGATGGGCAGCGTCTGGGCCTTTGATGCGCTGCCCATCCAAATGGCGGCGATGATTGGCGTGCATGGATTGTCGCTGATCACGCTATTGGTGGCGGCGACGCCTATTTTGCATCGGCGCGCCTTTCTGGGCGGCGTGGCGGTACTCGCCTTTTGCGGCGCCTTTGGCGTCGCCAGGCTTTGGGCGCCGGAACCTGAGCCACAGCCGGTGGGGCTGCTGATCGTACAGGGCAATATCGCGCAGGAAGTGAAATGGCAGGAGCAATCCCGCGTGCCGATCCTGCGCCGCTATGTGGAAGCAACCCGCGAAGCCGCGCTGGCGGCCCTGCGCGAACTGCCGCCCGGGCATCGGCTGGCGGTTATCTGGCCGGAAACGGCCGTACCCTTCCTGTTGCCCAATGACCGGGAAGCGCGGCAATTGGTGGCCGGCGCCCTGCCGCAAAATACCCTGCTGCTGACCGGCACCGTACGCGGCGATTTTACGCCGGAAGGCCAGGCGCGGGATTTGTTCAATAGCCTTGCCGTGATTGGCCCCGATACTGAGGTGCTGGCGGTATCCGACAAGATGAACCTGGTGCCCTTTGGCGAATTCATGCCCTTCAGGGGGCTTTTGCCGATCCGGCTCGTGCAAAGCTCGCGCGATTTCACCCCGGCCGAGGAAAGGCGCCGGGTGGTGGCGGGCTGGCTGCCGCCCTTTGTTGGGCTGATTTGTTATGAGGTGATTTTCACCGGCCGGATCATGCCGGCGCGGCGCCCGGCCTGGATTGTGAATGTGACGAATGACGCCTGGTTCGGCATCACCGCCGGCCCATGGCAGCATTTGGCGTCAGCCCGGCTACGCGCCGTGGAGGAAGGCTTGCCGCTCGCGCGCGCGGCGCAAACGGGGGTTTCGGCAGTATTCGATGCGCGCGGGCGCTTGGTAACGCGCGGTCCCTTGGGCGAATCGGCGATTATTCGGGCGCCCCTGCCAGCGCCGCGTGCGCCCACCTTCTATGCTGAGCTTGGTTTGGCTATTTCCTTCAGCCTGTCATTTGCGATTTTCATCCTGGGGTGGATTTTGTCGGGAAGAGATCAACGGTAACTTTCTCGTTTTGCTTAGGCCAAGGAAAAGTTTTGTTTATTTTTTGAGAATTAAGAAAAACTTGTAGCCATTGCTTGCTCATTAAGGTATCCTCAACTTGTTTCAATCGCTAGTGGGGATAGGTTCGCGATGCCGCATGCAACCAAAATCTTAAAGCGTATCTGAGATGACGCGCATTGGTTGCCTTTACGGCAAGGAAGGGGAAAGATATGAAATCGGTAGTTGCCATGAGCGATGCAGACGATTCCACCACGAAGGGCGAACGCGAGCATCGGGCTAGCCCGATTGACGCCCATGTAGGCAGCCGGGTTCGCCTGCGCCGTACCCTTCTGGGCATGAGCCAAGAAAAGCTCGGCGATGCGCTGGGCCTCACCTTCCAGCAGGTGCAGAAATATGAACGCGGTGTGAACCGCATCGGCGCCAGCCGGCTTTTCGACCTCGCGCGCGTGCTGGATGTGCCGATCGGCTTCTTCTTCGACGATCTGCCCGCCGAAATGGGCGGCAATATCGCTGTCCGCAGCCGCCCGGCGATCTACGGCTTCTCCGAAGCCCAGAATGGCCTGGAAGACGATAGTATGAACAAGCGCGAGACGCTTGAATTGGTGCGCGCCTATTACCGCATCACCGATCCGGCTGTACGCAAGCGCGTCTTTGACCTGATCAAGAGCCTCGCGCCGACCGAGTGATATTCCGGCTGACCGGGCGGGGTTACCTGCCCGGCCCAGCCCGGCGCAGCATGAATAGCGCCTGTTCGCCGAACAGATTGGCCATCCTGAGTGAGCGCCTCCACGGCGCCCTCAGCCCCTGTTCATCCACCGCCAGCCAGCGTTCCACTGCATAACCATCCAGCGCGCACAGTTCGGTGAAATCCGTGATGGTGCAGGGGTGGATATTGGGCGTTTCGTACCAAGGCCGGTTCCAGGTTTCCGTATCCGGCATGCGCCCGCCCCACAACAACCGCCAGCGCATCTGCCAATGGCCAAAATTGGGGAAGGAAACAATCGCGTGCCGCCCGATACGCAGCAATTGGCGCAGCACCTCACGCGGTTTTTCTACCGCCTGCAGTGTGCGCGACAGCACCACATAATCAAAGGCACCATCCGGGTAGAAGGCCAGATCATTATCCGCATCGCCATGGATAACAGCGAGCCCGGCCGAGACCGCCTTGGTCACCTGTGTCATGTCAATTTCAATGCCGCGCGCATCGGCGCGTTTTTCGCGCGCCAGATATTCAATCAGCGCGCCATCACCACAGCCAATATCAAGCACGCGCGCGTCATTCGGAATCATCTCGGCAATCAGGCGAAGATCAAGCCGCATATTCTTCGCGACATATTGAACGCCATCCATGGCCATAGGCTAAACCCCAAGGCGTTCAGCGCAGCCGGCGAGGAAGCCGCCAAGCGCGCGATGGAAATCCGGTTCTTCCAGCAGGAAGGCGTCATGGCCTTTGTCGCTGTCAATTTCAACAAAGCTCACATTTGCCGCTGCCATATTCAGCGCGCGCACCAGGGTGCGGCTTTCGCTGGTTGGGAAAAGCCAATCACTATTGAATGACGCGACAAAAAACCGCGTCCCGGTCCCGCGAAAAGCCTTGGCCAGATCACCTTCATGATCGGCGGCCAGATCAAAGAAATCCATGGCGCGGGTGATGGTCAGGTAGGAATTGGCATCAAAGCGGCGCACAAAGGTGGAGCCCTGGTGGCGGAGATAGCTCTCCACCTCAAACACATCTTCAAGGAAGGTCAGCGCCGCGGCACCGCGCAGCCGCCGGCCGAATTTCCGTGTCAGCGCCTTTTCTGAGAGGTAGGTGATGTGCGCGACCATGCGCGCGACCGATAGCCCCTTGGCTGGGATGATGTCGGCTTCCCAATAGCGCCCACCGCGCCAATCGGGATCTGAATGGATGGCAGCGCGCCCCACTTCATGAAAGGCGATATTCTGTGCGGAATGATGCGCAGCGGCGGCGATGGGGGCGGCGGCATAGACCGCTTCCGGATAGGTCGCGGCCCATTCCAGCACCTGCATGCCGCCCATGGAACCGCCAATCACGGCAAGCCAGCGGCTGATCCCAAGCTTTTCCATCAGGCGCTTTTGTGCGCGCACCATGTCGCGGATCGTCACCGAGGGAAAATCCGTGCCCCAAGGCCGGCCAAGCCCACGCCCAGCGGCATCCGTCATTTCACTGCGCGGCCCGGTGGAGCCCATGCAGCCGCCCAACACATTGGCGCAAACCAGGAAGTAGCGATCCGTATCCAAAGGCCGGCCGGGGCCGATGATATTTTCCCACCAGCCGGGCTTGCCCGTGATGGGGTGGGTTTCGGCGACATATTGATCGCCCGTCAGCGCATGGCAGATCAGCACAGCATTGCTGGCCGTCGCATTCAACCGCCCATAGGTGCGATAGGCGACCTTCAGCGGCGCGATGACCGCGCCGCATTCCAGCGCAAGCCCATCCGGAAATAGGGCAGCCTGATGGTCCACATCGGGCAGCGGGGCGATGGCTTGGCTCATGGAAAGTCTATTACGCTGCCCCTCACCAGGGGCGCAACCTTAGCGTGTGAGGCTGCTCGGCACATTAGGGCGCTTGGCGCGCGGCCATGTGCGGTTTATTGCTGCCTAGAAAATCTGGTCCCGCATGAACGATAAACCCCCTGCCACCCCCTCTGCCGATCCCGCCCTTCAGGCGCTGCGCGCTGAAATAGATGCGCTGGATGACGCGATGCATGATCTGCTGATGCGCCGCGCCGCCGTGGTGGCGCGCATGGCGGGCAGCCGCGCCAAGACGGGCGCGGGGTCTCCATTGCGGCCGGGGCGGGAAGCGGCGGTGCTGCGCCGGCTGCTTGAGCGGCATGAGGGCGCCTTGTCGCGCGGGGCCATGGTGCGGATTTGGCGCCATATCTTCATGGCCCATACCGCGATCCAGGGCGGCTTTACCGCTGCCGTCGCGGCATCCAATGGAGGGGCGCCGAGCCTGGCGCTGGCGCGCGAGCATTTTGGCACGCAAACCCCGCTGCGCGCCAGCGCGACACCTGCCCAAGCGCTTGCTGCCGTCAGCACTGGGGAGGCTTCGGTCGCTGTTCTGCCGGCCCCCAGTGGCGAAGGTGAAGGCGCCTGGTGGCAAAGCCTGGAGGCACCGCGGCTGTCGATTGTGGCGCGGCTGCCCTTCCTGGCTGATGCAGCGCGGGCCGATGCGGCGCTGGTGGTTGCTCCCGTGCCGCCCGATGCCTCGGGCCAGGATCGCAGCCTGCTGCGCTTGGAAGGCAGCGCCGATGCCTCACGCGAAAGCTTTGCCCGCCTGCTGACCGAGGCAGGGCTTGCCGGGCGCATCCTGTACCTGGCGCGCCAGGGCGGGCGCAGCCTGGCGCTGGCCGAAATTGATGGGTTTATTGCCGCAGGCGATGAGCGGCTTGCTGCCCTTCGCTGCGTATTGCTGGGCACCTATGCCGTGCCAGTTGCTGGAGATGTGCCATGACCGTGATGCCGCGCCCTTCGATCCTTTCGGTGGAACCCTATGTCGGCGGGGAATCGAAAATTCCCGGCGTGAACCGGATTGTGAAACTTTCATCCAATGAAGGCGCTTTCGGCCCGCCGCCCGGCGCCATTGCCGCCATTGCCGGTATGGCCGCCGATGCACATCGCTATCCGGATGGTGGCGCCAAGGCGCTGCGGGAGGCGATTGGCGCGCGCTTTGGCCTCGACCCCGCGCGGATTGTCTGCGGCAATGGTTCTGATGAATTGCTTGCGCTTCTGATCCTTGCCTATGGCGGTGAGGGGACCGAGCTTGTGATGTCCGCTCATGGCTTCATGATGTATGACATCACCGGGCGCTGGGCTGGTTGCCAGATCATCAAGGTGCCGGAACGCAATTTGACCGTGGATGTGGACGCCATGCTGGCCGCGGTTGGGCCGCGCACCAAGCTTGTGTGTCTTGCCAATCCAAATAACCCGACAGGGTCCATCCTGCCGCAATCCGAAATTGTGCGGCTGCGCGCGGGGCTGCGCGATGACATTCTGCTGGTGCTTGATTCTGCCTATGCCGAGTACGTGACGCGCCCGGATTATGATGCGGGTGCGGCGCTGGTGGATGCGGGTGGCGGTAATACGGTGATGACGCGCACCTTCTCCAAGATATTCGGCCTGGGCGGCATGCGGCTTGGCTGGGCCTATGCGCCGGAAGCGGTGGTGGGTGTGCTGGCGCGCGTGCGCGGGCCCTTCAATGTCAATGCGGCGGCCATGGCGGCGGGCATTGCCGCCGTGCAGGAACCAGATTGGATCGAAAAATCCATCGCGCACAATACCGAATGGCGCGGCAAGCTGGCGGCAGCGCTGACCGCCGCCGGCGTGAAGGTGTGGCCGAGTGAGGGCAATTTCCTGCTGGCGGATTTCGGATCTCCGGAGAAGGCCAAGGCTGCCGATGCGGCGCTGAAATCGCGCGGGCTGATCATGCGCGCCATGGGCGGCTATGGGCTGCCCATGTGCCTGCGCATCAGCATCGGCACGGGTGAGGAATGCCATATGGTGGCGGACGCCATTGCTGCCTTCATGGCGCAACATGGCTGAACCGCTGTTCAATCGGCTTTGCCTGGTTGGCATTGGGCTGATCGGGTCTTCCATTGCGCGCGTGGCGAAAAAACGCGGCGATATTGCGAAGACTTTGGTGGTGACAACGCGCCGGCCGGAAACGCTCGCGCGCGTGCGTGAATTGGGCCTGGCCGATGTGGTGGAAGCGGATGCGGCGCGCGCCGTTGAAGGCTGTGACGGCGTGATCTTCTGCATCCCCGTTGGCGCCTATGCCGATGCCATGCGCCATATCGCGCCGCATTTGGCGCCCGGCGCGGTGCTGACCGATGTCGGTTCCACCAAGGGCAGCGTGGTGCGAGATCTGTCGCCGCTGCTGCCAGCCGGCGTGCATCTGGTGCCGGCGCATCCCATGGCAGGGACCGAACATTCCGGCCCCGATGCGGGTTTTCCGGAATTATTCGAAGGCCGTTACTGCATCGTGACCCCAATGCCGGAAAGCGACCCGGCGGCGGTTGAAAAGGTGAAGGAGCTTTGGCGGCGCTGCGGTTCCATGATCGAGACCATGGACCCCATCACGCATGACAAGGTTGTCGCCATTGTCAGCCACCTGCCGCATCTGATTGCCTTCACCATTTGCGGCACGGCGGATGATCTGGCGGAAGAAACCAAGGAAGCGGTGTTGAAATTCGCGGCATCCGGCTTTCGGGATTTCACGCGCATCGCGGCATCGGACGTTGATATGTGGCGCGATGTTTTCCTGAATAATCGCGAAGCAGTTCTTGAGATGCTGTCGCGTTTCTCCGAGGATGCGCATGCCTTTGGCCGCGCCATTCGTAGGGGTGAGGCGGGCTTCATTGAAGATCGCATCGAGCGCGGGCGGAAGATCAGGCGTAGTCTGATTGAGCGGAAGCAGGCGTAAGCGTGGCGGCGCCAAGCGAAATTGCTTGACTTGCCGTGAATGGCGCCTGGATAGTGTTGTCCTGGAATTGGTGTTGCTCTGGCATCGCTGAGAAGCGCTGGAGACATGTTCTGTAAATCACTGACCCGGGAGAAGATCGTGATGCCTGCGATACGTCCAAGCTGGCGCAATCTGGCTGCGGTTTTTGCTGTCACCGCATTCCTCGCCACACCTGACTCAGCCTCGGCTCAACCAAGCCCCGACGCCATTGTGGACGCCTTTGAAGCGGTGCTGGGGCCGGTGCGTACCCATCGCCCAAGCCACCCCAAGGGCGTTTGTGCGGCGGGGCATTTTGTTGCCACCGCTGAAGGCACCAGGCTTTCGGTGGCACCATTCTTCAGTGGCCAGCGCAATACGGCGCTGATCCGGTTTGGCGTTGCCGGGGCCAACCCCAACGCCTCAGACACGGCGCGTGGCACGCGCGGCCTTTCCATCCGCTTCGAAGCGCCTTCCGGTGATTTGTTTGAAATGGCGAATATCTCAGCGCCGGTCTTTGGGTCGCCGACGCCGCAAGCGCTGGTGGATGGGCTGCTGGCGCGCGCGAATGACCCTGCGACGGGCAGGCCAAATCCTGAACGCGCCGCCGCCTTCGCCGCCTTTGTTGCGGCCAATCCTTCGGTCGGCAATCAGGGCCGCTACCTTGCCGCCAATGCGCCGCCGGCGAGCTTCGCCACCACGCCCTATTGGGGGGTGAATACCTTCATGTTCCGCGGGCAGGATGGCCAGGTGCGCCCGGCGCGCTGGGTATTTGAACCGCGCGCAGGTGTGGAGCGCCTGACTGCGGAACAATTGCAGAGCCAGGGCAATAATTATCTGGCCGACGAACTGCGCCGCCGCGTTGCCACCGCGCCCATCGAATTCGACATGGTGCTGCAATTCCCAGGGCAGGGCGATGATTTGCTGAATGCGACCATCGCCTGGCCGGATGACCGCCCGCGCGCTGTTGTTGGCCGCCTGACCGTCACCGAAGTTTCCGCCGGCCCCGGCGGGCCCTGTGATCCGATCAGCTTCATGATCCTGGATCAGGCGCCAGGCATTGAAATGAGCAATGATCCGGTCTTGCAGGCGCGCGCTTCTTCCTACGCTGTTTCGCTGTCACGCCGGACGCAATAGGAAGTCGATTATCGAAACTGGCAGAGGGTTGATCGGCTGATCTCTAACCAAGATCACCCTTCAACACTTCACCCGCCAGATAAAGACTTCCCGCAATCAGCACGCGCCCCGGCTTGGCCTTCGCGGCAATTTTGCCAAGTGCTTCCGCAACTGTTGGGCCTGGTTCGGCGACACCACCGCTGGCAGAGATGATATCCGCGACACTCATCGCCAGATGCTGACCAGGTTCGGCGACGGCGTGGATGCTGGTGGCGAAGGGCAGCAAGGGGCGGAGGAATTCGGCACTCGCCTTGCCTTGCTTCATGCCGATCACAAGATGCAAAGGCTTATCGCGCCATTGCGTGAAATGCTGGGCAAGTGCCTGCCCCGCCCCGGCATTATGCCCGCCATCAAGCCAGAGCGAAAAACCTGTTGGCAGCAGCGCAGAAAGCCGACCCGAAAGGCGCTGCAACCGCGCGGGCCAGGACGCCTTGGCGATGCCCTCAGCAATCGCTGCATCATTCAACCAAGGCAAGCCAGCGGCACGCAACGCCGTGATGGCAATGCCGGCATTATCCGCCTGATGCGGTCCTATCAGCCCCGGCGGCGGCAGGCTCAACGCGCCTGCGGCATCGCGGTAGTGCAGACCCTCGGGCGTAGCCTCAGAAAACCAATCCTGCCCGCGCCGTAACAGCGGTGCGCCGCGTTCGGCTGCGGTGGCGCTGATCACTTCCAGCGCTGCCGCGGCCTGCGCGCCTGTGGCGCAAGGCACGCCAGCGCGCATGATCCCGGCTTTCTCCCCCGCGATTTTGGCCAGCGTATCGCCTAGGAAATCCATGTGATCCATGGAAATGGAGGTAATGGCGGATGCCGCCGGGCGCGGCACGACATTCGTCGCATCCAGCCGTCCGCCCAACCCCACTTCCAGCACCAGCAAATCAGCCGGCACACGGCTGAACAGCACAAAAGCCGCCACCGTGGTCACTTCAAACACCGTGATCGGCGCGCCCGCATTCACTGCTTCCACTTCTTCCAGCGTCGCGGTCAGCGCCTCATCCGTCACGTAGTCGCCCGCAAGCCGGATGCGTTCGTGAAAATGCACCAGATGGGGCGAGGTATAGACATGCACGCGCTGCCCCGCCGCTTCGCCGATGGCGCGCAGAAAAGCGCAGGTTGAGCCCTTGCCATTCGTCCCCGCCACATGAATGACCGGCGGCAGGCGCCGTTCCGGATTGCCGAGCTTGGCCAGCAAAGCCTCCATCCGGCCCAGGCTCAGATCAATAAGCTTGGGGTGGAGCGTATGCAGACGCTCCACAATCGCTTCAGCGCGGGACAAGGGAATTATTCGGCTGGCGCCGCGGCTTCGGCTTCTTCGTCACTGCGGACAAGCAAGGGTTCTCGCAGCAGGGATATGACGCGCGCCAAGGTTTCGCGCATCTCGCCACGCTTCACCACCATATCCAGAATGCCGTGTTCCAGCAGGTATTCGGCGCGCTGAAAGCCTTCCGGCAATTTTTCGCGCACTGTCTGTTCAATCACGCGCGCGCCGGCGAAGCCGATCAGGGCACCTGGCTCAGCGATTTGGATATCGCCCAGCATGGCGAAGCTGGCCGTGACACCGCCCGTGGTCGGGTCGCACAACACGGTAATGAAGGGCAGGCCGGCTTCCTTCACCATGCGCGTTGCAATCACTGTGCGGGGCATTTGCATCAGGCTGACGGCGCCTTCCTGCATGCGCGCCCCGCCCGAAGCGGTAAACACGATCAGCGGCGCATTCTGCAGCACGGCAAGCTTGGCGGCGGTGACAATGGCCTCACCCACGCCGGCGCCCATGGACCCGCCCATGAAGGCGAATTCAAAAGCGGCGACAACCGCACGGTGCCCGTTGATGGTGCCATGCGCCACGGCCATCGCATCATCCATGCTTGTCTTGGTTTGGCTTTCGCGTAGCCTATCCGCATAGCGGCGTTGATCACGAAAACGCAGCGGATCAGCCGGCGCCTTGGGCAATTCAATGCGCGAAAAGCCAGGGTCCAGGGTGGCTTCCAGCCGCTGGACGGCGCCGAGGCGCATGTGATGCCCGCAATGGGAGCAAACGCGCAACGCCTTTTCCAGGTCTCGATGGAAGATCATCTGCTGGCAGGCAGGGCAATTATGCCATAGGTTTTCTGGCGATTCCCGCTTGAACAGGCCCTGGATCTTCGGCAGGGCCCAATCGCTGATCCAGTTCATGGCATATCCT
>JBBAUC010000070.1:0-13724 GCA_040398485.1 Roseomonas sp. | reverse complement strand
GCTTTGTGGCGCCGAAGCTGGCGGCACGCGGCATTCCCTTCATCGTCTCGGCTGATCTGGCGCCCGGCATGGCGGCGCGTGGCGGCGGCCTTCCCGTGGCAGCGGATGAGGAATTCCTGCCCTTTGCGGAAGGCGCTTTTGACCTGGTGGTCGCTTCCCTCTCACTCCATTGGGTGAATGACCTGCCGGGGGCGCTGATCCAAATCCGCCGTGTGCTGGCCCCCGATGGCCTATTCCTGGCAAGCCTGCCTGGCCTGCCGAGCTTTGGCGCGCTGCGTTCAGCGCTGGCCGAGGCTGAGGCGGAATTGCGCGGCGGCATATCGCCCCGCATCTCCCCCTTCCCGGAATTGCGCGATGGCGCGGCGCTGTTGCAGCGCGCGGGCTTTGCGCTGCCGGTTGCGGATGCCGAGGATATGGCGCTGCGGTACAAATCCGCCTTTGGCATTTTCGCTGATCTCCGCGCGGCTGGTGAGGCGAATGCCGTGCTGGCGCGTGATGGGCGAACCCCGCCGCGCGCGCTGTTCCCTATGGCAGCGGCACGGCTTGGCGGCGCCGAGGTTGACCTGCCGCTCAGGCTTTTGGTGCTGACCGGTTGGGCACCCTCCCCCAGCCAGCAAAAGCCGGCGCGGCCTGGCAGTGCCACGGCGCGGCTTGCGGATGCCTTGGGCGCGCAGGAAATCAGCACGGGCGAGAAAGCCGGCAAACCACAGTGAAGCCTTGCATCCTGCCGCCCCACAGCGCATTTTGCGCTTGCAACATTCACGAGCCTTGAGACGCCATGGAGCAGCAAGGCGGCGAATCTCGCCGCATCACCATCCACAAGCCTGAGGATTTCGCGGCCATGCGCCGCGCGGGGCAGCTTGCGGCCGAGGCGCTCGATATGATCACGGCCCATGTGCGGCCAGGCATTTCGACCGGGGAGATTGATAAGCTCTGCCATGATTACATGGTGGAACGCGGCGCGATTCCGGCGACGCTTGGCTATCGGGGCTACACGAAATCTTCCTGCACTTCGGTAAATCACGTGGTCTGCCATGGCATTCCGGGGGACCGCGTGCTGGTGGATGGCGATATCATCAATATTGATGTCACCGTGATCCTGGATGGCTGGCATGGCGATTCCAGCCGCATGTATGTGGCCGGGGAAGCCTCCACCAAGGCCAAGCTTCTCATGGATGTGACCTATGAAGCCATGATGAAGGGCATCGCGGCCATCCGCCCCGGGGCGACTTTGGGCGATATCGGGCACGCCATTCAGGTACATGTGGAAAAGCACCGCTTCAGCGTGGTGCGGGATTTTTGCGGCCATGGCATTGGCCGGCACTTCCATGAACCGCCCAATATCCTGCATTTCGGCCGCCCCGGCGAAGGGCCGAAGCTGAAGCCCGGCATGTTCTTTACTGTGGAGCCCATGGTGAATGCGGGCCGGCCCGAGGTGAAAATCCTAGATGATGGCTGGACCGCCGTGACGCGCGACCGGTCCCTTTCCGCCCAATTCGAACACATGGTGGCGGTGACGGATAACGGGGTGGAGATTTTCACCCTTTCCCCGGCAGGCATGCACAAGCCGCCCTATAGCGGATGAACCTGGCGCCGTTGCTGGCCGCACCATGGCTGGTGCAGGCCCATGTGGCAGCGGCTTTGGCTGCTATTGTGCTTGGCCTGGTGCAATTCATTGGCCGTAAGGGCACCGCTGCCCATCGGCTGCTTGGTTGGTGCTGGGTCGTGCTCCTGGCGGTTGTGGCGCTTTCTTCCTTCAGCATCACTGGGGTTGCCGGACCAGGGCGCTTCAGTTGGATTCATGGAATTTCGGCGATCACTATCTGCCTTTTGGCGGCCGCAGTGGTATCGGCGCGGCGGGGCCGGATAAGCCAGCATCGTAGTTCCATGATCGGGCTCTATCTGGGCGCCCTGCTGGTGACCGGTGCCTTTACCTTGCTGCCCGGCCGGATCATGGGTCGCGTTGTTTTTGGCTGGTAAATTTCTACCATAGGTTTTATTGATCCATCTAATTTCGCGCGCCTTTCAATGCGCCAACAGGTTGGAACATGCCTATCCGCAAAACCAAGGGCCTCGCTGAGGCCAGCGCCCTGCCTGGGCTGGAGCTTGTCACCGATGAGGCCGAGGCCCCGCCCGGCCATTTGGGACATCGCGCCCGCATGCGCGAAAAGCTGCTGCGCGCCGGGCCGGATGCGCTGCTGGATCACGAATTGCTGGAAATGGTGCTGTTCCTGGCTTTGCCCCGGCGCGACACCAAGCCTATCGCCCGCGCCCTGCTGGGGCGCTTTGGGTCCTTCGCCGGGGCCATCAGTGCGCCGGTGCAGGAACTCGGCCAGATTGAGGGCTTGGGGGAGGCCGGCATCGCCGCGCTGCGTTGCATTCAGGCTGCCGCATTGCGTTTGGCGCGGGAAGAAGTGCGCGACAGCCCCGTTTTGAACAACTGGGAAAAGCTGCTCGCCTATTTGAACGCAGTGCTGGCGCGGGAGCGGATCGAGCAATTCCGCATCCTATTCCTGGATGCCAAAAACCGGCTGATCGCTGATGAGGCGCAGGCCAAGGGCACGGTCAATCACACACCAGTCTATCCGCGCGAAGTGGTCCGCCGCGCCTTGGAATTGCAGGCAACAGCGCTGATCCTGGTGCATAATCACCCGTCGGGCGATCCCAGCCCTTCCCGTGCGGATGTGGACATGACGCGAGAGGTCGGCCAGGCCGCGACCACGCTTGGCATTGTGCTGCATGACCATTTGATCATCGGCAATGGCCGGCATTATTCCTTCCGACGCGAAGGACATCTTTGATCCGGCCCCGGCCATGGGCACCCATGGCAAGGCGCGCGAAGCCTGATAGGGTTGCTGGCATGAGCATGACCTATCGGGTTGAGGCCTATAACCTCTCCCACGCTTCCGAAAATCGCATTCATGATGATGCGACGGCACAACGCTTTGGCTTTACCGGCGGGCTGGTGCCGGGGGTGGAGGTTTTCGCTTATTGCTGCAACCCGCCGGTGGAAAAATGGGGCCGCGATTTCCTAAGCCGGGGGGAAGTTTCGGCAGGCTTCCAAAAGCCGGTTTATGATGGCCGCATCGCGACCGTCACTGCGGTGCCAGAAGCGGATGGGCTTGTGCTTTCGGTGGAAAGCGAAGGCGTTTCCTGCGCGGCGGGTTTTGCGCGGCTGCCGGCATCGCCCCCCGCGGCAATTTCCCTTGCCGATTGGCCCGCCGCATCACCGCGCGAAACACGGCCCAAAGCCAGTGATGAAAGCTTGGCGCCTGGGCTTTGGCTTGGGACGCACGCCTTGGCGCTGACGTCGCAGGTCTTGGGCGATTACCTGCGTGATGTGCGTGAAACCGCGCCGCTTTATGCTGAACTGGGCATTGCCCATCCGGGCCTGATCTTGCGCATGTGCAATTGGCTCCTCACGCAAAATGTCATGCTGGGACCGTGGATACACATTGGCAGCAAACTCCGCTTTCACAGCGAAGCGCGGCTTGGTGAAAGCCTGACTGCGCGCGGGCGCATCATCGCCAATATTGACCGTAAGGGGCATCGCATTGTGACGATTGATGCGCTGGTACTGGCGGATGGCGCGCGGCCTATCGCGCAGGTGACGCATGACGCGATCTGGCGCCCGCGTCAGGTGGCGGAGGCTGGGGGTTAAATCAGGCGCAGGATTTTCCCGGCCATCACGGCTGCACCGTTCGCTGCAACTTCTCCACCGCAAACCCTTCCCGCCGCGCAATCGCCACCGCCGCCGCGTAATCCGCTTCCGCCATCACTGGCGCGCGCGACAGCACCCAAAGGTAATCGCGTCGTGGTGCGCCCACCACCGCCCAGCGATAATCAGGATCAAGCCCAATAATCCAGTAATCGCCAAAGAAGGGCCAGAAGAAGCTGACGCGCAGCCGGTCATTCCCTGGGCTGGCGCTGCGCGCAATCGCGGTGGCGTTGCGCATCGCCCCATCGGCAGCGGCATTGCGGCAGCGATTGACCACATCCACCGCGCCATCGGGGCGGAGCGTATATTGCGCCGTCACAGCTTCACAGCGCACACGGCTGCTATCCTGAAAACTGGTCGGGAAGCGCGCGGCTTCATGCCAAAGCCCAGCATAGCGGGCCAGATCAACCTGGCCCACGGTGGCGGGCGTGTTCGGCCCAGGCTGGGTAGTGCAGGCACCAAGTGCCAACAACGCAACAAGCAGAAGATGGCGCATGTTATTCCCCCGGAATGCTGCCCTTGGGCAGCGTCAAAACATGATCATAGATCGCCCCGGCGGTGGTGATCCAAATATCACTACGCCGCGCGGTGATATGTGCCAGCGCGCGGCGCAAATGCCGCATCCGATAGGGTTGGCCAACCAGATAGGGGTGCAGCGCAATCCCCATCACTTGCGGCTTGCCATCGGCGATTTGCCGGCGCCTTTCCTCAAAATCATCCAGGATCATATCTGCAAAATACTCAGCGCCGTCCTTGCGCCCGATGATTGAGGGAATGTCATTCACCTCCTGCGGATAGGGAATGGCGAGCAGCTTGCCGGCGCGGGTTGTCATCCAGATCGGCGCATCATCCGCGCACCAATTGAGCGTATAGCGATAGCCCGCTTCCACCAGCAGATCAGGCGTGGTACGGCTTTCCGCAATCCAGGGTGAAAGCCAGCCGAGCGGCGCCTTGCCTTCATGTTTGGTGATGGCGGCGCTGCTTTCAGTGATCAGCGCCGCTTCCTCGGCTTCCGGCAGAATGGATTGGCGTTCCGAATTGGTCCGTCCATGGCCCGCGAATTCATCGCCTCGCGCACGATGCGCGGCAAGCAAAGCCGGCGCGTAATTATACATGGCGCTATTCAGCAGCACGGTCGCGGGCATCTGCATTTCATCAAACAGTTCAAGCAGCCGCCAGGCGCCAACGCGATTGCCGTAATCCCGCCAGGCGTAATTCAACACATCGGGCTGCGGCCCGCCGGGCGCCAGTTCTGCACCCAAGCCCTCGCCAAAGGCGAAATGTTCAAGATTGAGGCCAAGATACACCGCAAGCTTCGCCCCGCCCGGCCAGGCATAGGACGCGCGGTCCCGCCAGGGGTGATAAGTGTAGCGTCCGTGGCTTGGCAGCATTGCGGTGATCCTTTCGCGACCTTCTTTGGGGGCACGGGCCGGCTTCGGCAAGGGTTCGGGGCTTGCCTGCCGGCCCGCACCGGGCCAGCCTTCCGCCTGACCAAGGGAGGATCACATGAAAATCGGCGCTGCCATGTTCTTCACCGATTATTCCATGTCGCCCAGCGAATTGGCCGTGGCTTTGGAAGAACGCGGTTTTGACAGTCTCTGGGCGCCGGAACATTCCCATATTCCGCTGGCGCGCACCGCTTCCTATCCGGGCGGCGGCGCCTTGCCGCGCGAATATTATGAGGTGATGGACCCTTTCGTGACACTCACCGCCGCCGCGGCCGCCACCAAGAAATTGCTTGTCGGCACAGGAATTTGCCTGGTTGTGCAGCGCGACCCGATCCAGACCGCGAAAGCAGTTGCGACGATTGATCATATCTCCGGCGGGCGCTTTCTTTTTGGTGTCGGCAATGGCTGGAACCAGGATGAGATTGAAAATCACGGCACCGTCTTCGCCTCGCGTCACAAACTGGCGCGCGAACGGATTGAGGCGATGAAGGCGATCTGGACCCAAGCCCAGCCAAGCTACGCCGGCGAATTCGTCAATTTCACGCCGATGGAAACCGGCCCGAAGCCGCTGCAAAAGCCGCATCCGCCGATCATTGTGGGCGGTGCCTACCCCTGGGGTGCGAAGCGCGCGGTGCGCTATGGCGATGGCTGGATGCCGCATCGTGTGCGCAAGCACTATGCCGATGTAGGTGCGTTGATCCCGCAATTCCGCCAATTGGTCACTGAGGCCGGGCGGCGCGAAGAAGATTTGCCCATCACCATCTGGGGCGTGAAGGAAGACCGCGATGCGCTGCTGGCCGACCGCGACCTTGGTGTTGCGCGCGTGGTGCTGAGCCTTGCTTCCGCCAAGCGCGATGAGATTTTGCCGGAATTGGACCGCTGGGCGGCGCTGATTCGCGCGATGAACTAAAGTACTGTCTCCGCCGCCAAG
Organism: Roseomonas sp.; assembly: GCA_040398485.1. Lineage (GTDB taxonomy): Bacteria > Pseudomonadota > Alphaproteobacteria > Acetobacterales > Acetobacteraceae > Neoroseomonas. Next base: position 7,627 of record JBBAUC010000070.1, on the reverse strand, counting down.
CGCAGCGCTTCCTGCGTGGCACCCGTCAGCACCAGCGTATTAAGCTTGCCCTCACGCGCCGCCGCCTGCCAATCCCGCAAACGCGCGCGCACACGATCCGCGGGGCCAACCAGCGCGATTTCATCCACCAGCGCATCCGGCACCGCGGCAATCGCTTCCTTGCGATGCCCGGCCAGAAACGCCTTTTGGATCGCCGCTGCTGCATCGGGAAAGCCAAGGCGCTTGCAGTAATCATTGTAGAAATTCTTGCCGACCGCGCCCATGCCGCCGATGTAAAGCGCCAATTCCGGCTTCACCGCATCACGGCAGGCTTGCAGATCATCGCCCAGCCTGATCTTCGTATAAGGCGCGATGTCAAAATCACTTAAGGCGCGCGGCGTGGCGGCCTTCGCAATGCCTTCCAGCGTTGGCTTTATCACCAGATCAGCTTTTTCTGGCGACATGAAAATCGGCAAATTTCCATCGGCGATTTCACCCGCCAGCCGCATGCCACCTGGCGTGATGGACGCACAGTAAAAGCGCATCGGCTTGCCATGCAGAATGCTCTTCAGCGGCTTGCCAAGCCCTGTCGCGTCCGGCCCGTCATAGGGAATGCGATAATGCGTGCCCTGATATTCCAGGGGTCTTTCGCGCGCGATGATGGCGCGCATGATGTCAATATATTCGCGTGTGCGCACAATCGGGCTGCCATAAGCCTGCCCATGCCAGCCTTCCACCACCTGCGGCCCGGAAGGGCCAACGCCGCATAGAAAGCGATCCCCCGATAAGGATTGCAGCGTCATCGCCGTGGAAGCGGCACAGGCGGGGCTGCGCGCCGGCATTTGCATAATGCCTGTGCCCGCCTTGATTTTTGTGGTTTGCGCCAGCACCCAGGTGATCGGCGTCACGGCATCAGACCCGTAGCTTTCGCCGCACCACACCATGGTGAAGCCAAGTCTTTCTGCTTCCAGCACCAGCGCCATATCAATGGTGCCGGTCATGCCAAGCGTCATGCCAAGGCGCATGGGTCAGATCCTCGCCATCACCGAAGTGCGGAAGCCCTCCATCTGGTCCAGCACTTTTTCGACCGTACGACCGAGGAAGTTGAAATCAATCGCCGAGACTCCCAGCGCGCGCAATGCGTGTATGTCTTCCACTATCTGTCCTGCGCTACCCGAGAACAAATGCCGTTCCCCATCACGCGCCAGGGCGGGCAATTCGGCGCCGAACTTTTGCACGCGGAGTGAAAGCCCGACAGAGGCGGGATCCCGCCCGGCCTCGGCAGTCAAGCGACGCAGCTTGGCGACGGCCGTCTTGTAGCGGGCCAGGCTGTCCAGTGGAAAAGCCGGATTCGTACCGATGGGATACCAGGCATCGCCCAGCCGCGCCGTGCGCCTCAGCGCCGGGCCGCTTTCACCCCCCACCCAAATCGGCGGGCCGCCCGGTTGCACGGGCTTGGGTTCAAAGCTGATTTTATCGAAGGAAACAAATTCACCCTGAAACTGCGGATCGGCCGCAGTCCATAATTCCCGCGCGGCCAGGATATATTCATCCGTCACCTTGCCACGCGCGGCGAAATCCGGCGCGTCGAGCGCTTCAAATTCCTCCTTCAACCAGCCCGCACCAATGCCAAGCGTAAGGCGGCCATTCGAGAATATATCAATCGTGGACAGGATTTTCGCCGTCAGCACCGCCGGGCGATGCGGCACCACCATGACCGATGTCACCAGCCGCAGCGTATTGGTGCGTGCGGCGGCGAACATCACCTCGGTCAATTGTTCATGCCGCCCGCCGCGCGCACCAGCGGGAAATTCGCCATTATCCGAATAGGGGTAGATGGCGTGAATATCAGTCGGGATCACCACATGGTCGCTGAAGGTGGCATAGGCATAGCCCATGGCCTCACCGCCCTGGAGAAGCCGCGTAATCGCCTCAGGTGTGGCGAGCGGGCCGGCAGTTGGGGCGTTGAAACCGATTTGCATTTTGGGCCTCCCATCCCCGCGCATTGCATCTGGCGCGGCCTTCCCACACGATGGGGCCAGGGGAAGGAGGATGGCAAGGGTGCAGGACAGGCTTGAACGAACGCCACTGGCGGAATTGATGCAAGAAGCCGCGGCTTTGCGCGATGCCGGGCATGGGCCCGTGCTGTCCTATTCGCGCAAGGTCTTCATTCCGCTGACCAAGCTCTGCCGCGATGTCTGCCATTACTGCACCTTCGCCGAAAAACCCCGTGCGGGACGTGCGGCGTATCTGACGCCAGACGAAGTGCTGGCGATTGCGCGCGCCGGCGCCAAGGAAGGTTGCACGGAAGCGCTGTTTACGCTGGGCGATAAGCCCGAATTGCGCTGGCGCCAGGCGCGCGACGCCTTGGCGGAAATGGGCCATGCCAGCACCATCGAATACCTGGTGGCCATGTGTGATCTGGTGCTGCGCGAAACAGGGCTTCTGCCCCATGCTAATCCCGGCGTGATGACGGCGGCTGAACTTGGCGCCTTACGAGAAGTGACGGCCAGCCAAGGCATCATGCTGGAGAGCACCAGCGAAAGACTTTGCGAGCCCGGCGGTGTGCATCATGGCAGCCCGGACAAGCACCCGGCTGTCCGGCTTGAGGTGCTGAAACAGGCAGGTGAGGCGCAGATTCCCTTCACCACCGGCATTCTGATCGGCATTGGTGAAACCCGCGCGGAACGTCTGGAAGCCTTGCGCGCCATTGCGGAAAGCCACGCCCGCTATGGGCATGTGCAGGAAGTCATCATTCAGAACTTCCGCGCCAAGCCGCGCACCAAGCGTGCCGAGGCGGATGAGCCCGATTTGGATGATCTGCTTTGGACCATTGCCTCAGCGCGCATCATTCTCGGCGCGCAGGCGAATATCCAGGCGCCACCCAATCTTTCCCCCGGCACCTATCCGCGGCTGATCGCAGCCGGCATCAATGATTGGGGCGGCATTTCGCCCGTGACGCCGGATCATGTGAATCCGGAAGCGCCCTGGCCTGCGATTGCAACGCTTGCCGATAAAACCGCGAGCATGGGCAAGGTGCTGGTGCAGCGTCTGCCCGCTTATCCCGCCTATTTGCGCGCGCCGCGTGAATGGTTTGCACCGCGCATCGCAACCGCCCTGCTGCGTGCCAGTGACGCGGCGGGATTTGCGCGCGGCGATGATTGGTCGCCTGGTGCGCTGACTCTGCCGCGTCTTGCAGCACCATTGCTGGCTACGGCTGATGCAGCGCTGTCAGCCTTGGTGGAACGCGCCGCGCAGGGCGAAAGGCTTGATACGCCGGCGATTGAAACGCTATTCGCTGCGCGGGATGCGGATCAGGCGCATGTCATGGCGGCCGCCGATCGGCTGCGGCAGGCAGTTGCAGGCGATACCGTGCGCTATGTCGTCAATCGGAACATCAACTACACGAATATCTGCACCTATCGTTGCAGCTTCTGCGCCTTCAGCAAGGGCAAGACGCATGAAGCCTTGCGCGGCCCGGCCTATGATCTTGACCATGCGGAAATCACCCGTCGCGCCAAGGAAGCCTGGGCGCGCGGTGCCACCGAAGTCTGCCTGCAAGGCGGCATCCACCCGGAATATACCGGCGCGACCTATGAGGCGATTTGCCGCGCCATCAGGCAGGCCGTGCCGGGGATGCATATCCATGCCTTCTCCGCGCTGGAAATCCATCAGGGCGCGCGCACGCTGGGACTTTCGCTTTCGGCGTTTGTGGCGCGGCTGCGTGATGCAGGGCTTGGCACTTTACCGGGCACGGCGGCGGAGATTTTGGATGATGAAATACGGGCCATCATCTGCCCGGATAAGGTGAGTACGGAAGAATGGCAGGCGGTGATGCGCGCCGCGCATGGGCTGGGGCTGCGCAGTACCGCCACCATCATGTTCGGCCATGTGGAAGCGCCCTTGCATTGGGCGCGGCATTTGCTGGTGCTGCGCGATTTGCAAGCGCAAACCGGCGGCTTTACCGAATTTGTGCCTCTGCCTTTCGTGCATATGGAGGCGCCCATGTATCTGCGCGGCCTGGCGCGCCGCGGCCCAAGCTTTCGCGAGGCGCTGCTGATGCACAGCGTCGCACGGCTCGTGCTCCATCCGCACTTCACTAACATCCAGACAAGCTGGGTGAAGATGGGCCCCGAAGGGGCGGCGATGGCTTTGCAAGCAGGCGCAAATGATCTGGGCGGCACGTTGATGAATGAAAGCATCAGCCGCGCCGCCGGCACGGAGCACGGCCAGGAATTTCCACCCGCAGCAATGGAACGCCTGATCCTTTCCATCGGACGGCAGCCGATGCAGCGCAGCACAACCTATGGTGCCGTTGCGCGTGAGCGCGAACAGACTTCGCGCATTGCGGCGCCCCTTGCGCCCATGGTGCAGACCGCACCGCGCAAGCGTGTTTTATTGGCGGGCGATTAGGCTAGTCGGCCAAGAATGCCGTTTTGCTGCAACCAAGTCAGGGTTTGCGTGGATTTGGCTTCCGGAATGCCGGCGAAGCGCGCGATATCGAAGGGGTGGTCAATATCCATCGCAATGCCCGGCAGGTGCAGGATCTGTGGTGCGATGCCCGCCGCGCGTGCTGCGGCCAGCTGCGGGAAATAGCTGTCTTCACCGAAGCGCAACTTAACCGCGTTGGGCGGTGACATCAGAATGGCGTTCGAGCCCAGTTCATCATGCGCGGGCGCAATGATGAAGGCGGGCGGCGCGCTTGCCGCTGCGATGAGTGCCTCGATCTCTGGCGTTTTCACGGCGGGAACATCGCCCGGCAAGGTAAGGATGGCCGCGGCACCTTCCGCCTGCAACACTGCCGCAGCAGAGGTCACCGCGCCGGTATGACCTTCCCGCGCGCCTTCGGTGATGATCCGCGCGCCGTGCTCCTGTGCCAGCGCTTGCGCCCAGGGATCAATCGTGACCAGTGCAATGCTGGCCAAGCCTTGCGCCGCCGATAGCGCCGCCAGCACATCGCGCAACATCACCTGCATCAGCGCAATACGTTCTCCAGGTAACAGCAAAGGCGCCAAGCGCTGTTTTGCCTCGACCATTTCCTTCACCGGCAGAATGGCCCAGGGCTTCATCTGAGCGCTTCAATCGCCGCCAGCACCTGCCGCGCGAGGGCAGTTTTGTCGGTCAAGTCGCGCATCAATGTCGCCGCATGAAACACACGCGGCGTGATGCCAGCACCATCATCGCCGTGTTCCATCACGTAACCATCGAGCAAATCGCCATAGCGTGCGGCAACAGCAGCGGCACTGGGCGTGACGCCAAGGGCTTCAAACATGCGCGCGGTTGGCCCCTTCACCGCCTGCCCCGCAATGATGGGCGACACGGCCACCACCGGCGCGCCAGATGCGGCGATGGCATCTCGCAAACCCGGCACGGCGAGGATGGGTTCAATGCTGATGAAAGGATTGCTCGGGCAAATCACAATACCGCGCGGCTGCGCGCGCAGCGCTTCAAGCAACACCGGTTGCGGGCGCGCCTGTTCAACGCCGGCGAATTTCACTGCACGTGCCAGGGGTGCAGCACGTAGCCGCACAAACCAATCCTGGAAATCCAGCCACCCCTGATCCGTGCCGATTTTTGTGCGCACGGGATCATCACTCATCGGCAGAATGCGTGGGCCGATCCCGAAGCGCTGACGGAAATCATCCGTGATGGCGGAGAGCGAGTCACCCGCACGCAGGCGATGACTGCGGAGCACATGCAGCGCCAAATCGCGATCGCCGAGGCGAAACCAATCCGCCCCGCCAAGCGTGGCGAGAGTTTGCATGAAAGCCCAGCTTTCATCCGCGCGCCCCCAACCAAGCTGGGGATTATCCAACCCAGCGAGGGTATAGAGCAGCGTATCCGTATCCGGGCAGATCGTGAGCCCGTAATGTTCGAAATCATCGCCGGTATTGGCAATGATCAGCAATTCCTCGGGCGGCAAAATGCGCGAAAGACCAAGTGCCAACTTCGCCCCGCCAATGCCGCCGGAAAGCGCGATGATCACTGGAAAAGATCCTCCTGCGCGGGGCGAAGCAATTCGGCGGCGGGGTTCACAGCGCCGGACCAGGACAAACCGCGGAGCAACACGGCCGGCTGACCCTCAGCGCCCTGCCCCATCACCAAGCCCGCTGCGGCGGCGATTTCATCGGCGAAGCCCGTGATGCTGACCATTAAGGTGCGGCCAAACAAATCCGGCAGGCCACGCAAATCGCGCAGTGCCGGCAGGCCCGCCGCGCCAATCGCAACACCCACCGTGCCGCGCCGCCAAGCGCGCCCAAAACTATCCGTGATCACCACGGGCAGGCCAAGCCGCGCGGAAAGCGCCGCCGCGCTGGCATCGGGATCACGCGGCAGAAGCAATGCGTAGCCATCTTCACCAACATTGGATTGGTCAATGCCAGCATTCGCCATGACAAAGCCAAGCCGATGCTTAACGATGATCAAATTGGGCCGCGCGCGCACTACGTGTTCAGATTCAGACAGGATCAATTCGACCAGCCGCGCATCCTTGCCGGTTTGTTGGGCAAGTTCGTGCGCTGCTGCGGACGGCTGAACGGAGGCCAGCGCAATGCTCCGCCCTTCCGCCTTGCTCACGATTTTTTGCGCAATGGCCAGCACATCGTCCGGTTCTGGCGCCAAGCCAGCGCGCGCCATGGCCGCAGATAGCAATGCCGCCAGATCATCACCCGCCTGCACCATGGGCAGGTCAGGCAGCGCAAAAAGCTGCAGGCCGGCTTTCAAGCGAAGCGTCGGCGCAGCAGTGGCAGCACCTGCTCCCCATAAAGCCGCAGAAACCGTGCCTGATCCGGCCCTGGCGCATGAAACACCAAATGGCGGAAGCCGAGGCCGACGTAATAACCGATACGCTCCACATGCTCTTCCGGATCGTTTGAGACAATCCAACGACTGGCCGCACGTTCCAAGGGCAGCGCATCGGCCAGGCGCTCCATTTCAACCGGGTCTTCCACTGACATTTTTTCTTCTGGCGAAAGTGCCAATGCCGCCCAATGGCGCGTATCTTCCAGGGCGCGCTGCTTGTCCGTGTCGAAGGAAACCTTCACTTCGATCATGCGATCATAATCGGGCTTGGGCGCAGCGGCGGCTTCCAGCCCTGCGACAACATTCGGCAACAGCGTTTCCGTGTAGAGTTCTGGCTTCTTGCCGCTGGTGCAGATAAAACCATCGCCGGCGCGGCCGGCATATTTCGCGACCATGGCGCCTGCAGCGGCGACATAAATCGGTACGGGAGTCTCAGGCCGATCATAAATCGTGGCGTGTTCGGTTCGGTAATACTGGCCTTCGAAGCTCACGCGTTCTTCGGTCCAAAGCTTGCGCATCAATTGAACGGCTTCGCGCATGCGGGCGAAGCGTTCCTTGAATTCCGGCCAGGGCTGGCCGGTGGAAGGGACCTCATTCAGCCCCTCACCGGTACCGATGCCAAGAATAACGCGGCCTGGAAACATCGAACCCAAGGTGCCAAAAGCCTGCGCCACGATGGAAGGATGATAGCGAAAGGTTGGCGTCAGCACGCTGGTGCCAATCACCATGCGCCGCGTACGCGCGCCAAGCGCGCCAAGCCACACAAGCGAATTCGGCGCGTGCCCGCCTGTGTGTTTCCAGGGCTGGAAATGGTCCGAAATGAAGCAGCTATCAAACCCCATTTCTT